>NZ_LZJH01000149.1:0-50937 GCF_001666745.1 Mycobacterium sp. E2699 | reverse complement strand
ATGCACGCCCCGCTCGGCGTGCCGTCGGCGAACCCCCGCGCGGCATCGCGGTAGTCGGCGGGCCGGCGCATCCAATTCACCTCGGGCACGCCCAACCCGTGGGGATCCAGTCCGCTGGCGATCGTCACCAGCCGCGAAACCGCGCGGGCCACGACGCCGTCCGCGCTGCCGAACGGCCCGAGCGTCAGCAACTCGCCGTGTGCGACGGCGGCCACCACCGGCGCCGGAGCGCGGGTCCCGCCGGCCACCAGCCGTGCCAGCAGCGCCAGGCGGGTGCCCACCTCCGCGTCGGTTCGCGGGCGACCGAGCCGATCGTCGTCGGCCAGGTCGGCCGCCGCGAGCACGTGCAGGCGGGCCAGCGCCTGTAACGGCGCCCGTTGCCAGATCCCGATCAGGGGCCCACCCCCGCCTTCCAGCGCCTGGGCCACCCGCAGCGCCCCGCCGAACACCGGGTCACGGATCTGGCCGGCCTCAGCCAGGTCGTCCAGCCGGACCGGACCGCCGTCGAGCACCGACGACGCGCGCGCCGCCCGCAGCGCCGCCTCGGCCGCGGTCACCGGCCAGCGGCGCAGGTTGGCCGGATGGCGGTGTGCGCGCCCCAGCGCGTCGCGGGCCCGGTCGCTGGCCTCGGCGACGCCGGACAGCTCCATCAGCGAGGCCAGCGGGTCAGCGGTCACAACGTGCCAACCTATCGGGGCCCCGCCCAAGGCCTCAGGACGGGCGGGGAATCGCCTCCAACAACCGGCGCGTGTACTCGTGGCGCGGCCGGGTGAACAGCTCCTCGGTGGGGGCCCGCTCGACCACCCGGCCCGCGCGCATCACGAGGACATCGTCGGCGATCTGCCGGATCACCGCCAGGTCGTGGCTGATGAACAGGTAGGTCAGGCCCAGTTCGGATTGCAGCTCCGCCAGGAGGTCCAGTATCTGCGCCTGCACGAGCACGTCGAGCGCCGACACCGCCTCGTCGCACACCAGGACCTCGGGCCGCAGCGCCAGCGCCCGGGCGATGGCGACACGTTGCCGTTGGCCGCCCGAGAGTTCGCGGGGCAGCCGCGCCGACACAGACGATGGCAGAGCCACCTGGTCGAGGAGCTCGCGCACCGCCCGTTCGCGCTGCTTGCGGTCGCCCACCCGATGGATCCGCAACGGCTCCTCGACGGCACGAAACACCGAATACCTGGGATCCAAACTGCTGTAAGGGTTCTGGAACACCGGCTGTACCCGCCGGCGAAACGCCAAAGCCCTCTCGCGGCCCAGCTTGTCGTTGATGTCGGTCCCGTCGAACACCACGGTGCCCGAGGTGGGCGGCAACAGGCCCAGCACCATCCGCGCCAGCGTCGATTTGCCCGAGCCCGACTCCCCGGCGATTGCCAACGTGCTCGCCCGACGCACGCGGAACGACACGGCGTCGACCGCGCGAAATTCCGTGTGCCGCCACGGCGCCCCGCGTGACTCCCGGTAGACCTTGGTGAGCTCGGAGGCGGCCAGAAGATCGTCGGTGGGCCGAGTCGGGATGTGCGCCCGGGTCCGGGGAGTCAGCGACGGCGCGGCCGCCACCAGGCGCTGGGTGTATTCGTGGCGCGGCTCCCGTAGAATCGATTGCGCCGCAACGGTTTCCACCACCAGGCCCCGATGGACGACCACCACGGTCTCCGCCCGCTCAGCGGCCAACGCCAGGTCGTGGGTGATCAGCAGCAACGCGGTCCCGAGTTCCGCGGTAAGCCCCTGGAGGTGGTCCAGCACCCGCCGCTGGACCGTGACGTCAAGCGCCGACGTCGGCTCGTCGGCGATGAGCAGCTTCGGCCGTCCGGCCAAGCCGATCGCGATCAGCGCGCGTTGACACATGCCGCCGGAAAGCTGATGGGGATACTTGGCGGCCTGCCGCACGGGATCCGGCATGCCCGCCTCGGCGAGCAGCTCGAGCGCGCGCCGTCGCGCATCGCGACCAGAAGCGTTGGTCCGCAACGCTTCCCGGACCTGAAACCCCACCTTCCAGACCGGGTTGAGGTTGGTCATCGGATCCTGCGGGACGTAGCCGATGTCGCGGCCCCTGATCGACCGCAGCACCCGGCGGTCAGCAGCGGTGATGTCGAGCCCGTCGAAGACGATGCGACCGGCCGAGATTCGTCCGCCGGGTGGCAGCAGCCCGAGGATCGCGGCGGCCGTGGTGGATTTCCCGGACCCGGATTCGCCGACCACCGCGACGGTCTGACCGCGCCGCACCGTCAGATCCACGCCACACACCACGGCCCGATCCCCGAAACTGACCTCGAGGCCCTCGACCGACAGCAGCGGCTCGCCGGGATTCATGCGCGCCGCCCCCGCGAGGCCGGGTCCAACGCGTCACGCAGGGCGTCGCCCATCATCATGAAGGCGAGCACCGTAATGGCCAGCGCGCCGGCCGGATAGAACAGGATGGGCGAGCCCGACCGCAGGCGGCTCTGCGCCAGATTGATGTCGCCGCCCCAGGACACCACCGACGCCGGTAGGCCGACGCCAAGGTAGGACAGCGATGCCTCGGTGACGATGAACACGCCGAAGGCCAGGGTGCACACCGCGAAGACCGGACCCAGGGCGTTGGGCAGCACGTGCCGAATCAGCGTTTGAAAGTTGCTCATTCCCAACGCCTTCGCCGCAAGCACATAGTCGCCGGCCCGCGCCTCGAGCACCGCGCCGCGGGCGACCCTGGCCACCTGCGGCCAGCCGAACAAGGCCAGGATGACCACCACGGTCCACACCCTGCGGTGGTGCATGACGCCCATGATCACGATGGCCGCCAGCAGCAGGGGCAAGCCGAAGAACACGTCGGTGATGCGCGAGACGACGGCGTCGATCCAGCCCCCGTAGAAGCCGGCCAACGCGCCCAGGGCGCCGCCCACCGCGAACACCAGCAGGGTGGCGCCGAGACCGACGATGACCGAGGCCCGCGCCCCGTAAACCGTTCGCGCGTAGATGTCGTGGCCTTGCAGGTCGGTGCCGAACCAGTGCGCGGCCGACGGGGGCAGCAGGCTCTGGCCCGGATCGGCGTAGCCGGGATCGATGCCGGTGAACGACGCCGGGAACAGGGCGACGGCAACGATGAGCGCGATCAGCGCGGCGGCGACGATGAACTTCGGGCGCCGCCGCAGCCCGCGCCAGGTGTCGCGCCAGAAGCCGTGGCGATCGGGGCTGCGTTCAGCCATAGCGGATCCGGGGATCGAGGGCGGCGTACAGCAGGTCCACCGCCAGGTTGGTGATCAGGTAGATGACCACCAGCACCGTCACTATCGACACCACCGTCGGCGCCTCCTGCCGGGTGACGGCCTGATACAGGACGCCGCCGACGCCGTGGATGTTGAAGATGCCTTCCGTCACGATGGCCCCGCCCATCAGCGACCCGAGGTCGGCGCCGAGGAACGTCACCACGGGGATCAGCGAGTTCCGCAGGATGTGCACCGTCACGACCCGGCGCCGCGACAACCCCTTGGCGGTGGCGGTCCGGACATAGTCGGTGTGCGCGTTGGCGGCCACCGCGGACCGGGTCAACCGCACCACGTACGCGAACGACACCGCGCCCAAGACGATTCCGGGCAGCAGCAACCGCCCGAAGGTCGCCCGCTCGCCCACCGTGACGGGCGCGATTCCCAGCCGCACACCGAACACGAATTGCGCCACGAAGCCCAGGACGAATATCGGGATCGCGATGATGACTAGGCCGGCGATCAGCACCGTCGAATCGAAAACTCCGCCCTCGCGCAGGCCCGCGACCACCCCGAAGCCGATCCCGAACACCGTCTCCACCGCCACCGCGATCAGCGCCAGCCGCAGGGTCACCGGAAAGGCATGGGCCAGAACGGCACTGACCGCCAACCCGGAATAGGAGCGCCCCAAGTCGCCGCGCAGGATGCCGCCCAGGTAGCGCAGGTACTGCACAGCGAACGGATCGTCGAGGTGGTAGCGCGCGCGCAGCGCGGCCGCCACCGCGGGAGTGAGCGGCCGGTCCCCGGCCATCGCCGCCACCGGATCGCCGGGCAGCAGGAACACCATGCCGTAGATCAGCAGGGTGGCGCCGAGGAAGACCGGCACCATGACGGCGATCCGCCGCGCGATGTACCAGCCCATCTCAGGCCTTCACGATGTTCTCGTAGTCGGGCAGGCCGTTCCAGGTGACGTGCACGTCCCTGACCTCCGCCGACCAGCCCACCACGCCGATGTTGTCCCACAGGGGCACGACGGGCATGTCGTGGAACAGGATTCGCTGCGCGGCGTTGACCAGGTCGTCCGACTGCGCAATGGTCGGCGCGGCCTCGGCGGCCGCCAGCGCCGCGTCGAAGTCGGGGTTCGCGTAGCCGACGTCGTTGGAGCCCGCGCCGGTGGCGAACAGCGGGGCGAGGAATTCGATCATGGACGGATAGTCGCCCTGCCACGCGGCGCGGAACGCTGTCGCGATGGTGCGGTTGGTGATCTGGGTGCGAAAGCCGGCGAAGGTCGGCTGCGGCGCGCCGACGGCGTCGATTCCCAGCACGTTCTTGATGCTGTTGGCCACCGCGTCCACCCATTCCTGATTACCGGCGTCGGCGTTGTAGGCGATAGCGTACTGGCCGGCCCACCCCGAGATCGCGTTGGCTTGCGCCCAGAGTTGCCGCGCGCGATCGGGATCGAAGTTCAACACGTCGTTGCCCGGCAGGTTCGGGTCGAAGCCCGGCAACGACCGGGCGGTGAAATCACGCGACGGCGTGCGGGTGCCCAGGAAGATCCGCTGGCAGATCTGCTCGCGGTTGACGGCGGCCGACAGCGCAAGCCGGCGCAGGCGCCCTTCCTCGCCGCCGAAGTGCGGCAGCCGCAGCGGGGTGTCGAGGCTGTGCTTGACCGCCACCGGGCCGCTGGTCACGTTGTCACCGAGGTCGCGTTTGTAGACCGGCAGCGCGCTCGGCGGAAGCGTGTCCAGCACATCGAGATTCCCGGACAGGAGGTCGGCGTAGGCGGTGTCGAGGTTCGCGTAGAACTCGAACCGCAAGCCCTTGTTGCGCGGTGTCCGGTTGCCGTGGTAGCCGGGATTGGGCCGCAGGTCGATCTTGACGTTGTGCTCCCAGGCCGGCCCGTCGGGACCGCCCGCGAGCTGGTACGGGCCGTTGCCAAAAGGGTTGCGGCCGAAGGCGGCCATGTCGCGGAATGCGGCGTCCGGCAGCGGGTAGAACGCGCTGTGGCCCAGCCGCAACACGAAGTCGATTGTCGGCGCCGTCAGGCGCACGGTGAACTCGAGATCGTTGACCACCCGCAGCCCGGACATGGTGGTGCGCTTGGCATCACGCCCGGCCACTTCGTCGAACCCGTCGATCGGGCTGAAAAAGCTTTGCTGCAGTTGGGCATTGGAGCTCAGGGCGCCGTAGTTCCACGCGTCGACGAACGAGTGGGCCGTCACCGGCGAGCCATCGGTGAATTTCCAGCCGGGCTTGAGGACCACGCGATAGTTGACGTTGTCGGTGGTCTCGATCGACTGGGCCACCTCGTTTGCCGGGTGCCCCGCGGCGTCATAGGACACCAGGCCGGCGAAGAGCCGGTCGATGATCCGCCCGCCGTTGCTGTCGTTGGTGCTGGTGGGAACCAGCGGGTAGGGCGGTTCCCCGCCGTTGACCAGCACCAGATCGGGAGTCAGGACGCCGCCACCGCAGCCGCCCAGGGACCCGGCCGCCAGCATCCCGGCGGCGATCACGGCCAGCGCGGCCCGCATCCGACGCATGCCAGCGACCCTAGTGACGGTCGCAAGCGCGGCGCAGCCGGGCGCAGCGGGCCGTCACCAACAGACCTAGTGACGGTCGCAAGCGCGGCGCAGCCGGGCGCAGCGGGCCGTCACCAACAGACCTAGTGACGGTCGCAAGCGCGGCGCAGCCGGGCGCAGCGGGCCGTCACCAAACGACCTAAAGCCTCCGGCGCCGATGGCCGAACGTGGCGCTCGCCGTGACTAGGATTGCGCTGTGACAGCGCAGGACGTCGGCGTTCAGGTCGGGTATCTGGCGGCGATGTTCGTGATTATCGCGATCGGATTCGCCTGTCTGTTGATCGGGTCACGCTCACGCAGTCGAGCGGCCCCGGGACGGCCGCGCCAACCCTTGAAGTCGGGCAACACGCTGATCGTCACCGGTGCCGTGCTGCTGGCAGCGGGTGCACTGGGAATCGCCGGAATTCTGCTGCGACCACACTTCCGGAGCCCGTTCGACACCGACAAGTCCATCCGGGTGGGTGAGTGCGTCGACCAAACCGCCTTTCTCACAATGCGTTTCAGTTCCAATCCGGGAAACGACTGTGCCAACCGGGCCAACATCTACGAACTCGCCTTCAAAGGTGGTGGCGAGGCCTGCCCGGACGGCAAACGCGGTGACTCCGTTTACAGCCGGTACACCGATGGGGTCACGCTGCTGTGCTTCGCGCTCAACCTCAGGCAGGGTCAGTGTTACCAGCCGGCCAGCGGCGCCGGGAACCTGACAATGCGGCCCGGCGACTGCGGAGAGCCGCAGCCGTCGCAAACCATGGTTGTGCAGCGCATCGACGGCAGCACGGACACGACGCGCTGCCCGCCCGGCGATAAGACGATCGTCTATCCCTCGCCGGCCCGCGTCTACTGCCTGGCGCCGGCCGGTTCCTGACCGCGCGCCGTTCAGCCGGCCGTGACGGGGTGGACCTGCAGGCGGCAGGCGTCGATGGTGGCCGGCACGTTGAACACCTCGATGATGCCGGGCGGGCTGACTGCCAGGTCGGTGTAGGTGGGACATGCGTTGCCCTGGTCGTCGTAGCCCACGCCCTCCACGATGGCTTGCGCTGAAGTCGACAGCGAGAGGACGGCGCTGGGCGGCACGTCCACCCCGGCCGGCAGGCCGCCCATGTACCCGCGCGGAGTGGGCTGGGCATGGATCGCCGGGCCGCCGGCGCCGGAGTCGACGACCGGGTAACCGGTGAGCGTGCACGGGTCCGCTCCGCCGGCGAGCGTGAACATCAACGTCAGCCCGCGGTGGCCCGCGGCACCCTGGGTGGGGGATGCGCTGACGGCGACCTGTTCGGACCAGCACGGCGTCGGTTGGTCGACGCTGTCGGCCGGTTCGGCCCAGGCGAGTGGCCCAGCCGAGGCGGTGGCCACGTAACTCGTTGCGGCCACGGCGAAGCTGGGCACCCATCGGCGAAGCCGCCGCCCGTGCGGTCTCGGCACATCGGTGATTATGCGCCTTGGGGGCGCAATTGAACCCCGATTGGGGAACCGCTTTTCACCTCGAAGGTCTAGGCTCACTGACGGTTGACGCGCCTGAAACATTAGGAGGAAACCAGTGACCGCCACGCGCACCGAGGGCCCGCCGTATCCGTCGTCGTATCCGCCGCCGGCGGAGTTCGCCGAGCAGGCCAACGCCGGTGAGGAGCTGTACCGCGAGGCCGACCTGGATCGGCTGGCCTTCTGGGCCAAACAGGCCCGTCGCCTCTCGTGGTCGACGCCGTTCACCGAGATCCTGGACTGGTCGGAAGCGCCGTTCGCCAAGTGGTTCGCCGACGGCGAGCTCAACGTCGCCTACAACTGCGTTGACCGCCACGTGGAGGCGGGGCTCGGCGATCGGGTGGCGATCCACTGGGAGGGTGAACCGGGCGACAGTCGCAGCCTGACGTATTCCGATCTGCAGGCGGAGGTCTGCAGGGCGGCCAATGCGCTGACCGAGCTCGGGCTGGTCGCCGGCGACCGGGTCGCCATCTACATGCCGTTGATTCCGGAAGCCGTGATATCGATGCTCGCCTGCGCGCGCTTGGGCATCATGCACAGCGTCGTGTTCGCCGGATTCACCGCGAAGGCGCTGCGCGCCCGAATCGCCGACGCCGAGGCCAAGTTGCTCATCACCAGCGATGGGCAGTTCCGCCGGGGCAAGCCCTCACCGCTGAAGGAAGCGGCCGACGAGGCGGTCGCGCCCGGCCCCGACGGCCCCAGCTCCATCCAGCGCGTTCTGGTGGTGCGCCGCACGGGGATTGACGTGTCCTGGAACGACGAGCGAGACCTGTGGTGGCACGACGTCGTCGACGCCGCGTCGTCCGAGCACGTCCCGCAGCCGTTCGGCGCCGAGCAGCCGTTGTTCCTGCTGTACACCTCGGGCACCACCGGCAAGCCCAAGGGGATCGTGCACACCAGCGGGGGGTACCTGACCCAGTGTTCCTACACGCACTACTACGTCTTCGACATCAAACCCGAGACCGACGTGTTCTGGTGCACCGCCGACATCGGCTGGGTCACCGGACACAGCTACGGTGTCTACGGTCCCCTCTCGAACGGCGTCACCGAGGTCCTGTACGAGGGCACGCCCGACTCGCCCACCCAGCACCGGCATTTCGAGATCATCGAAAAGTACGGCGTGACAATCTATTACACCGCGCCCACCCTCGTCCGCACGTTCATGAAGTGGGGCCGCGAGATTCCCGACGCGCACGACCTGTCCAGCCTGCGGCTGCTGGGGACGGTCGGTGAACCGATCAACCCGGAGGCATGGCGCTGGTACCGCAACGTGATCGGCGCCGAGCGCCTCCCGATCGTCGACACCTGGTGGCAGACCGAGACGGGTGCCGCGATGATCTCCCCGCTGCCCGGCGTGGCCGCGGCCAAACCGGGTTCGGCGATGCGGCCGCTGCCGGGCATCTCGGCCAAGATCGTCGACGACCACGGCGATCAGATCCCGCCGGGCAACGACAAGGGCGAGCACGCCAGCGGCTACCTTGTCCTGGACCAGCCCTGGCCGTCGATGCTGCGCGGCATCTGGGGCGACCCGGAACGGTACGTCGAGACCTACTGGTCCCGGTTCGCCGAGCAGGGCTGGTACTTCGCCGGCGACAGCGCCTACTACGACTCCGACGGCGCCATCTGGGTGGTCGGCCGCATCGACGACGTGATGAACGTGTCGGGCCATCGCCTGTCGACCGCCGAGGTGGAGTCGGCGCTGGTCGGCCACGTCGCGGTGGCCGAGGCGGCCGTGGTCGGGATGACGGACGAGACCACCGGGCAGGCCATCTGCGCGTTCGTCGTCTTGTGCGCCGACTTCGAGGTGCACGACGGGATCGTCGACGAGTTGCGCGTCGAGGTGGCGCGGGAGATCTCGCCGATAGCCAAGCCACGGGAGGTCCACGTGGTGCCCGAGCTGCCGAAGACCCGCAGCGGCAAGATCATGCGCAGGCTGTTGCGCGACGTCGCCGAGAACCGGGAGTTGGGTGACACGTCGACGCTGTTGGATCCCGGAGTCTTCGACGCGATCAAGGCCGGAAAGTAGGGCGGCGAGCGGATCAGGCCGGCAGCGGCACGAACCCCGCGCCGGGGCGGTGCTTGGCGTTGATATCGGCGAGGTCGGCGTTGATCGACATCACCACCGCGGGCGTGTGCAACGGGATGTATTTGATGATGCACGTCGGCAGGTTGTCGCTGAACGCGCCGTGAATCATGCCGACCAGCAGGTTGTTGACGGTCACCGGCGCCCCGGAGTCACCGGGTTGGCCGCACACCTGCATGACGATGGTGCCCGGGTCCTGGCCCGGCCCCCAGGTGACCCCGCATGAGTTGCCGGTCGTTCGGCCCTGCTTGCAGGCGATCTGGCCGAAGGCCGGATCCGGGCCGATGCCGCTGATCAGGAAGCCGTTGTAGTTGGCCACCGGCGCCACCTTGGCCGGATCGAATTTGATCACCGCGTAGTCGAGGACGTCGTTGCCGGCGACCATGACGCCCAGCGGGCCCCTGTTCTGCGCTCCCTCGGCGGCGACCTGCGCGCCGGGACCGCCGCAGTGCGCGGAGGTGAAGCCGATCATGTCGCCGGCGGTATCGGTGCCGATCGTCGTCAGGGTGCACATGGTGTCGCCGTTGATGACGATGCCGGCCCCACCGCCCATCGGAACCCTGTCGTCGGCGGCCGCACGGGCGGGCACACCCATAAGTGCGACCAGTACGGCCACGATCGCCGCCCGGTAGCAACGGTAGGCCGTCTGCAAAGCAACACTCCCATCGCGCGGTCGGGCATCCCCAGTGGCCCGGTCAGTCTAGTCGGCTATGGTGTCCGGTTCGCCATGGTCGGTGTCGTCGCCACGCCGCTTTCCCTATTCCTTTCCCGCTCAAGGGGATCCATCAGCTTATTTCCCGGCGTCCGGCTTCGCTGCGGGGACGCCGGGCGGGAGTGGGCTTCGGCTGCCCTCGTCTGGCATGCCGCCGCATGGCAACATAAGCCGCGACGAGAACACCGAGAGGACGGCCTGTGAGCAAAGTCGATCGCAACAACGGCGTGCCCAGCACGCTGACCACGATTCCGTTGGCCGACCCGCACGCCAGGCCCGCCGAACCGTCGATCGGGGACCTGATCAAGGACGCCTCAGCCCAGGTGTCGACCCTGGTGCGCGCCGAGGTCGAACTGGCCCGCTCCGAGATCACCCGGGACGTCAAGAAGGGCCTGACCGGCAGCGTCTATTTCATCGCCGCGCTGGTGGTGCTGTTCTACTCCACGTTCTTCTTCTTTTTCTTCATCGCCGAACTGCTCGACACCTGGCTGTGGCGCTGGGTGGCCTACCTGATCGTGTTCGGGATCATGGTGGTGTTCGGCGCCCTGCTGGGGCTGCTGGGCTTCCTGAAGGTCCGCCGCATCCGCGGGCCGCGGGAGACGATCGAATCGGTCAGGGAGACGCGCACCGCGCTCACACCCGGCCACGACAAGCCCGCCGGGGAACCCAGGGAACTTCCCGAGTCCTCCGGCGGCAGGCACGAAAAACCCGCGGATCCCTCGGGTTGGTAGATGCCGGCACCAGATCCGTCGGTCACTCGCATCGACGGGCCGTGGCGCCACTTCGACGTGCACGCCAACGGCATCCGATTCCACGTCGTCGAAGCCCTGCCGGACCGACAGGATCATGCGGTTCCGCCCTCGGAGCCGGCGACGGCGCGGCCGCTGGTGATGCTGCTGCACGGTTTCGGATCGTTCTGGTGGTCCTGGCGCCATCAGCTGCGCGGGCTGACCGGTGCGCGGGTGGTCGCGGTCGACCTGCGCGGCTACGGCGGCAGCGACAAGCCGCCCCGCGGCTACGACGGCTGGACGCTCGCCGGCGACACGGCGGGGCTGATCCGCGCGCTCGGGCATTCGTCGGCGACGCTGGTTGGCCATGCCGACGGCGGGCTGGCCTGCTGGGCCACCGCGCTGCTGCATTCGCGGCTGGTGCTCGCCATCGCGCTGATCAGCTCGCCGCATCCGGCGGCGCTGCGCCGATCCACGCTGACGCGCCGCGACCAAAGTTACGCGCTGCTGCCTACATTGCTGCGATATCAATTGCCCGTCTGGCCGGAGCACCTGCTGACCCGGGACAACGCGGCGGAGATCGAACGCCTCGTCCGGATTCGAAGCTGCGCCAAATGGGTTGCTTCCGAGGACTTTTCGCAGACCATTGGCCACCTGCGGACGGCAATCCAGATCCCCGGCGCGGCGCACTGCGCGCTGGAGTACCAGCGGTGGGCGGTGCGAAGCCAGCTACGCGGCGAGGGCCGGCGATTCATCCGGTCGATGTCCCAACAGCTCGGCATGCCGCTGCTGCACCTGCGCGGTGACGCCGATCCCTACGTGCTCGCCGACCCGGTGGACCACACCCAGCGCTACGCGCCGCAGGGCCGCTACCTATCCATCGCGGGCGCAGGCCATTTCAGCCACGAGGAGGCGCCCGAGGAGGTCAACAGGCACCTGTTGAAGTTCCTCGAGCAGGTGCACCGGCGCGGCGTCAGCTGACGCAGGCCCCGGTAGCCACCTGTTGGGTGTCGCCGATCTTGGAAAGCTGGGAGGCCACCTCGTCGGCCGTCAGCACGAACCCGGTGTCGGGATCGTCGACGGCCGCGCCGAACACCACGCCGAGCACGTGACCGTTCAAGTCGATCAACGGCCCGCCCGAATTGCCTTGCTCAACATTGGCTCTGATGGTGTACACGTCGCGGGTGACCGGCGCCGGGTCCCGGTAGATGTCCGGGCCGCTGAGCCTGATCGCCTCCCGAATCCTGGCCGGCGTCGCGGTGAAGTTGCCGCCGCCCGGATAACCCAGCACCACAACGCTTTCGCCGCTCTTCGCCTCGCCCTGGGCGAAGGCCAGGGGCGGCGGCGGCAGGTTCGGGACGGCCAGGATCGCGATGTCCACCGACGGGTCATAGGACACCACGGTCGCGTCGAGGGGATTGCCGCTGGCGTAGATCTGCACGTTGTTGGATCCGGCCACCACGTGCGCGTTGGTCATCACCCGGTCGGGAGCGATCACAAATCCGCTGCCCTCCAACACTTTCTGACAGCTCGGCGCCAGGCTACGCACCTTGACGACGCTGGGCGCGGCGGTCGTCACCACCGGATTGGCGGCCAGGGCCGGGTCCGGAGACGCCACCGGGATCACCGGGGTGCGGCTGAACGGCTCGAGCACCGCCGGCAGCCCGGAAGTGTTCAGCAGTGCCGAGAGCCGCTTGGGCACCGTCTTGAGCCAGGGCGGTGCCAGCTCGTTGACTTGGGCCAGCACCCGCGAGCCCTTGACCGCGGAAGCCAGCTCTGGCTGGTCCTTGGACTGCGTCAGCGGCGTGGCCAACAGCCACGCCGCGGTCAGCACCACGACGAGCTGGACACCGACGCCGATGACCGAGTCGATCGTTCTTATTGCGCGACTGCGGATTGCGCCGCGAACGGCGCGCCCCAGCACCACGCCGGCGACCTCACCGACGACGACCAGCGCGAGGATCAGAAACAGCGCGGTGAACAGTTTGGCGCGCGGTGCGGCGATATGGCTGACGATGTGCGGCGCCAGCAGCACGCCCGCGATGGCGCCCAGCAGCACCCCGACGAACGACAGCAGCGAGCCCAGCGCACCCGAGCGCCAGCCCGAGATCGCCGCGATGAACGCGACCGCCAGGACGGCGATGTCCAGCCACTGCGACGGGGTCATCGAATTGATGTTCATCGGCGGGGCCCGCCCTCGTTGCCGACCAGCACCATCGCCTCGTCCAGCTCGCGGATGTCGGTGGTGTCCCAGGGCTCGGACCAGCCGGCCACATCGAGCACCGCGGAAATCACCTGACCGGTGAATCCCCAGACCAACATCTGGTTCAACAGAAACGCCGGCCCGGCCCACCGGCGGCCGAGGTTGCCCCGGTACACCATCAGCCGGTTCTCCGGATTGATGAAGGCGCGCACCGGAACTCGCGACACGATGGCCGTTTCCGTCTCGTCGATGACGCCCACCGGCCCGGGATCCGGCGAATAGGCGAGCACCGGGACGACGTGAAACCGCGACGGCGCGATGAAAGTGCGCTCCATGGTGGCCAGCGGATGCAGCCGATTCACGTCGAGCCCGGTTTCCTCGCGCGCCTCGCGCAGCGCGGTCGCGACCGGGCCCTCGTCGCCGGGATCGGAGGCGCCGCCGGGGAAGGCCGCCTGCCCGGCGTGATGGCGCAGCGTCGAGGCCCGCACGGTCAGCAGGAGATCGGCGTCGTCGGGCAGCCCGCCGCCGGATGGCCCGGACTCCGGACCCGAGAACAACACCAAAACAGCCGCCTCGCGATCGTCACCGAGCAGCGTTGCCATCGAGGACGCGGCCTTGGCGGCGGTCACCATCGCCAGCACGCCTGCCGGCAGCCGGTGCCGGTACGCCTCGGGGATCTGGCCCACGTTGTCCACCAGCGGACGCAACCAGGACGGTGACGCGTCGGGTCTGAGCGAAACCGGCGCCCGCCGATGGGTTTGGCCCCCGTCAGGCGGGGGTGTGCCCCCAGCGCTCACCGGCACCTCCCTCGGCCTCAACCCGCGTCGTTTCCGACGGCAGCCGCGATCTCGTCGGCATTGGCAAAAGGCCGCGGCAGCATTTGGGCAACGCTACCGTCCGGCCGGAGGACGACCGTCGCGGGCATCACATTTACCACACGCAGCGCGGCCGCGACCCGACGACGGCCGTCCTGCAGGGTCGGGAGCCGAACGCCCAACTCCGCCAACCGCAGTAGCGCAGCCGTCTCGTTCTCGTCCTGGTGCACCGTCACCACCATCACGTCCGAGCCGACCCGTCGCTGATACTCGGCCATCGCGGGAAGCTCGGCGGCGCAGGGACCGCACCAATAGGCCCACAGGTTGAGGACCACCCGGTGTCCGGCCACCGCGCGCGCGACATCAACGGCCGAACCGTCGGCGGCGCATTCCACCGTGACACCGCGCAGCGCCGCCGGGCCGGCGCCATCCCCGGCGGCCGGACACGGCGGCAGGTCGGCGCGCCGCCGGGGACCCGCCAGCGCGGACGGGGTGTCGGCGTCGCGGTGTTCCCGCGGCGCCGGCGTCTGGGTGGTGGCGGTCGGTGCGGAATCGTCGTGCAACTGGGCCACCAGGGCCACCACCAAAGCCGCCACCACCGCGAGGATCGCGACGGTCCAGCGCGTCGTGCGGGTCACGGCCTCGCGCCCGGTATCAGAGCCCCACCAGGGCCAGCAAGTGCTCGGTCTCGGGACCCTGCACGAGGGGCGCGGCGAGCAGCGGTTCCGTCGGCCCGAGGCCAAACGAAGGGCAGTCCTTGGCAAGGACGCAGGCGCCGCAGGCGGGTTTGCGGGCATGGCACACGCGGCGGCCGTGGAAGATCACCCGGTGACTCAGCATCGTCCACTCCCGGCGTTCGATCAGGTCGCCGACCGCGTGCTCGATCTTCACCGGGTCGTTTTCAGCGGTCCAGCGCCACCTGTGTACCAGCCGCGAGAAATGGGTGTCGACGGTGATTCCCGGGATGTCGAAGGCGTTGCCCAGGATGACGTTGGCGGTCTTGCGGCCCACCCCGGGCAGGGTGACCAGCTCCGCCATCGTCGACGGCACCTCGCCGTCGAACCGTTCGACCAGGGCCTGTCCGAGACCCATGAGCGACGCCGCCTTGTTGCGGAAGAAGCCGGTGGGGCGGATGAGGTTCTCGAGTTCGTCGCGGTCGGCCTGCGCATAATCCAGCGCCGTGCGATACCGCTTGAACAATGCGGGTGTCGTCAGGTTGACCCGTTTGTCGGTGCTCTGCGCCGAAAGGATGGTGGCCACCGTCAGCTCCAACGGCGTCGTGAAATCGAGTTCGCAATGCGCATGCGGAAAAGCTTGCGCCAGTGCCCGATTCATTCGGCGCGCGCGACGAACCAGCCCGACGCGCGTTTCTTTGGACCAGCGGTCGGCGGAGGCACCGTCGGGCGAGGATGGCGTTGACTTCGTGCGCCCGGATGCCTTTGCCGCTGTCACCTACGACAGAGTACTGATTTCGTGATCTCACTGAGACCTAAGCCATGTTTACTCTCCTTGTGTCATGGTTGCTGGTGGCGTGCGTTCCCGGGCTGCTGATGCTCGTGGCGCTCGGCTTGGGACGGCTGGAATCCGACCTTGCCCGCGACGCCGTCACGGCGATCGACGTCGACGATTTCCTCGACCATGCCGAGCCCGTCGACGTGCACACGTTGGCCCGCGAAGGCATGCCCGAGGCGCTGGAATACCTGCATCGGCGCCAGGCGCTGCGGCTGGCCGAGTCGCCGCAGTCCGGCCGGCACGGGGGGCCGCGGCACGCCGCGCCGGAGTTTGCCATCGCTTTCGGTGAGCGCGACGAGCCCGGATTACCGACGCGACTGGGAGCCCACTCCCACGTCAATCCGCAATTTAGGGGGACCGGACACGTCAATCGTGTGTAGCGTGGCACGTTGGACACACTTCGCCTACCTCTAGACTTACGTCACACGAGCAGGGTTGGCCTGCCCGCACACATAATTGGAAAGCTGAAGAGGCAACGTGGACGAGATCCTGGCAAGGGCCGGAATCTTCCAAGGGGTTGAGCCCGGCGCGGTCACCGCGCTGACCAAGCAATTGCAACCCGTCGACTTCCCGCGCGGGCACACGGTTTTCGCCGAGGGCGAGCCGGGCGATCGGCTCTACATCATCGTCTCGGGGAAGGTCAAGATCGGGCGGCGTTCGCCGGACGGCCGGGAAAATCTGCTGACGATCATGGGCCCGTCGGACATGTTCGGCGAATTGTCGATCTTTGACCCGGGCCCACGGACTTCCAGCGCGACCACGATCACCGAGGTGCGGGCGGTGTCGATGGACCGCGACGCGCTGCGGGCCTGGATCGCCGATCGGCCCGAGATCGCCGAACAGTTGCTGCGGGTACTGGCCCGGCGGCTGCGGCGGACCAACAACAACCTGGCCGACCTCATCTTCACCGACGTCCCCGGTCGGGTGGCCAAGCAGCTGCTGCAGCTTGCGCAGCGCTTCGGCACCCAGGAGGGCGGCGCGATGCGGGTCACCCACGACCTGACGCAGGAGGAGATCGCCCAGCTGGTGGGCGCTTCCCGGGAGACGGTGAACAAGGCCCTGGCCGATTTCGCCCACCGCGGCTGGATTCGCCTGGAGGGCAAGAGCGTGCTGATTTCGGACTCCGAGCGGCTGGCCCGGCGGGCTCGCTAGCGTTCCTCGGCCACCAGACACAAAAGCACCCGACACGCCGAGAAAACGGGAGCCTTTGCGTCTGCTCGCTACTGAGTGCGCAGGTAGTCCAACTGCGCCTGCACCGACCACTCCGCCGCGTCCCAGAGTTTCTCGTCGACGTCGACGTAGACGTGTTCGACGACCTGGCGGGTGGTGGCGTCGTCGCCGAGGTCCCGCACCGCCGCGCGCACCTGTTCCAGGCGTTCGCGCCGGTGTGTCAGGTAGCCGGCCGCGACGGCTTCCAGGTTCGGCAGGTCCGGGCCGTGGCCGGGCAGCACCCGGCGGCGCCCCAGGCCGCGCAGCCGCCGCAGGGATTCCAGGTAGTCGGCCAGGCCGCCGTCCTCCTTGTCGATGACGGTGGTGCCACGGCCCAGCACGGTGTCGGCCGTGAGCACGGCGTCGTCGAGGACGAACGACAGCGAGTCGGCGGTGTGCCCGGGCGTGGCCATCACCTTGATCTTGAGGCCGGCCGCATCGATCACCTCGCCGTCGGTCAGGTGACCGCCGAGGCCGCGCAGAAACCCGCTACCGGCGGAACGGACCGTCGCGCCCGTGCGTTCGACCAGCTTGTCGATGCCGTCGGTGTGATCGCCGTGGCGGTGGCTGATCAGCACCAGGGAGATGCGACCGACCGCGGCGACCCGGGCGATGTGCTCGTCGTCCTCGGGGCCGGGATCGACGACGACCATCTCGTCGCTGCCCGGGCCGCGGAGCACCCAGGTGTTGGTCCCGTCCAGCGTCAGCAGGCCGGGGTTGTCGGCCAGCAGGACCGAGACGGTCGCGGTGACCGCCCGCAACCTGCCGTACGCGGGATGGGTCGGCGACTCGGCAATCTCGGTCACGGGCCCGCGCCGACCTCCACGATCAGCTCCACCTCCACCGGCGCGTCCAGCGGCAGCTCGGAGACGCCGACCGCCGAACGCGCGTGCGCCCCCGCGTCGCCGAACACCTCGGCGAGCAGCTCGGATGCCCCGTTGACGACGCCCGGCTGGCCGTTGAACCCCGGGGCCGACGCGACGAAGCCGACCACCTTGACCACCCGGGTGACGTCGTCGATGCCCACCAGCGAATCCACCGCCGCGAGCGCGTTGAGCGCGCACATCCGCGCCAGCGCCTTGCCGTCGTCGGGGCTGACCTCGGCGCCGACCTTGCCGGTTGCCGCCAGCCGTCCGGCCTCCATCGGCAGCTGGCCCGAGGTGTAGACCAGGTTGCCGGTTCGTACCGCGGGCACGTATGAGGCCAGCGGCGCCGCCACCTCCGGAAGGTTGACCCCGAGCTGCCCCAGCCGGGCGGAGGCACTCATCTTTATTTGGGGCGCTTCAGATACGCGACATGCTGTTCGCCGGTGGGCCCGGGCAGCACGGACACCAGCTCCCAGCCGTCGGCCCCCCACTGATCGAGGATCTGCTTGGTCGCGTGCGTGAGCAGGGGGACCGTGACGTATTCCCATGCGGTGGGTTGGCTCATGACGCGAGCTTATCGGTCGGCGCTGAACGGCTCTGGCCAGCCCGAGCGGCCTGCGGCGGCCGGGCTAGCATGCGATGGTGGCATCCACTCCTGGCGGCGGCAACTCGGTCGGCTGGCCAACGCGCCTGTCGAAGGCCCGCTTGCATTTCGTGACCGGCAAAGGCGGGACGGGTAAGTCGACGGTGGCGGCCGCGCTGGCACTGACGTTGGCGGCGGGCGGCCGCAAGGTCCTGCTCATCGAAGTCGAAGGCCGCCAAGGGATTGCGCAGCTTTTCGACGTCCCGCCCCTGCCCTACCAGGAACTCAAGATCGCCACCGCCGAGCGCGGCGGCGAGGTCAACGCCCTGGCGATCGACATCGAGGCCGCGTTCCTCGAATACCTGGACATGTTCTACAACCTCGGCATCGCGGGCCGGGCGATGCGCCGCATCGGTGCCATCGAGTTCGCGACGACGATCGCGCCCGGCCTGCGCGACGTGCTGCTGACCGGCAAGATCAAGGAGTCGGTGGTGCGCCTGAACAAGGGGTCCAAGGATCCGGTCTACGACGCGGTCGTCGTCGACGCGCCACCGACGGGGCGGATCGCCCGGTTCCTGGATGTCACCAAGGCGGTGAAGGACCTGGCCAAGGGCGGCCCGGTGTTCTCGCAAGCCGAGGGCGTGGTGCGCCTGCTGCACTCCGAGGCGACCGCCATCCATCTGGTCACGCTGCTGGAAGCGCTGCCCGTACAGGAAACGCTGGAAGCCATCGAGGAGCTCGCGGAGATGGAGCTGCCGATCGGCAGCGTGATCGTGAACCGCAACATCCCGTCGTTCCTCGAGCCACGCGATCTGGCGAAGGCCGCCGAGGGCGATGTGGACGCCGACTCGGTGCGGGCGGGGCTGGAGATGGCCGGAATCAAGCTCGACGACACCGACTTCGCCGGCCTGCTGACCGAGACGATCCAGCACGCGACCCGGATCACCGCGCGGGCGGAGACCGCGCAGCAGCTCGATGCCTTGAAGGTGCCGCGCCTGGAGCTCCCCGCGATTTCCGACGGCGTCGACCTCGGCAGCCTCTATGAGCTGTCGGAATCGCTTGCACAGCAGGGAGTTCGATGAGTATCGCCCCGACAACCCTTGACATGGCGGCGATCCTGGCCGATCGGACCAACCGCGTGATCGTGTGCTGTGGCGCCGGCGGCGTGGGCAAAACCACCACCGCGGCGGCAATGGCGCTGCGCGCTGCCGAATACGGCCGAACGGTATGCGTTTTGACGATCGATCCGGCCAAGCGGCTGGCGCAAGCGCTCGGAGTCAACGATCTCGGCAACACCCCGCAGCGGGTGCCATTGGCGCCCGAGGTCTCCGGCGAGCTGCACGCGATGATGCTCGACATGCGCCGCACCTTCGACGAAATGGTGGTCCAGTATTCGGGACCCGGTCGGGCACAAGGGATTCTGGACAACCAGTTCTATCAGACCGTGGCGACTTCGCTGGCCGGCACGCAAGAGTACATGGCGATGGAGAAGCTCGGTCAACTGCTGGCCCAGGATCGCTGGGACCTGGTGGTGGTGGACACTCCCCCGTCGCGCAACGCGCTGGATTTCCTGGATGCGCCGAAACGACTGGGCAGCTTCATGGATAGCCGATTATGGCGGCTACTCCTCGCGCCCGGCCGAGGCATTGGTCGATTGGTCACCGGCGCAATGGGTTTGGCGATGAAGGCGCTGTCGACGGTGCTCGGTTCGCAGATGCTGGGCGACGCGGCGGCATTCGTGCAGTCGCTGGACGCCACCTTCGGCGGCTTCCGCGAGAAGGCCGATCGCACCTACGCGCTGCTGAAAAGGCGCGGCACCCAATTCGTGGTGGTGTCGGCCGCCGAGCCGGACGCGCTGCGCGAGGCGGCCTTCTTCGTCGACCGCCTGTCGCAGGAGGCCATGCCCCTCGCGGGGCTGGTCTTGAACCGCACCCACCCGACGCTGTGTTCCCTACCGGTCGAGCGGGCGATCGATGGAAGCGAGACGTTGGACGCCTCGGATTCCGAGGCCGCCGCGCTGGCAGCCGCGGTGCTGCGCATCCACGCCGACCGCGCGCAGACCGCCAAGCGGGAGGTCAGGCTGCTATCCCGCTTCACCGGGGCCCACCCGCACGTGCCGGTCATCGGGGTGCCGTCGCTGCCGTTCGACGTCTCGGACCTGGACGCGCTGCGCGCGCTCGCCGACCAGATCACCGCCGCCGGCGACGAGGCGGCACGCGCAGCGAGCCGCTGAGGAGCGGCGAATCCCGGCCCCGCCGGCGACGAGGCGGCACGCGCAGCGAGCCGCTGAGGAGCGGCGAATCCGAAAACCGCCGGCGACGAGGCGGCTCGCGCAACGAGCCGCTGAGGAGCGGGGAATCCCGGCGCGAAATTCACGGCGGGCACACCACCGGAAATGCGTCGCAGCATTCACGCTCGGCAATTATTGGCCGGGTCCGCTGAATTAAAGCCCCTATTGCGCACACGCCAATTAGGGCCCGCTCGGAGCTATTTGACACGGGCCAGTCTTTTTTGGAACGACTGTTTTCGTTGCTGCCGAATCCCTATTGGTCACAAGCTAGCTCGTATTGAACACGCGTCAGCCCGCTATTGGACGCCTACCAGCCAGGACGGCACAGGAGAGCCGTAACAAAAAAGTAATGATGAAAACCCAAGTTTTCAGGACCAGGGGACGGATTAATCGCGCGGTAGCGAGATACGCGCTCGAACCACTATGTCAGCCAGCGGTGCGGCCGCGGCGCTTTTCGAAGAAGTCCGACCACGAGACGACCTCGGGGTGCTGCTTCAGCAAGGCCCTGCGCTGGCGCTCGGTCATGCCGCCCCACACGCCGAACTCGACCTTGTTGTCCAACGCGTCCGCGCCGCACTCCTGCATCACCGGGCAGTGCCGGCAGATCACCGCCGCCTTGCGTTGGGCGGCGCCTCGAACGAACAGTTCATCGGGGTCAGTGGTCCGACACAGCGCTTGCGAGACCCAGGCGATCCGATCTTCGGCGTCAACACTGCGGAGTACCCCCTGTGCAGCCGCAATGTTTGTTCTACGCGCGGCCGGCCGTGAACCTGACACGAGCTGTTCCCTTCCTTCCGGCCACTCGTCGCGGCCGCCCTCCTCAGGTGCAGACCCACTGCTTGCGATCTACGCCACACCATGCATTTCGGTGTTACCTGAATCTCACCGTGTGTCTAAGTTAGGTGGTCAGGTGGCAATTGCGCAACAGTCTGATAACGGTTTTTTTGGGACGAGCGTGCAGTCTTTCGAAAGCAGGATAAATCCGGCCACGGGAGCGCGCACTTCGTCCCGGTTGACCACCAATGACGGAGTCGCAAATTTTCTGTCCAGTCCGATCGTAAGTTCGCTGGTCATGGTGCGGCAGGGTCTGTGGTCACGCCATGTGAGGGCCTTTGGTCAACTCGCGGCGTGGCCTGGTCACCGGGGGCCGCTAACCTAGTACGCATGTCAGACCGCCCCCCGGCCGCTCTCACCATTCTCAAGCTCGCGGGGTGCTGCTTGCTGGCCAGCGTCGTCGCCACGGCACTGATGTTTCCGCTCGCCGGCGGAGTCGGGCTGATGTCCAATCGGGCCTCCGAAGTCGTCGCCAACGGGTCGGCGCAGCTGCTGCAGGGCGAGGTGCCGGCCGTGTCGACGATGGTCGACAAGAAGGGCAACGTCATCGCCTGGCTGTATTCGCAGCGCCGGTTCGAGGTGCCCACCGACAAGATCGCCAACACCATGAAGCTGGCGATCGTCTCGATAGAGGACAAGCGGTTCGCCGACCACAACGGGGTGGACTGGAAGGGCACCCTGACGGGCCTCGCGGGGTACGCGTCCGGCGACGTCGACACGCGCGGCGGCTCGACCATCGAGCAGCAGTACGTGAAGAACTATCAACTGCTGGTGACCGCTCAGACCGACGCCGAGAAACGCGCGGCCGTCGAAACCACGCCGGCGCGCAAGCTCCGCGAGATCCGGATGGCGCTCACGCTGGACAAGACCTTCAGCAAGCCCGAGATCTTGACCCGGTACCTCAACCTCGTCTCGTTCGGAAACGGCTCGTTCGGCGTGCAGGACGCGGCGCAGACCTACTTCGGCATCAACGCGTCCGACCTGAACTGGCAGCAGGCGGCGCTGCTGGCGGGCATGGTGCAGTCCACCAGCGCGCTGAACCCGTACACGAACCCCGACGGCGCCCTGGCCCGGCGGAACCTGGTCCTGGACACCATGATCGAGAACCTGCCGCAGGAGGCCGACGCCCTGCGCGCCGCGAAGGCCACGCCGCTGGGCGTGCTGCCGCAGCCCAACGAGCTGCCGCGCGGCTGCATCGCGGCAGGCGACCGCGCGTTCTTCTGCGACTACGTCCAGGAATACCTCTCGCGCGCGGGGATCAGTAAGGAACAGGTGGCGAGGGGCGGCTACCTGATCCGCACGACGCTGGACCCCGACGTGCAGATCCCGGTCAAGGCGGCCATCGACAAATTCGCCAGCCCGACCCTGCCGGGCATCTCGAGCGTGATGAGCGTGATCGAGCCCGGCAAGACCTCCCACCACGTGATGGCCATGGCCAGTAACCGCAAGTACGGGCTCGACACCGAGGCCGGCGAAACCATGCGACCGCAGCCGTTCTCCCTGGTCGGCGACGGTGCCGGGTCAATCTTCAAGATCTTCACGACGGCCGCGGCGCTGGACATGGGCATGGGCATCAACGCCACGCTCGAAGCGCCGCCGCGGTTTCAGGCCAAGGGCTTCGGCAGCGGCGGGGCGAAGGGCTGCCCCAAGGACACCTGGTGCGTGGTCAACGCGGGTAACTACCGCGGCTCCATGAGCGTGACCGACGCGCTGGCCACCTCGCCCAACACCGCGTTCGCCAAGCTGATCACCCAGATCGGAGTCGGGCGCGCGGTCGACATGGCGATCAAGCTCGGGCTGCGCTCCTATGCGAATCCCGGCACCGCCCGCGACTACAACCGCGACAGCAACGAGAGCCTGGCCGATTTCGTCAAACGGCAGAACATCGGCTCGTTCACCCTCGGCCCGATCGAGGTAAACGCCCTGGAGTTGTCCAACGTCGCGGCCACGCTGGCATCGGGCGGTGTGTGGTGCCCGCCGAACCCGATCGACAAGCTGATCGACCGCAACGGCAATGAGGTCGCCGTGACCACCGAGACCTGCGATCAGGTGGTCCCCGAGGGTCTGGCGAACACCATGGCCAACGCGATGAGCAAGGACGCGGTGGGCAGTGGCACGGCGGCCGGTTCGGCCTCCGCGGCGGGCTGGGACCTCCCGGTGTCGGGTAAGACGGGAACCACCGAGGCCCACCGCTCGTCCGGCTTCGTGGGTTTCACCAGCCACTACGCGGCCGCCAACTACATCTACGACGACTCGACCAACCCGACCGATTTGTGCTCCTCCCCGCTTCGTCATTGCGGCGAGGGTGACCTGTACGGCGGTAACGAGCCCGCGCGCACCTGGTTCACCGCGATGAAGCCGATCGCCCTCAACTTCGGGCCGGTGGCATTGCCGCCGACGGACCCCCGTTACGTCGAGGGTTCACCCGCCGGCCGGGTGCCGGCCGTCACCGGCCTGGACGTCGACATGGCGCGCCAGCGCATCAAGGACGCCGGCTTCCAGGTCGCCGACCAGACGAACTCCGTGAACAGCAGCGCAAAGGCGGGCGAGGTCGTCGGAACGACGCCCAGCGGCCAAACGATCCCGGGCTCGATTATCACGATTCAAGTCAGCAACGGCATCCCGCCCGCGCCCCCGCCCCCGCCGGAGGGCGCGCCACCGGTGGTCGGGTCACAGGTGGTCGAGATTCCCGGCCTACCGCCGATTACCATTCCGCTGCTGGCCCCGCCACCGCCCCCGGGAGCGCCGCCGCCGCCATAGTATTGAGGCGCCGTGGCGCGAGAGATTGAAGCACCGTGGCGCGAGCTATACGCGACCAGAACCCAACCGGCAGTAGGCTGCCCTTCATGGCTGAAGTTACGCCCGTCCTGATGCGCACCGGCGCGGTCGCGGTTGCCTCGACCCTGGCCGGCATCGGCTATGCCGCCTTCGTGGAGCGCAATGCGTTCGTTCTGCGCGAGATCACCATGCCCGTCCTGTCCCCGGGATCCACGCCACTGCGGGTGCTGCACATCAGCGATCTGCACATGCTGCCCAACCAGCGTCGCAAACGGGCGTGGCTGCGCGAGCTGGCCGCCTGGGAGCCCGACCTGGTGGTCAACACCGGCGACAACCTGGCGCACCCCAAGGCGGTGCCCGCGGTGGTGCAAACCCTGGGCGACCTGTTGTCGCGGCCGGGCGTCTTCGTCTTCGGCAGCAACGACTACTTCGGGCCGCGCCTGAAGAACCCGTTGAACTACCTGACCAACCCGTCGCACCGGGTCCGCGGCGAGCCGCTGCCCTGGCAGGACCTGCGGGCGGCGTTCACCGAGCGCGGCTGGCTCGACCTCACCCACACCCGCCGCGAGTTCGAGGTGGCCGGCCTGCACATCGCCGCCGCGGGCGTGGACGACCCGCACATCGACCGGGACCGCTACGACACGATCGCCGGCCCGGCCAGCCCGGCGGCCAACCTGCGGCTCGGCTTGACCCACTCCCCCGAGCCGCGGGTGCTGGACCGCTTCGCCGCCGACGGCTACCAGCTCGTTATGGCCGGGCATACCCACGGCGGCCAGCTCTGCCTGCCCTTCTACGGCGCTTTGGTGACCAACTGCGGCCTGGACCGCTCCCGGGCCAAGGGACCGTCCCGATGGGGCGCCAACATGCAGCTCCATGTCTCGGCCGGCATCGGCACCTCGCCGTTCGCACCCGTGCGATTCTGCTGCCGGCCGGAGGCGACGCTGCTGACACTGATCGCCACCCCGATGGGCGACCGCGACACCACCAGCGATCTGAGCCGTTCGCAGCCAACCGCTTCGGTGCGTTGAGCGATCGGACCCGGATCGCGGTCCGCACCCTGCCGCGAGGCTGGACGGACAACGCGATCCGGCTGATCCAGGCCGACGCCCGGCGCAGCGCCGACACCCACCTGCTGCGGTATCCCCTGCCGTCGGCCTGGGACACCGGCGGCCCCGATGCGCAGGTCGCGCTGTACCTCAAAGACGAGACGACGCACATCACCGGCAGCCTCAAGCATCGGTTGGCGCGTTCGCTGTTCCTGTACGCGCTGTGCAACGGGTGGATCGGCGAGGGCACCACGGTGGTCGAGGCGTCCTCGGGGTCGACGGCGGTGTCGGAGGCGTATTTCGCGGCCCTGCTGGGGCTGCCGTTCGTGGCCGTGATGCCGGCGTCAACCAGTGCGGCAAAGGTGGCACTGATCGAATCACAAGGCGGCCGTTGCCATTTCGTCGCCGACTCGAGTCAGGTGTATGCCGAGGCCGAGCGTATCGCCCATGACACCGGCGGGCACTACCTGGACCAGTTCACCAACGCCGAGCGCGCCACGGACTGGCGCGGCAACAACAACATTGCCGAGTCCATCTTCGAGCAGATGGGCGAGGAGCAATACCCGATTCCGGAGTGGATCGTCGTCGGGGCCGGCACCGGCGGCACCAGCGCGACGATCGGCCGCTACATCCGCTACCGGCGCCACGCGACGCGGCTGTGCGTCGTCGACCCGGAGAACTCCGCGTTCTTCCCCTCCTATTCCGAGGACCGCGACGATGTCGTGATACCGACGTCCTCCCGGATCGAGGGCATCGGACGGCCACGCGTCGAGCCGTCGTTTCTGCCCGGCGTGGTCGACCGCATGGTCGCCGTGCCCGACGCGGCGTCGATCGCCGCCGCTCGCCACGTCAGCGCCGTTCTGGGGCGCCGGGTGGGGCCGTCCACGGGCACCAACCTGTGGGGCGCGTTCGGGCTGCTGGCCGAGATGGTCGCCGAGGGCCGCGGCGGGTCGGTGGTCACGCTGCTCGCCGACAGCGGCGACCGCTACGCCGACACCTATTTCAGCGACGAATGGGTCAGCGCCCAGGGTCTCGACCCGACCGGCCCGGCCGAGGCGCTGGCGGAATTCGAGCGCACCTGCGCGTGGACCTAGCCCGTAGCCTGCGGTTTGGTCAGCCGGCGGGCCGGTGCGATAGGCTGTCGTGGCTTCAAGCGGGGTGTGGCGCAGCTTGGTAGCGCGCTTCGTTCGGGACGAAGAGGCCGTGGGTTCAAATCCCGCCACCCCGACCGTTAGGTCACGAGTGTGATCGGCCGCAGCACGTTTGCTGATCCCCGATATCAAGAAACTTATCGGTCACCGGTACCCGACCCGGGCGGCGACGGCACCTGCGGCAACGCGCAGCGGCTTGGTGAACTCCAGGTGTTGCTGCGGCGACTACTAGGTTAAGCTCCATAGGTGGATGGGGCTGCGGGTGTGCTCCAAGAAGAGCGGGCACAGATCGAGGCGGTTCAGCGTCGTCTTGCCCAGAAGTACGCGCAGCTTCCGCACGCTCACGTCGCGGCGGTAGTCGAGCAAACCTACGGGCGGTTCGAGCAGTGCACGCTACGCAATTTCGTTCCACTGCTGGTAGAGCGCCGCGCCGAAGAAGAACTGGCTAACTCCACTTTGGACCGCTAGGCGATGCCCGGACGCCGGCCCGGTGAGCAGCCGGAGACCATGCGGCGCTATGCGAGCAGCGAATCCCATTGGGGAGGCGCCGAATTGGAGTTTTGGCGAAGGAGCAACAATGAATATTTTGCGAGGCGCACTGAATGCGGCCAGCAGCACGGTTGACGCGAGCGTCGCGGCGGCAGGAGCGGTTGGAGGCGCGGCCGTCAATGGAGTGGTGGGCGGCGTCCGCGGAGCGGTCAGCGGCGTCCAAAGCGGATTGCGCACCGGCAGTCGGTCCCTTCCCGCGGCGGCGCTAGCGGTCGCTGCGGTCGGCGCGGCCGGCCTGGTGGAGTGGCCGCTGCTATTACCGGTTGGCGGAACGCTTTTGGGCGTGCATTATCTGACGCACCGATCCGACGGCCAGCGCAAGCCAACCCCCGCTCGACGCGCCACCTCGCGCTCCAGAACCAGAGGGCGCTCGGGCTCGCCCAAGTCAACGCCACACACGGCGGCAAGGTCGCGCCCCGCTCGGTCGCCGCGACCCTAGCGGTTCCGAGCGACGGATAACGCGCGGTGTGGTCGATACTCGCCGGTGCCCTCAGCGGCATCATGCTCGCCTGGCTCATCCTGGCTGCCACCATCTGGGTGGCCAAACCCGACGACCTCAGCCTCGGCGACATAATCCGGTTGCTGCCCGACCTGCTGCGACTGCTCAAGCGCGTGGCCACCGACCGCGCGGTGCCGCGGATGGTCCGCATCGAACTGATGCTGGTGCTGGGCTATATCTTCTCGCCCATCCAACTGATACCGGATTTCGTCCCCGTCATCGGATTCCTCGACGACGCCGTCCTGGTCGCGATCATGCTGCGCGTCGTCGTGCGCACCGCCGGTCCGCAGATGCTGCAAAAACATTGGCCTGGCACGCCCGAGGGACTGCGGGCGTTGAGTCGCGTCTGTGGCGTGGCCCAACAGGGCTGAATGACGCGCGGTCGGGTCATGTGCCGCATCATCTTGTGAGCACTCGATATCCGAAGCGGTCTTACGTGCGGTGTCGCTTTGCGAAGCCGCTTGTCGGCCCGGCGGCCCGCGCCCAGATGTGCAATTGCTCGCGCCCGACGAGACGGCATTGATGCGTGGCCGCCAACTGGCGAGCCGCCTTGGTGAACGCCCGGTTTGTCACGACGACCGGCTGGTTGCAGCCGTGGTGCCGGGCGCCGGAGACGACCTGCTGCACGGCGGCCACACCGACGGCCTTCGCCTGCCGCTTGCATTGGATCGCCATGCGGGCGCCGTCCCTGGTGGCGATCAGGTCCACGCCGTAGTCGCCCGTGGTGGCGGTGTGAGTGACGCCCCACCCCGCGGTGCGAAGCCGCGCGGCGACGAATTCCTCGAACTCGACGCCCGACATGTCATCGACGGCCGCCAGATCCGACATCGCGTACCGGAGGTCGCGCCTGCGCCGTCGCTCATCCCGGTAGCGGTCCCGTCGAACACCGAGCCACAACAGGGCCGGCACCGTCAGGACGAGGCCGCCGAGTCCCGCCGAGAATCCCGCGACCACGCTACCGGTCGCGTGCTGGGTGAAAAACCAAGGGAGAGCGAACCCCAACAGCAGGAAGGACCCGAGTATCTTCTCCATGACTCCCCACGGTGCCGACGCGGACTCGCCGATGAACCTAGTGGATGGGTACGACAATCACACGCAGGCGCACAGCGACGAGCCGGTTATCGCGCGCCCGCCTGAATGGGGCGCAGGCGCACCCTGGTGCCGCGGCGCGGCGCCAGCATGATGGAGCGGCGCACGATCCTCTCGGGCTCGTCGTCGACGGCGCTGAACTCGCCCTCGCGCAGCAGTGTGTGGAGCACGGTGACCAACTCGCGCAGCGAGAACGCTGCGCCCAGACAGCGTTTGACGCCGCCACCGAACGGCACCCACGCATACGTCTCGGGCCGGCTGCCGAGGAATCGCTCCGGTCGGAACTCGTTCGGGTGCTCGTAGATCGCGGGATTGCGATTGATCGCGATGATGTGCACGACGATGCGGGTGCCGGCGTCGACGAGGTAGCCGCCGATCGGAAAGGGTTGCGCCGCAACGCGCGCCGTGAACGGCGCCGGCGGCCGTACCCGCAGCGTCTCGTGGATCACCGCGGTCGTGAACGCCTCCCCCCCGCTCTGTGCTTCGGCTTGCACCCGTCGCAGCGCATCGGGGTGGTGCAGCAGCAGATCGAAAACCCACGCCAACGTGGTCGCGGTGGTTTCGTGCCCCGCCAGCATCAGGGTGATCAGATCGTCACGAATCTCGCTGTCGGACAGGCCTTTCCCGTCTTCGCCGCGGGCGCGCATCAGCAACGCCAGGATGTCGAGTTGCTCGGTCAGGCGCGGATCGCTTCGCCGCCGCGCGATGAGCGGCATCACCACGTCGTCGATCTCCCGGTTGGCGCGGGCGCGCCGGGGCCACACCCGCAGCGCGCCCAGGTGGCGCAGGGCGTAGCGGAGCGTCAACTGCTCGGAAACCCCGAGCTTCAACAGACTTTCGAAGGGCCTACCCACGCGCCGAACCTCGTCGGGTTCGTCAACGCCGAAGATGATCCGGACGATCACGTCGAGGGTCAGTGCCCGCGCCGCCGTGAGCATTTCGAACGGCCGGTCAACGGGCCAGCTGTGCATCGCGGCGCGGGCGCAGCTCTGCATGATCGGTACGTAACTGCTCAGCGCGGCGCCGTGCAGCGGGGGCGTCAAGAGTTTGCGCCGCCGCAGGTGCTCCGGCTCCTCCTGCACAAACATCGATCCGGATCCGTAGATGGCGGCCGCGGGCCCGACACCCTCGCCGCCCAGCAGCACGTCCGGGGCCGCGGTGAACACCTGCTTGACCAGTTCCGGGTCCGACACGATCGCGACGTTGCCCAGGCTGAGCACGGGCATCGTCATGATGGGCCCGTACCGACGGATCAGCCGCAGCATCCGGCGCTCGCCGCCGATTAGGTAGGCGACCGCATACGCGGCGGCGAACGCCGAGCGAAGCGCGCGCGGGGCGGGCAGGCCCGGCGGCCGGCTCAAGGCATCCGGCGTACCGTCCGGGCGAGTCGCGGATGCTGCCACGCTGACGACAGAAACACGGTGTCCCCGGTTGGTCAAGGTGCGACGATCGGTCCCCCGGTCGCGCCCGGTGCTATGCGCAGTCCGCGCAGACGGAAAGTCCCGAGCCCGACTTGCGCATGCGGCTCCGGTGCTGCACCAAAAAGCAGCTCGAACAAGTGAACTCGTCGGCCCGCTGGGGGATCACCGTCACCGACAGCTCCTCGCTCGACAGGTCCGCGCCGGGCAGCTCGAAGAAGAGCACATCGTTGGGGTCCTCGTCGACAACGGCCGTCGACGAGAGGGGCAGGGTGGGCGCCAGCTCGCGCAGTGCGGCGGGGTCCTGAGTCTCGACGTCGGATACACGGCGTGCGTCGTAATCGCTTGCGGTCGCCATGGGTGTTCCTTCCTGCTGAATGACGGGTTGACGCACTTGCCTGTACTCACCCGTGGCTGAGTCGGTACCCCGATCCGGCGCCCGTCACACCTATCCGGTTCACAAAAATTGCGGCCACGACAATTGCGCTCTCGATGAGCTCAGCCGCGCAGGCGGATTGGGCCGCTGACCACCGGCGCTGAGCCGGTAGCCCAGGTCGAACCGGCGGCCCGACGTTGACTATGGGACACCCAGGCCAGCCCGCACCATGGCGACGCGACGGCCAATACCAGCCCCATGATGGCCAACGCGGCGTGCCCGGTCAGCAACGCCAGGACCCCGGCCAGGACGCCGACCGCCCAGAGCGCCGCCGCCACGCGGCCGGGGATCCCGAAATCGATTCCCGTGTGCACCCTGTTGGACGTGTCGAGCATCCCCACGTTTTACCCGGTCAGGCCCGAATTCAAACGTTTCGGCTGGCCGGCCCGTCAGCTTGCCGGCGGCGGCGCGGGCTCATCGGAATTCTCGGCGTGCCAGCGCAGCTCGGCGTCGCGTACCCGGCGATGGGAGTGCAGCAACCAGGCCGTCGCCACGGCGCCCAGCACGGCGGCCACTGTCACGGCCACGGCGCCGCCGGTGACGTGCCCTGTCGCGAACGCGCACAAGCCGATCACCAGGGCGACCACGGCGACAACGGCCCCGGCCACACCGACGGTGTGGGGGCCGTGCGTGAGCGTCTCGCCCGCGTGCTGACGAAATGTGCGTGCGTGGTCAACCGGGTCAGCCTTTTGGGTCCTCAAGTTCACTCCTTGTAAAATGCTTGCTGCCAAGGCTTTTCGGCGGCACACCGATTCGCCGTTTCACAACGTGGTGCCGCTTACGGCCTCCCGCAACGCGTACCCGCCGACCGGAGCGTGAAACGATTGGTGTCAGCCCGGCGCGGCGTGGGTATGCCGCGCAGATGACAACCGCCGGAGCCGGTCGCGGCACGCCTGCCGTCCTGTTCGACGTCGATGGAACCCTCGTCGATTCGAACTATCTGCACGTCTACGCCTGGCAGTGCGCGTTCGAAGACGAACACATGCCCGTAGCCGCCTGGAAGATCCACCGCTGCATCGGCATGGACGGCTCCAAGTTGGTGCGCACGCTGTCCGACGACGCGCCGGCTGATGTGCAGGACCGGCTGAGCGATGGTCACAGCCGGTATTACCGCGGCCTCATACCGCTGCTCGCACCGTTGCCCGGCGCCCGCGACTTGCTCCGGCACGTCGCCGGCCTCGGCCTGCAAGTGGTGCTGGCCAGCTCGGCGCCCGGTGACGAACTCGAGGCGCTGCGAAAGGTGCTCGACTGCGACGACGTCATCGCCGAAACGACCTCGTCACGGGACGTCGACACCGCCAAACCCGAGCCCGGCATCGTGCAGATCGCGCTGGACCGCGCCGGTGTGGGCGCCGATGACGCGGTGTTCGTGGGCGACGCCGTCTGGGACGCACACGCCGCGGCGGCCGCGGGGCTGCCGTGCATCGGACTGTTGAGCGGCGGCATTTCGGGTGCCGAACTGCAGGCGGCCGGGGCGACACCGATTTTCGCGGATCCGCAGGATCTGCTCGATCAACTGGGATCCACCCGCATCGCGGCGCTACATACCGCGGGTGCGAAGCACTAGGGGCAGCACCCACCAAAAGAACGTAAACAACGCCAGCGCACAAATTCCCGCTATCAACGCCGGCCGGTTTCCGGCCACAGAGGCGAAAACAATGACGGTCACACCGGTCAGCGCCGCGCCCAACAGCGCCAGCCCGGCGTAGGCGCACCGGTGCGCGGCCGACACCAGGACTTGGAGACGGTGCCGCCGGAACAGCAGCCGGTGAATGCCGACCGGGGCGATCAGCAGCACCGTCGCTCCCACCGAACACCCGACCGTCGCCAGGTACACGATCCGCATCGGCTGGCTGAGAATGTCGAAGCGTTGCTGGAACGGCAACGTCAACAGGAAGCCGGTGAGCAGCTGCACCCCGGTCTGCACCACGCGCAGCTCCTGTAGCAGGCTGGTCCAATTGCGGTCCAGCCGTTCAATTTCGGTCTCACCACGCTTATCGCGGTCCCACCGCTGGTCGTCCTCGGGATGATCGACGTCCATGGTGGTGATCATCGCACCGGCGGCCGCGAACCGATACGAAGGCTCGCGGTGGCTGCCTTCAGCGGTTGAGGTTGCCGTCCCGGACCGCGGTCAACGCGTCGTCCAGCGTCGGGTAGAGCGGGAAGGTTTTGTCCAGCCCGGTCAGATGAATCGGTCTCCTCGTCGCGGGTCCGCGCGCAACCACGCCGAACTCGGTGGATTTACCGAGCTTTTCATACGTCGCGGCCAGGATCTTCAAGCCGACCGAGCCGAGAAACTCCACTGCGGAGAGGTCGATGACCAGTGCTGCCGGGCCGTCCGCGACCACAGCGCCGATGGCTTGTTCGAGCGCCGGCGCGGTGACCAGATCGATTTCGCCGCTGACGCTGACCACCGACACGCCATCGTGGTCGGTAACCAGCGTGGTAATCGAATCAGGAGCTGACAATGGCGATCCTTCGTCCCGGGCGTAAGCGTGCTGCAAGCGTAACCTGCCGTGCGAACTGCGAGAAGAATATGCCCTCGACACTTGCGACGCGACAACTCAGACTAGTCTCCCCTTTAGGCACTGCGGAGCGTGACGCGGCAACGGGAGGCCAGATGTCAGATTCGTCGTCGGATTTCGGGAGCACGACCACCGCCGCGCAGACGGTCAGCGAGGGCCTGTTGCCCCAACTGGTCCAGCACCTGCGTCAGAATCGCACCGTCCTGCGGGAGGAATGGGCCCGCAGGATCACCGAGGCGCAACTGCTGACCGCGATGACCCCCGAGGAGCTGTTCTCGGAGGCCACCGCCGTCTACGACAACTACGTCGAGGTGCTCGAGACCGGTAGCGTCGAGGCGCTGCAGGCCTACGCGCGCGACCTGTCGGAACGCATCATCCCACGGGGCGTGGAGACCGACGAGGTCCTCGGCATCGTGTTGCTGCTGCGCGACGTGCTGGCCCGCTCGCTGTTCGAGAAGTACCAGACCGACTTCGAGATGCTCAACCGGGTGCTCGACGCCTACGAGCCGGCGGCCAACCGCATCGCCAACACCGTGGGCGTCAGCTTCGTGCAGGAACGCGAGCGCATCATCCGGCAGCAGCAGGAGGCGATCCGGGAGCTGTCCACCCCGGTGCTGCAGGTGCGCGAGCAGCTGCTGATTCTGCCGATCATCGGGGTCCTCGACAGCCAGCGCGCCCGCCAGGTGACCGAACAGTTGCTGAGAGCGATCCGCGCCAACCGCGCGAAGGTCGTCGTCATCGACATCACCGGTGTGCCGACCATCGACTCCACCGTGGCCAACCACCTGGTGCAGACGGTCGACGCGTCGGGCCTGATGGGTGCGAGCGTCATCATCACCGGCCTGTCCTCGGAGATCGCCCTGACGCTGGTGACGATCGGGCTGGACCTGTCCAAGATGAACGCCGTCGGCGACCTGCAGGGCGGCATCGAAGAAGCCGAACGCCTGCTGGGCTACGAGGTCACCCGCACCGGCGAGACCACCGGGTAGACATCATCAGCGCGAGCACCCCATGCCAGTCCCCATCCTGAAACAGGGCGCGATCCTGATCGCAACGGTGCAGTCCGCCCTGACCGACTCCGAGACCGAGCGGCTGCGGCTCGACCTCATGGAGCGGGTCAGCAGGTTTCGCGCGCAGGGCATCATCGTCGACGTCACCGCCATCGACGTGATGGATTCCTTCGCGGCCCGGTCGCTGCGGACCATCGCGCACATGACCCGGCTGCGGGGCGCGGACACCGTCATCGTGGGCCTGCAGCCAGAGGTCGCCTTCGCGATGGTCCAACTCGGGCTGGCGTTCGACGACATGAACACCGCGCTGGACCTGGAAGAGGGCCTGGCCCTGCTGAACCGGCAACTGGGACTGCGGAAATCGACGATCGGGCGCGATAGTGGCGGCTGACGTTGTCGTCGACATCAACAATTCCGACGACATCGTCGCCGCCCGCAGAGCCGGACACGAGCTCGCCCTGGATCTCGGATTCTCGCTGACCGACGTCACCATGATCGCCACGGCGATCTCCGAAGTCGCCCGCAACATCACCAGCTACGCGGGTCGGGGCACGGTTCATCTCTGGGTGACCGACCGGGACGGCCGCAAGGCCCTGGTGGTGCGCGCCGAGGACGACGGCCCGGGCATCGCCGACATCGAGCGCGCGCTGGAGGACGGCTACTCGACCGGTCGCGGGTTGGGGCTGGGGCTCCCCGGAGCGCGACGGCTGATGGACCGGTTGGTCATCGACTCGACGCTGGGCCGCGGGACCGTCATCGAGATGTGGAAGTGGGTTCCCGCCCGTGCATGAGAATGGGCGCTTCGGGCCGATCGAGTGGGCAAGGGCGGGTCGCCCGATGCCCAGCGAGTATCTGTCCGGCGACCAGGGCATCGCGGTCGACCTCGGCGGTGAGGCCGCACTGTTCGGCGTGGTGGACGGGCTCGGTCACGGCCCGGAAGCCGCCACGGCCGCGCTGCGCGCCGTCGACGCGGTCAAGCGCGCGAGTTCCGAGCGGCTCGAGGTTCTGGTCCAGCTCTGCCATCGCATGCTGGGCGGCACCCGGGGTGTCGCCATGACCTTGGCGCGAGTGGATTTCGCGGTCAACACGCTGACGTGGACGGGCGTCGGCAACGTCACCGCCGATCTGGTGGCCAAGGCCCCGACCGGCATCGAGATCCGGGCCAGCGCGCGGCTGACGGCCGGGATCGTCGGCTACCGCATCCCGGAAATCAAGCCCGCCCAGACGCTTTCGATCCGTCCCGGCGACCTGCTGGTTATCAGCACCGACGGCATCGCGGAGGATTACTTGGACCACATCGACTTTGCGGCGCATGCCGTGGTCATCGCCGAAGACCTGCTCGGTAAGCACGCCAAGGAAACCGACGATGCCATGATACTGACCGCGCGTCATCGCGGAGTTTCGACATGAGCGGTAACCACGAGTTCCACGCCGAGTACGCGGCCGCGCTGCGCGCCTATCTGGACGCGCGCGACGAGGACCGCCTGTCCGTCGGCCATGAGCTCGGACGCCGTGCCTTGGAACAGCAGATCAGCATGCTCGACATCATCGAGCAGCACGTGCGGCTGGTTCTCGAGATCGCCAGGGACTACCCGGTCGAGGCGCCGGTCGCCCTCGAATTCCTCTTGCAGACGTTGGCGCCGCTCGACGTCGCAACCCGGGGATTCCTCGACGGCACCAGGCTCTACGCGCGGGAGCGGGCCCGTGCCGAGGGCCTGGCCGATCGCGACAAATTCCGCACCGCCCTGGTGAATTCGCTGCAGGAGGGCTTCTTCGTCGCCGATCACGAAGGCTCGGTGGTCGAGATGAACAACGCCCTCATCGAGATCCTGGGCTACCCCGCGGCGGGCCTGCCCTACCGATGGCCGCACCCGTGGCTGGTCGACAAGAAGACCGCCCGTGAACAGCAGTCCCTGGTCCGCAGCAACGGCAGCGCCGAGTACGAAACCCCGATCCGGCATCGGGACGGCCATCTCGCGTGGGTGATGGTCAGCATCAACGCGGTCACCGAGGCCGGCAGCGATCGAGACGTCTACGTGGGAACGATCCGGGACGTCACCGCGGAACGGGCGTTCGCCGCGCGGGAGAGCGCGGTCCTGCGGCTGGCCACGGCCGTGGCCGTGGCCAAGAGCGTCGCCGAACTGCTGTCGATCACTCTCGACGAGTGCCGGACGGCGATCGACGTTCACCGCGTGATCGCCGTTTCGTGGCCCGCAGGCGGCGGCGATCCGACCGTCCAGGTGGCCGGAGAACCTTCCGGAACGTCTTGGCGCGCAATCGATCCCTGGTTGCGCGGCACGTTCGAGGACGCGCGCCACCAGCTGCCGCTGACGGCCAAGACCGTCGACCGGCCCGAAAACCCCGGCAAGGCACAGGGATTGGTCGCGGTGCTGTCCAACACCGGGGACCTCGCGCTGTGGCTGGAGCTCCGGTCCCCCCGCTGGGTCAGCGCCGAGGATCGGCTGCTGGTCACGGTCCTCATCGGCCATCTCAGTCTGGCGATGCAGCACGTGCGCCAATTCGAAAGTGCCCGCGAAACTTCGCTGACCCTGCAGCGCGCCATGCTGCCCACCGTGCAGACGCCTTCCGGCTTCGCGGTGTGCTACGAACCCGCGGTCCCGCCCCTGGAGATCGGGGGCGACTGGTACGACGTGCTGCCCATCGGCGACAACCGCATCGGCATCGTCGTCGGCGACTGCGTCGGCCGTGGTCTGCAGGCGGCCGCCACCATGGGCCAGCTCCGCAGCTCGGCACGCGCGCTGTTGATCAACGGCGCCCAGCCGGCTCTCCTGCTCGAGCAACTTGACCTGGCGGCCTCCCTCATCCCGAATGCGTACTGCACCACGGTGTTTCTCGCGATCCTCAACACCGAGACCGGGGTGCTGGAATACAGCAACGCGGGACACATGCCCGCGATGATCGCCGGCCCGCCGCCCGCGAACACGACCGTCCTGACCGACGCCGCGTCGGTGCCGCTCGCGGTCCGCCGGCGGGAACCGCGGCCGCAGGCCTCCCGGGTGCTGCCACCGGGCTCGACGCTGATGCTGTACACCGACGGCCTGGTCGAGCGGAAGCACGAGTCGATCGACATCGGAATCGCCCGCGCCGCAGACGTTTTGCTCGGAACGACGAAGATGCCGCTGGAAAGCGTGCCGGAGGCGGTGGTCCGCGCGCTGGCTCCGGCGGCGGGCTACGACGACGACGTCGCGATGGTGATCTATCGGCACCTGCCGACGCAGCTCCGGATCGAAAGCGAGGCCTTTGCAGGGCAATTGGCCAATATCCGGCATCGGCTCGCGGCCTGGCTTCGCACCGCCGACGTGCCCGAAGCGACGGCCGCCGACATCGTGCTGGTGGTCAACGAAGCCTGCACCAACTGCGTCGAGCATGCCTACCGCGGACACCGCATCGGGACGATGCTGCTCGAAGCGGAAATCGCAGACGGCCAGGTCCGGACCAGGATCACCGACGCCGGCTCCTGGAAGACCACGCCGGCCAAGCCAAGTAACGGCGGCCGCGGGCTGGTGTTGATGAGGGCCCTGAGCGACGGGGTGGAACTGCACAACACCCCGACCGGAACCACCGTCGACATCACCTTCCGCGTCCCCGCAGCGGGGCAGTGACGACCCATCGTTTGCCCCACCCGATTGACGGGTAGTCATCGGCGTGACCCGCACATCAATCCCGGTGGAGCCCGCGCTCCCGGCGGCACATGGACCGCTGTCGACCGCCGTCCGGCATGCGCTGGTCGGGCCACCCTCCCACGACCACCTGGCGCGTATCGGCGCGTCCGTCCGAGACTCCGATCCCTATGGCCTGGACCTTCAGCTCGCCTTGTGCATGTGCTATGAGCTGCACTACCGGGGCTTCGCCGGCGTCGATCCGGCCTGGGAGTGGAATCCCGCACTGCTGCAGTTGCGCGCGGAACTGGAACGGGTGTTCCTCGCGGGCGTGCGACGCGACGTCGGCCCCATCGAGCCCGACCGCAGGGCGGCGGCCGAAATGGAGGCCATCTCCGTCGAACCCGCTGACGGCACCGGACCGTCGTATTACCTGCGCGACACGGGAACCTGGCAGCACATGCGCGAATACTTCGCGCACCGGTCGCTGTATCACCTGAAAGAGGGCGACCCGCACGCATTCGCCATTCCGCGGCTGACGGGTACCGCCAAGGCGGCGTTCGTGGCCATCGAGTTCGACGAATACGGCGCCGGTCGCGGTGCGCGCCTGCATCAGCAACTCTTCGCCGACCTGATGGTGGCCGCGGAGCTGGATGCGACGTACCTCGGTTACCTCGACGCCGTCCCGGCCGAGTCGTTGGCGGCGGTGAATCTCATGTCCCTGTTCGGGCTGCACCGCTCGTTGCGGGGCGCGGCGATCGGGCATTTCGCGTCGACCGAGATCAGCTCGCCCCCGGGGTCGCGCCGGATGGTGCAGGCCCTGGAGAGGATGGGGGCACCGTCGGCCTGCATCGGCTTCTACAGCGAGCACGTCGAGGCCGACGCGGTGCACGAACAGGTGGTGCGCATCGATGTCGTCGGGGATCTCGTCGCCCGGGAACCGCACCTCGACGCCGACGTGGTGTTCGGGATCAGGGCCCACGCCGCGGTGGAAAACCGCTTGGCGGAGAGACTTATGGAGTCGTGGCAGCGGGGTCAGACGTCGTTGCGCCTGCCGCTGGACTGGCCTTAGAATTCCGGGCCGCCCGCTTTGCCGCGCCGCGGCAGCGTCGATGGCTGGTGTCGCACAACGGATAGTCGGCGCTGCGCCGGCAGGTACAGATCGCCACCATGAATCGGTCGGACTCGACGACGTCGCCGTCGGGCATCTCGATGCGTACCGGTCCGGACACCAAAACGGGTCCGCCGGCCACCACCTGTACCCGGGTGGCCGTCATGGCTTGTCCGCCCGGATCACGACGAGTTCCTCTTCGCGGCGGCCACGCGGGATCCGGCCGGTGTCCTCCAGCCACAGCTCGCGCGCCGACATCACGGGGCCGAATGGAATCCACTTGGAGGCAATGACTTCGGCCGCCATGCCGGCCCACTTCAGGCGCTCCAGCGACTGCTGCACCCCGGCGATCGCGGAGTGCACGAGCAGCAACGATCCCCCGTCGCACAGCAGCTTGGGCGCCACCTCGCACAGCGGATCGAGGATCAGACGGCCGTCGGCCCCGGCGTTCCAGGCCAAGGACGGGCCGGCGCTGGCGCTGATCGATGCCGAGTCATCACCGGGAGGTGTTGGAACGTAAGGCGGATTGGCCATCACCACGTCGAATGGCGCGAGCTCTACCGCGTCCATCCACGATCCCTCACGGACGTCGACCGCGACGCCCGCCAGCGCGGCATTGGTCGCGCAGCAACCGACCGCGTGCGAGCAGATGTCGAAGGCGGTGACGCTGGCGCAACCCATTTCGGCCGCGGCGATCGCGACGAATCCACTGCCCGTGCAAAGGTCGAGAACCCGTCGTCCCCGGATCAGCGCGGAATGGTGCATCGCGTCGACCAGCAACCTGGAATCTTCTTGCGGCTGATAAACGTTGTGCGTAACCGAAATGGCGGGTTCGGGATAGGTGGTGGTCAATGTTGGCCTTTCGGTCAGCCTTATCAGCGATCGCCGTGGCGATCACGGCCCAGGCCTGTGTAATGCCCCCAATTTCGGGGGTTAAAACGGTGTGAACGATTTGGTTTCAGCTATTCCGCAGCGGCGCGGGCGAATTGCTTGATGATCGTCTCGCAAAACGCCGGAAGGTCCGACGGTGAGCGGCTGGTGATCAGATTGCCGTCGACCGCGACCTCTTCGTCCACCACGTGTGCGCCCGCATTGCGCAGGTCCGTGCGAATGCTCGGATACGACGTCAGCGTGCGCCCCACCACCACGCCCGCTTCCACCAGCGTCCACGGGCCGTGGCAGATCGCGGCAACGGGCTTGCCGGAGACCACGAAGTCGCGCACGAACGAAACCGCGGCCCGATCCAGGCGCAGTTTGTCCGGGTTCACCGTGCCGCCGGGCAGCACGAGCCCGTCGAATTCGCCCACCGACGCGTCCGACACCGCGCGGTCGACCGCGAACGTTCCGGCCGGCTCGAGATCGTGGTTGCGCGCCTGGATTTCGCCGGTATTCAGCGACAGCAGCTCGACCTGGGCGCCGGCCTGTTCGAGTGCCTCCCGGGGCTGTTCGAGCTCCACCTTCTCTACACCGTCGGCCGCTAAGACGGCAATCTTCGTGCCTTGCAATTCATTTGACATCGCGGGTACCTCCTTCACGGGTGCAGAACGACTTTGGTGCAGCCGTCCTGCTTGTGTTTGAAGATCTCGTAGCCGTGCGGCGCCTGATCGAGTCCCAGGTGATGGGTGATGATCACGGTCGGGTCGATGTCCCCGCCGCGAATTCGCTCCAGCAGGGGCCGCATGTAGCGCTGCACGTGGCATTGCCCGGTCTTGATGGTCAACGAGCGATTCATGATCGCGCCGATGGGAAACTTGTCCATCAGCCCCCCGTAGACCCCGACGATCGAGATGGTGCCGCCGTTGCGGCAGCTCATCGCCGCTTCCCGAAGTGCGTGCGGGCGTTCGGTTTCCAGGCGCATCGCCTGCTTGACGCGATCGTAGGCGTCTACCGGGGTCGAACCGTTGCGGGCTTCCATGCCGGCCGCGTCGATGCAATGGTCCGGGCCCCGCCCGGCGGTGATGTCCTGAAGCTCGCCCAGTACCGACGTTTCTTCGAAGTTGATCGGCGTCGCGCCGATCTTTTCGGCCAGCTCCAGCCGATACGGCACGCGGTCGATGGCAATGACTTTGGACGCGCCCAGCAGGTACGCGCTCATGATCGCGAACAGCCCGACCGGACCGGCCCCCCAGACCGCCACGACCTGGCCCGGCCGGATGTCGCACATCTCCGCGCCCATGTAACCGGTGGGCAGGATGTCCGACAGGAACAACACCTGGTCATCGGTGAGGTCGTCGTCGACCTTCAGGGGTCCCACATCGGCGAACGGCACCCGCGCGTATTCGGCTTGGCCGCCGGCGAATCCACCGAGCATGTGCGAATAGCCGAACAGCCCCGCCGGGGAGTGCCCCATGAACTTCTCGGCGATGCCGGCGTTGGGGTTGGAGTTCTCGCACAGCGAGTACAGGTCGCGTTCGCAGGCCGAGCACGCCCCGCACGCGATCGGGAACGGCACCACCACCCGGTTGCCGACGGCCAGGTTGTTCACCGCCTTGCCGACCTCGACGACCTCGCCCATGAATTCGTGACCCAGCACGTCGCCGCGCTTGACCGTCGGGATGTAGCCGTCGTAGAGGTGCAAATCGGACCCGCAGATCGCCGTGGAGGTGACGCGCACGATGACGTCGCGATCGTTGAGGATCTGCGGGTCCGGAACCGATTGCACCTCAACGCTGTTGCGTCCCGCCCACACGGTGGCTCTCATACGGTGGCTCCTTCGCTGGTGTGCCCGTTGGGCTGGGCGGGTTGCTGGCGCAGCTGGCGGGCCGCGGCGGTGCCTTCCGGCGACCCGTCCGACCGCAGCACCTGTCCCGTCTCCAGGATTTGCTTGAAACGCCGGAGGTCGTCGTTGACCTGTTGGTCGGGCGACTCGCCGAACAGGGTCGCCGCGGCCTTGCCGACGACGCCGCCCGGCATCTGGTAGCCGATCCGAACCCGCACCTCGGTCCCGTCGCCGTCGCGCGCGGGCGTGAATTCGACGCTGCCGCCGTTGTGGATCGCCGACCCGGGCAGTGACTGCCAGGCGATGCGCTTGTTGGGCCGGTCTTCGGTGATTTGCGCGTCCCACTGCACCGGCTGGCCGACCGGCGCGCTGGCGACCCAGTGCGAGCGGCCGTCGGAGCCGGCGGTGACGGACTGCAGGTGGTGCATGAAGCTGGGCAGGTTCTCCAGGTCGCGCCAGAAGCGGTAGACGTCCTCGGGCGAACGCCGGACGGTGACCGCGGCCCGCAGGGTGCGGTGCCGCGCGCCGTTGGCGTGCCGGGCCCCGCCGTCGCGGCCGGCGCTCAACGCCGCATAGAGGTCGACCGCCCCGATGCCGCCGAGGAGGGCGGCCGACACGGCTCCCCGGCGCCGGCGCCCCGCGCCGCGGGCGGCCACCCCGGCCGCCAGCAGCGCCACGTCCAACACGTCGCCCGCGACCCGCGTCCAGACCAGCTTGTCGGAACCACCCAGCAGGGCGGCTCCGTGACCGCATTCACGCGCACCGAGGGCGCGGATCACCCGGCGGGACCGGCGCGTGTCATCCACGCCCGCCATGGCAGCAACTTTCCGCGGCGCCACCAACTCGGCCAAGCCGAGCCCGAAGCTGGCACCCGCGAGCGCCTTCACCAATGGCGCGGTGGGGTTGCCGGATTGATCATTCATCGTCTGCTCCCTTGCCCTGCCGAACGCGGATGTCAGCGCAATGCGGCTGCTGGACAGCGCTTTTGCGGGGCGTCCGCCCGCCCGGTGCTAGGCCTTGGTCGGTATGTCAAACTGCCGGTGGTGGCCCGATGCCCACGATGGCACTCGGATACCCCTGCAGAATCGGCCCAAACTTGTGATCAACCGGACGCGTCGCGCAACGCGTCGAGCAAAGGCTGGGCCGCCTCCTTGAGGAAGAGGTCCTGCGTCTCGCCCCCGATCTGGACGAGCGCGATGTCGGTGAACCCCGCCTCCCAATACGGCCGGACCGCCTCGACGATCGCGTCCAGGTCCGGACCGCACGGGATGGAATCGGCGACGTCTTCCGGCCGCACGAATTGGGTCGCGCCCGCGAAGCCGGCCGGCGTGGGCAGGTCCGCGTTGACCTTCCAGCCGCCGCCGAACCAGCGGAACTGGTCGTGCGCGCGCCGGATGGCGGCGTCGCGGTCGGGATCCCAGGACACCGGGATCTGGCCGACCACCCGTCCGCCCCCGGCGAGGTTCGCGGCCTGACGCGCCGCGTGCCACTCGCGGACGAGGTCTCCGTCGGGCTCCACGGCGATCAGGTGCTCGGCCAGCTTGGCAAACCTGTCGACGCCCTTTGCCCCGGACATCGCCACGCCGATGGCGACCGGGACGTCGGGGACGTCCCACAGCCGGGCGGAGTCGACCTGGAAGTACTCGCCGCGCCAGTTCACCAGCTGGCCGCCGAAGAGCTCGCGGATGATCTTGATGGCTTCGCGCAGCATGTCCTGCCGGCGCTCGACGGTGGGCCAGCCCCCGCCGACGACGTGTTCGTTGAGGTTCTCACCGCTGCCCAGGCCCAGGGTGAACCGGCCGTCGGACAGGATCTGCACGGTGGCGGCCTGCTGCGCGACGATCGCGGGGTGGTACCGCATCGTCGGGCAGGTCACGTAGGTGTACAGGTCGACCCGCTCCGTGGCGTGCGCCACCGCGCCCAGCACCGCCCAGGCGTTGGGCGCGTGCCCCTGAGAGGTGAGCCAGGGCGAGAAGTGGTCGCTGCAGACCTCGAAGTCGAAACCGCGCTCTTCTGCCGAGATTGCGTGGCGGACAAGGTCTTTGGGTCCACTCTGTTCGGTCATCAGAGTGTAGCCAAAATTCGTCATGCCCTATACGTACCCCGGTCCGTGGGGCGCAAACCGCCGCGAGCGGCGGGCGCCGCCCGCGAGCGTAACTGCAGCACGAAAAAGCGGGCCGGAAATCGCGGTGGGGTTACGGTCGCGGCGATGCAGGACAGGACCCGCCGTCAATCCGCGGTGGTGATGGAGTCCCCGGTGACACCGGCTGCCCGGCGGGCGGCGAGCCTGCGCTTCTGCGGCTCGATCGTGTAGCGGGGGTGGCGGGCCGACTCCAGGCCGGCCTCGAAGAAACCGAACCTCAGCAGCGCCGACGCCGCCAGCAGCGTCACGCCGGACGCGGCGGCGATGGCGCGGTGTCGCCCCCCGAGCAAGGCGCCCAAACCGCCCGCGGCGGCGAGCCGTTCGCTCCAGGCCAGCAGCCGGCCGGGACGGCCTTCGTGCAACGGCTCCCTGGTCACCGGGTCCATCCGGTACTCGGTGAACCTGGCGGAGATCAGATCGCTGACCGCGCCGATGACGGCCAGGCTGCGGGCGGGCCCCGCCTCGCAGACCGGCGTGGTGATCATCGCCAGGCCGGATGCGGCCAGGCTCGCCGAGCTGACGAACACGAACGGCAAATCTCGATACGCGGCGTTCCACGTCGGGGTCGCGGTGTCGGTGAGCAGCACCGCGGTGTAGACCGCCAGCGGTGCGGCGAACACACCGGCTTCCAGTCCGGCCGGTCCCTCCGCGGCGCGCAGCACGGGCCGCAACGGGCCCAACGGGATTCGTTCACCGGTCATCCGGTCGACCTCGGCGACCGCGGCCACCCCGATGCCGGCGCTGAACAGGCTGAGGATCCACGAGCCGATGCTCATCGGCGAGGTCAGTTTGACCGTCCGCAGCATGTTGACGAACCGCTCGGGGCGGCCCAGGTCCTTCACCAGCGCGACCGCGCCGATCATCACCGCGATCAGCGCGGACAGCCTTGTGTTGCGGCGCAACGTGTTTCGTCCGGTGAGCTGGGCGCCGGCCGCCAGCAGACCCGACCCGCCGGCGACGCCGCCCAAAAACAGGTACGCCGCCACCTCGTGTCCCCAGGGCGCGGGCTTGACGACCGGCCGTCCGTAATACGATGTGAACTCGGCCTCGGGGACCATCGGCATCTCGCGGGAACCGTCGCCGCCGCCCCGACGGCCCGCCCGCTTGCCTTTCCGGCGCCTGCCCCCCGCGGGCTCCGGCGGACGGAAGCTGTCGAATTCCGAAGTGCTCAACGGTACTTCACCGGCCTTTCCAGAAAGCCCAGGCCGCCGCGCCGACCATGCCGGCCGCGGCCACGCCGGCGCGCTTGAACATGGTCATCAGGTCGGCCGTGCACACCCGCGGGTCGGGCGGCAGGCCGTAGACCTCCGGTTCGTCGAGCAGCAGGAAGATCGACCCGATGCCGCCGACGCCGTCGTGCTCGTTGGCGCCGTAGAGCCGGGCCTCGGTGAGCCCCTGGGCGTGCAGCTGGGCGACCCGTTCGCGGGCCTTGACCACCAGGTCGTCGTGGTCGCCGAACTTGATCGAGGTCGTGGGGCAGGTCTTGGCGCACGCCGGGATCTGGTCCTCGACCAGGCGGTCGTAACACAGGGTGCACTTCTGGGCGACACCGGAGACGGGCTTCTCGGCGGGGCGGCCCGGTCGCTGCGCCGGCGTGGTGTACGTGCCGTCGTTGCGGCGTTCGACCACACCGAACGGGCATCCGGCCACGCAGGTGCCGCAGCCGTTGCAGACGTCGTCCTGCACGACGACGGTGCCGAACTCGGTGCGGAACAACGCCCCCGTCGGGCAGACGTCGAGGCAGCCGGCGTGCGTGCAGTGCTTGCAGACGTCCGACGACATCAGCCAGCGGAACTCCGGGGTGTCCGGCGGCGTGACGTCCGGGCGGCGCGCGGCGGCGGAAATCTCGGGCATCCCCAAATCGATGAGGGCACGCCCGGATTCGCGCGCCTCCGCGATGCGGTCGCGGTCCTGCTCGACGAACGCCACGTGCCGCCACGTGCTCGCGCCCAGCGAGCCGGTGTTGTCGTAGGACGAGCCCAGCAGTTCGAGGTCGCCGTCCTGGGGGTTGCGGTTCCATTCCTTGCAGGCCACCTCGCAGGCCTTGCAGCCGATGCAGATGGAGGTGTCGGTGAAGAAGCCCTTGCGCGGCTTGGGATCTGACCAACCGGCGTTACTCGTCGGGTCGGTCGGCCCGCTCAGCTGACCCATCGGCTCCCCCTTCCCATACGCCGTCGCTGATTCGTACGTTGCCGGTTTCGGTGGTGGCGCCGGAACGGGATTGATACTCGGCGATCAGGCGCAGCAGCTGCTCGCCCTGCGGGCGGCGGCCCGGGCGGATGTCGCACGACCCGGCCTTGGACTCCTGAATCTGCACGTTCGGATCCAGCGTCACGCCGAGCAGATCGTTGGCCGCGTCCCCGCTGACCACGGCGTCGCTCCCTACTCCCCAGTGGTAGGGCAGCCCGATCTGGTGCACCGTGTGCCCGTTGATGACCAGCGGGGCAACGCGTTTGGTGACCAGCACCCGCGCCTCGATCGCCGCGCGGGGGGAGATGATGGTGGCCCACCCGTAGGGCTCCAAGCCCCGCTCGGCGGCCAGCTCCGGGGAAACCTCGCAGAACATCTCCGGTTGCAGCTCCGAGAGGTAGGGCAGCCACCGGCTCATGCCGCCGGCGGTGTGATGTTCGGTGAGCCGGTAGGTGGTGAACACATACGGGTAGACGTCGGCACCCGGTTCGCCGGCGCTGGGCGCACTCAGATTGTCCTTGCGCGGGAAGGTGATTCGCGCCGGATTCCGCTGCTGGGGATACAGCGCGTTGGTAACCGGTGACTCCTGCGGTTCGTAGTGTGTGGGCAGCGGCCCGTCGACCATGCCCTTCGGCGCGAACAGCCAACCCTTGCCGTCGGCCTGCATGATGAACGGATCGTCGCCGGCCAGGGAGTCGGGGCCGCCGACGTCCGGATCCGGCCGGCTGCCCGGCGCACGGTCGGCGACGAAGTCGGGCACGTCGTATCCCACCCAGCGCTGCTTTTCCGCGTCCCACCAGACGTATTTCTTGCGCTCGCTCCACGGCTTGCCGTCCGGGTCGGCGGAGGCACGGTTGTACAGGATGCGGCGGTCGGCCGGCCACGCCCACCCCCACTCCGACTGGCTGGGACTGGGACCGCCCAGCGGCGCTCGGCGGGCGGCCTGGTTGACGCCTTCGGCGTACACGCCCGAGTAGATCCAGCATCCGCATGACGTCGATCCGTCGGCACCCAACTCGGTGTATCCCGGAACCGGCTGGCCGGCTTTGGGACCGGTCAGATAACAGCCGCTGATCTCGGCGAGCACCGCGGTGGGGTCAGGCTCGCCATGCTCGTCGGTGGGATAGTCCCACGTCAGATCGAGCAGCGGCCGGTCACGTTCGTCGGTGGACCCGGCCAGCCGCTGGCGGATTCGCTTGCCCAACTCGACGAAGAACTGCAGCTCGCTCTGGCAGTCGCCGGGTGGATCGATCGCCTTGTGCCGCCACTGCACCAGGCGCTGGGTCTGGGTGAACGAACCGGCCTTCTCGACGTGCGTCGCCGCCGGGAAGAAGAACACCTCCGTCTCGATTTCCTCGGTCTTCAGCTCGCCGGATGCGATCTCCGGGCCGTCCTTCCAGAACGTGGCCGACTCGATGAGGTTGAGATCGCGCACCACCAACCACTTCAGGTGCGACATACCCATGCGCTGCATCCGGCCGTGCGCCGATCCCACCGCCGGGTTCTGGCCAAGCAAGAAGTACCCGTCGACCTCGTCGTCGAGCATCGACGTAACCGTCTGATATGTGCCGTGCGGGCCGGAAAGTCGTGGCAGGTAGTCGTAGGCCCAGTCGTTGTCGGCACGGGCGGCGTCTCCCCACCACGCCTTGAGTAGGCTGACGATGTAGGTGTCCGCGGCGGCCCAGAAACCCTTCTGGTTCTTCGGCCCGACCGCTTCGATGTACTCGCGGAACGTGTCGTGCACACCGGCCTTCGGCATCGACAGGTAACCGGGCAACAGGTTGAACAACGTCGGGATATCGGTCGACCCTTGGATCGTGGCGTGCCCGCGCAGCGCCATGATGCCGCCGCCCGGGCGACCGACGTTGCCCAGCAGCAACTGCAGAATCGTTGCGGTGCGGATGAACTGGGCACCCAGCGTGTGCTGCGTCCAGCCGACGGCGTACGCGAAGCAGGTGGTGCGCTCACGCCCGGAGTTCTCCACAATGGCGCGGGCCAGGTAGTCGAAGTCCGCGCGGCTGATGCCGCACACGTCGGTGACCATCTCCGGCGTGTAACGCGCGTAATGCCGCTTGACGATCTGAAACACCGTTCGGGGATGCTGCAGGGTCTCGTCTCGCATGACGCGGGCGTGGGGCAGCGGCGGACCGCCGCTGCCATGCACATCGCCGGCCGCGCGGGCCGATGCGCTGGCGCCGTGCTCTTGACGGCTTTCGTCCTCTTCTTGGCCCGCGTACGCCCAGGTCGACGAGTCGTATTGGCCGGTCTCGGGATCATAACCGGAGAACAGACCGCCCAAATCCTCGGTGTCGCGGTAGTTTTCGTTGATCAGGGTGGCCGCGTTGGTGTAGGCGACGACGTACTCTTTGAACCACAGGTCATTGGTGAGGATGTGGTTGATCAGCGCGCCGAGCAGCACCACGTCCGAGCCGGCCCTGATCGGGATGTGCCTGTCCGAGACCGCCGAGGTGCGAGTAAAGCGCGGATCGACGTGAATCACCTTGGCGCCGCGCGCTTTCGCCTCCTCGACCCATTGAAAGCCGACGGGATGACACTCGGCCATGTTGGAGCCCTGGATGACGATGCAGTCGGCGTTGGCCATGTCCTGCAGTGTTTGGGTGGCGCCACCGCGCCCGAAGGAGGTTCCCAGACCGGGAACCGTGGAACTGTGTCAAATACGAGCTTGGTTCTCGATCTGGATGGCGCCGGCGGCGGTGAAGAGCTTCTTGATGACGTAATTCTCTTCGTTGTCCAGCGTGGCGCCGCCGAGCGTGGCGATCTTCATGGTGCGCCGCAGCGGGTGGCCCTTCTTGTCGATGTCCTGCCAGGAGTGGCGACGGGCTTCCACGAAGCGGTCGGCCACCATGTCGATGGCGGTGTCGAGATCCAGCGGCTGCCACTCGGTCGCGCGCGGCGGGCGGTAGAGCACGTGCAGCTGCCGGCCCGGCGAGTTGACCAGCTGCTCGCTGGCAGCGCCCTTGGGGCACAGGCGGCCTCGCGAGATCGGCGAGTCGGGGTCGCCCTCGATCTGGACCACCCGCTCGTCCTTGACGTACACCCGCTGCCCGCAACCCACCGCGCAGTAGGGGCAGATGCTCTGCACCACCCGGTCGGCCGTCGTCGTGCGCGGCGTGATGGCCCGGGTGCGCTTGGAGGTCACCGCCGGCCCGCGGCCGAGCTTGTCCGGTGAACGCAACTGCCGCAGGACGGGCCACTCCAGGAAAAGCTTGCGCATAGCCATGACAACCACCCTAGTGCGCGACGCCGAAACCCCGCTCGCTCAGCGCACCACGATGGTGTGCTCGCCGCGCGGCACCAGCTCCCCGATCACGGGCGCGCCCGGGATCTCGCCGGCGAGCAGCAGGCCGCCCGAGGTCTGCGCGTCGGCGAGCAGCAGGGCCTCGTCCTCGCCGACCGCCGACAGGTCGGCGTGCGGCGCCACCCAGTCGAGGTTGCGCCGCGTGCCGCCGCTGACGTAGCCGGCCGCCAGTGCCGCGCGCGCACCCGCGAGGTAGGGCACGGCCGCCGCGTCGACGATCGCGGTGACGCCGCTGGCGCGGGCCAGCTTGTGCAGGTGCCCGAGCAGGCCGAACCCGGTGACGTCGGTCGCGCATTCGATACCGGCGGCCAGCGCCGCGGCGGCCGCCCCGGCGTTGAGCGTGGTCATCGCCTCGATCGCGTCCTCGAAGCGCTCGCCCGTGGCCTTGTGCCTGCTGTTGAGCACGCCGATGCCGAGCGGCTTGGTCAGGGACAGGGGCGTGCCCGGTTTGCCGGAGTCGTTGCGCAGCAAGCGGTTCGGATCGGCGATCCCGGTGACGGCCAGCCCGTATTTGGGTTCGGGGTCGTCGACGCTGTGGCCGCCGGCGAGATGGCAGCCGGCCAGGCCGCACACGTCCAGCCCGCCGCGCAGCGTCTCGGCCGCCAGCTCGAAGGGCAGCACCTCGCGCGGCCAGCCCAGCAGGTTCACCGCCACCACCGGGCGGCCGCCCATCGCGTAGACGTCGGACAGCGCGTTGGTGGCCGCGATGCGGCCCCAGTCGTACGCGTCGTCCACCACCGGGGTGAAGAAGTCCGTCGTCGCGATCAGCGCCGTGCCGCCGTCGATACTCACCGCGGCCGCGTCGTCGCCGTGATCCAGGCCGACCAGCAGCTCCCCGACCGGGTTGCGCGGCGCGCCCGCCCCCAGCCCGCGGACGACCTCCTCCAGCTCGCCGGGCGGGATCTTGCACGCGCAACCGCCGCCGTGGGCGTACTGAGTCAGTCGGTAGGCCACGCGTCCATAATTGTCTGCGTGGCTCGAGGAGGTGTGCCCGGTCTGGTGACCGGCGCGGTCTTCAAAACTGTCGAGCGGCAGTCGCTGCCGTTGGCGGGTTCGATTCCCGTCCGCCTCCGCCATCCTCCAGCGGACCCGACATGACCGACCCGCGCCGGCGGGTGCCCCGCACCGATACGCTGCTCGCCGATCCGCGGCTGGCCGAGGCCGAGCGGGTGCTGGGCCGTGCGCTGGTGAAGTCGGTGATCGCCGACGCCCAGCAGCGGGCGCGCGCCGGCGAGATCGACCCCGAGCGGGTCGCCGAATGCGCCGTCGCCGCGCTTCCCGCCACCGCGTCGAGCCTGCGGCCCGTCCTCAACGCCACCGGTGTGGTGGTGCACACCAACCTGGGCCGGGCGCCGCTGTCGCGGGCGGCCGTCGACGCGGTGGTCGCCGCCGCGGGAACCACCGACGTCGAGCTGGATCTGGCGACGGGGCGACGCGGCCGCCGGGGCCGGGCCGCGCTGGCCGCGCTGGCCCGGGCGGTGCCGACGGCCGGTGGCGTGCACGTCGTCAACAACAACGCCGCGGCGCTGCTGCTGACGGCCCTCACGCTGGCCGGGGGCCCGTCGGGGGGCAAGGAGATCGTGCTCAGCCGCGGCGAGCTGGTCGAGATCGGCGACGGGTTCCGCATCCCCGAGCTGCTGGCCTCGACCGGAGCGCGGCTGCGCGAGGTCGGCACCACCAACCGCACCAGCCTGCGCGACTACGCGGAGGCGATCGGGCCGGAGACCGGTTTCGTGCTCAAGGTGCACCCGTCGAACTTCCACGTCACCGGGTTCACCTCGGCGGCGAGCGTGGCCGAGTTGGCGGGCCTGGGCGTGCCGCTGGTCGTCGACATCGGCTCCGGGCTGCTGGCCCCGCATCCCGCGCTGCCCGACGAACCGGACGCGACGTCGACGCTGGCCGACGGCGCGGACCTGGTGACCGCGAGCGGCGACAAACTGCTGGGCGGCCCCCAGGCCGGCCTGCTGCTCGGCCGTGCCGAACTCATCGAGCGGCTGCGCCGCCACCCGTCGGCGCGCGCCCTGCGCGTGGACAAACTGACCCTGGCCGCGCTGGAGGCGACCCTCACCGGGCCGCCGCCCACGGCCGCAACGCATTCCACCGCCACCGCCCCGGGCAACTGGGCGGCAAGAGATTCGGCGCGGGCCCGCAGCCGTGCCGCGTCCGCGGCCAGCGCCTGCTGCACGGGCGGCGGCGGCCCGGTGAGGGTCGCCTCCAGCGCGGCCAGGGTCAGTTTGTCCACGCGCTGGCCGTACGCCGACG
>NZ_LZJH01000148.1:0-510 GCF_001666745.1 Mycobacterium sp. E2699 | reverse complement strand
TGCTGCACACGATTCTCGCGCATTCCCAAAAACAGCTGCACGAGCTCGGCGTCTCGCTGACCATGAGCGACGTGCGGTTCACGCGATTCATCTACACCCAGATCTTTCCCGGCGGGCAGTTGCCGGCGCAGGAAGACATTCTGAAATTGGCGCCCGCGGCCCTCGAGGCGAACAAGGAGACGGCGCTCGCCATCCAGTCCCAAGAGGTCTACGACCGGTACATGAAGTACCTCACCGGCTGCGCCAAGCTGTTCCGCGAGGGCTACACCGACGTCAACCAATTCACCTGCGAGAAGTAGCCGGGCGCCTGGGAGCGCCCGGCCAGCGGTGCGCTACTTACTTGGCCAGCGTGAACTGGCCGACGTTGCTGATGCCCTTCAGGAAGAAGTTTTCACACCCCGTCAGGTAGTGCATATAGCGGTCGTAGACCTCCTGGGACTGGATGGCGAGCGCCGTCTCCTTGTTCGCCTCGAGGGCCGCGGCCCACGTCTCCAGGGTCCGTGCGTAGTG
>NZ_LZJH01000147.1:0-269397 GCF_001666745.1 Mycobacterium sp. E2699 | reverse complement strand
GCGAGTTCCCGGACCTCGCGGCTTTCGAGTGGGCGATCCGGGCCGAAAGCCTGCTCGAATCCCAAATCGACGGCGGCGCGGGGTTTCAGGCGTTCCGCGCCATCATCGACGGCATCCTCGAGGGCGGCCCTGACGGCGCCTCGAGGGGCGCGTCCGAGGCGGTCTATTCGCTCATCTACGGCCTCACCGAGCTGGGCGCCTCGCTGCCGCCGGACGACTACCAGGCGGCCCTGCGCTCCGCCAAGCGGCTGATCCGGGGCACGCTGTTGGGCCCGAGGCCCTGACGGCCCCATTGATATGATCAATTGATTGATTATATAGTCGGGGCCACGATGAAAAGGCCGGTGCCGTGACCGAGACCGTCGGCGTGACGTTCGACGTCGACGCGCTGCGGCGCAGGTACGCCGAGGAACGGGCCCGGCGGCTGCGCCCGGATGGCATCGCGCAATACGTGGAGACGTCGGGCGCCTTCGCCCGATTCGCCGAAGACCCGTGGGTGGACGGCAACTTCACCCGCGAGCCGCTCGCGGACGAGGTGGACGTCGCGGTCATCGGCGCCGGATTCGGCGGGCTGTTGACGGGTGCCCGGCTGCGGGAGCTCGGTGTCGACAGCGTGCGGTTGATCGACCGGGCGGCCGACGTGGGCGGCACCTGGTACTGGAACCGGTACCCGGGGATCGCCTGCGACGTCGAATCGTACGTGTACATGCCGCTGCTGGAGGAGCTCGGCTACATCCCGACCGACAAGTACGCCAGGGGCTCGGAGATCTTCGCCCACTGCCGGCGCATCGCCGAGCGCTACGACCTTTACCGCGACGCGTGCCTGCGAACCGAGGTGCACGAGATACGTTGGGATTCACCGGCTTCCCGCTGGGTGATCCGGACGAACCACGGCGACGAGATGCGGGCCAGGTTCGTGTCCATGGCCAACGGGTACCAGGCCAAGCCGAAGCTGCCCGGGATCGACGGCCTGGGCCGCTTTCGCGGCAAGGCCTTCCACACCAGCCGGTGGGACTACGGCTACACCGGCGACACGCTGGAGAACCTGGCCGGGAAGCGGGTCGGCATCATCGGCACCGGCGCCACGGCGGTCCAGTGCGTCCCGCACCTCGCCGCCGCGGCGGGGCACCTTTTCGTTTTTCAGCGCACCCCGTCCTCCGTCGACGTGCGAGCCAATCGGCCCACGGATGCCCAGTGGGCCAACGCGTTACGGCCGGGCTGGCAGCGCGAACGCATCCGCAACTTCCAGGTGCTGACGGCCGGCGGGCAGGCCGACGAAGACCTCGTCGCCGACGCGTGGACGAGCATCACCCGCAAGCTCCCGGTCATGCGCCATGACGGCGACGGCTCGCCGGCCCCCAACATCGAGCTGGCCGACTTCGCCAAGATGGAGGAGATCCGGGCGCGGGTCGACCAGATCGTGAGCGACCCCGCCACGGCCGACGCACTCAAACCCTGGTACGGCTATTTCTGCAAGCGGCCCTGCTTCCACGACGAGTACCTGCAGACGTTCAACCGCGACAATGTCACCCTGGTCGACACGCGGGGCCGCGGGGTGGAGCGCATCACCGAGAACGGCGTGGTCGTCGACGGGGTGGCCTATGAACTGGATTGCCTCATTTTCGCCACCGGCTTCGAGGTGGGCACGGACTACTGCCGGCGCACGGGATTTGAGCTGATCGGCCGCGACGGGGTGACACTGACCGAGCGCTGGAGCGACGGCGTCCGCACGTTTCAGGGCCTGTGCGCCAACGGTTTTCCGAATTGCTTCATCGAGAGCATCGCGCAGGCCGGGCTGACGGTGAACTTCCCGTACCTGCTGGACGTGCAGGCCGGCCACGCCGCGTGGATCATCGCGTGGGCGCTGGCCCGTGGCGTCACCGAGATCGAGGCGTCCCCCGCGGCCGAGGCCGCCTGGGTCGACATGGTCGTGGCCCGCTCGGCCGCGACCGCGGAACGGGCACGGACCTGCACCCCGGGCTACTACAACCGGGAAGGCAAGGCCGACGCCAAGACTCGGCAGGGCAGTTTCTTCATCGGAGCACCGACCGAGTACGCCGACATCCTTCAGGCGTGGCGGGCGAAAGGGGAGATGGAAGGCCTCGAGATTCGCGGGGCAGGTCGGTGAAGTACGTCCTCGGACGCGCCCGGGCGGCGACGCGGCGTCGGCCCTCGCCGAAGGTGGCGATCATCGGCGCCGGCTTCGGTGGTCTCGGCGCGGCGGTGGCGCTGCGCCGCGCTGGCATCGACGACCTGGTGATCATCGAGGCCGGCGACGGGGTCGGGGGCACCTGGCGGCGCAACACCTATCCCGGGGCCGCCTGCGACATCCAGAGTCACCTGTATTCGTTTTCGTTCGCGCCCAACAAGTCCTGGAGCCGCACCTACGCGCGGCAGCCCGAGATCCTGGCCTACCTGGAGTCGGTGGCCGACGACTTCGATCTGCGTCGCCACCTCATGCTCGACACCAGGGTCGACATTGTCCGCTGGAACTCGGATACGTGGCAGTGGGACTGTCGGCTGGAGCGCTCCGGGCGCACCGCCACATTGTCCGCCGACGTCATCGTCTGCGCCGTGGGTTTGTTCGGGTCGCTCAAGCTGCCCGACATCGCCGGCCTGCGCGACTTCAGCGGCACGCTCATGCACACCGCGCAGTGGGATCACAACCTCGAGTTGGTCGGCAAGAAGGTGGCGGTGATCGGCACGGGAGCCAGCGGCGTGCAAGCCGTTCCCGAGCTGGCCAAGATCGCCGACCGCGTGACGGTGTTCCAGCGCACCCCGCCGTGGATGGTCCCCAAGGACGACCGCCCCTACAGCCCAACCGAATTGGCGCAATTTCGGCGCAACCCGCTGGCTACCCGCCGCACCCGCTGGCAGATCTGGAAATTTCAGCACGACAACACCGCGACCTTCGCCGACGACCCCGTCGTCACCGCGCGCAGCCAGATCGCGACGTCGTTTCTGGAGCGCACCGTGGCCGACGAGCGGCTTCGGCGGGCACTGACGCCGAACTACCCATTTCGCTGTAAGCGGGTGCTGCTCGGGGACGACTACTACCGGGCTTTGCAGCAAGACCATGTCGACCTGGTCACCGACCCCATCGACCACGTCACCGAGAAGTCGGTTGTCACCAAGGCCGGCCGGGCCGTCGACGCCGACGTGATCGTGCTGGCCACCGGCTTCGAGACGTCCCGTTATCTCTCGGGGATCGACGTCATCGGGATCGGCGGAAAGCGCCTGCACGAGCGCTGGGGCGCGGACCCGAGCGCATACCTGGGCGTGGCCGTCGCGGGCTTCCCGAACTTCTTCATGCTCTACGGTCCCAACACCAACCAGGGTGGCAACTCGATCGTCTACATCCTCGAGGCCGGCGCGCGCCTGGTGGCCAGCGCGGTGAGTCGGGTGGCACGCCGCGGTGGCTACGTCGACGTGCGTCCGGAGGCCGAAAAGCGTTACAACGAGCGGCTTTCCGCGGACCTCGAGCGCACCATCTGGACCCGGTGCGACAGCTACTTCCGCTCGCCCTCGGGCCGCATCGTCACCCAATGGCCCTACACCGAGCTGGAATACGCCCGGCGTACCTGGCGCCTGCGGCCACGAGACTGGTCGCACCACTCAAGAGGTGCTCCGCCGCTTTCGGGGCGTCCTCGGAACGTCGATCTTCGCGGCTTCCTCGGTAGCGATTCTCCCTGCCACATTGTCGATCGCCCTGCGGAACGCCTGCATGCCGAGACCGATTCCCAGGGAACGTAATTGGACGGTCTTTTCGGCGATCGCGGGCCAGTCGTCGATGGGTAGCCCGTCGTGCAGGAACGGCTCCCAGATTTCGTCGCGATAGAGGTCGACGAACGCCTGCATGCTCGCGATCTGGTGATTGGTCATGTGGGCGAGCGCGCCGGCGACCTTCTCCAACGGCAGGCCGGTGGCGACGAGCTTCTCGACGTAGTCGAACGTTCTGGTGTCGGTGATGACGAGCAACTCGTCGTTGACCACCTCGATCAGCCCGCACTCTGCCAGGTATCGCTCCGCGTCGGCGCCGAACTGTTCGGCCAGGTCGACCCGTTTCATCTCCATCGACCCGGTGAGGTTGGCGGGGCCGAGCGCTTGCGAGGTCAGCCGGCGTAACTCGGGTGCCGATTCACCGGACTGGTCCAGAACCCGCCGGATGACGTCGAGCGGAAATCCTTGTGCTCGAAGCGATTTGATGCGTTCAATGTGTGAGATGTGGTCGTCGTTGTAAATCCCGATCCGACCGCGGCGCTGTGGCGGTGGCACCAGGCCGTTGGTTTGCCACTCGCGAATGTTTCGCGCCGTCATATCGACGCGGCGCGCGAGCTCGTCGATTGTCATGTCCACAGCAGGTAACCCATTGTCGATTACGGAGATTTACGTTACGGTCCGTTACGTAACAATACAGGACAGGTGATCGATGACGCTCACTGACGGGGTTCGCTTCACCGGCTCTGCGGCGCGCACGCTGGCCGGCGCCGTGTTGGCCAATGCGGCGGGCGCCCGCCGGCGCGCGCCGATCGATGCGGCCATCACGGCATACGACCCGCTGGACGCGGCGACGGCGGCCCAACCACACTCGGCCTACCGCCGATTGCACGCCGGCCCTCGAGTGCAGTACAACCCGAAGCGCAGGGTGTTTGTCCTGAGCCGTTTGGACGATGTCCGGGCCGCCGCTCGCGACGACGCCAACCTGTCCAGTGCCGAAGGGCCGATGTTGACCCGGATACGCACGCCCATCCTGGTCTCGCTCGACGGCGAGAAACACTCCCGGCAGCGGCGTCAGGTGCTGCCGGCCTTCACCAGGGCCGCGCTTGACAGCTGGCGTCCGATCATCGACCGGTTGGCCGCGGAGACGGTCCGCGACGTGTTGGCCAACCCGGGTTGCGACGTGGTGCAACGGCTGGCGATCCCGATGCCGGTGCGGCTGATCGCCCAATTGCTGGGTGTTCCCGACACCGACGTCGACGATTTTCGGCGGTGGTCGGAAGCGTCGGTACAGATCACCGATCTCGACCTGTCGGTGCGCGGCGCCCGCAAGCTCGCCGGCTCGTTGCGCGGCTCCTGGGCGATGCACCGCTATTTCACCGGGCAGTTCGCCGTGGGCGGACTGAAGGGCTCCGACACGATCCTGGGCCGGCTGCTGGCTGAGAACGCGGCCGGCTCCCTGCCCGACCGCGAGCTGTTCTATTTCGCGATGCTTCTGCTGTTGGCCGGCAATGAGACCACCACCAATCTTCTCGGCGGCATGTTCGACACCCTGGCCGCCCACCCGGAGCAGTATGAGCTGCTACGCGCCGACCCCGACTCGGTACCGATGGCGGTCGAGGAATTGCTGCGCTATCTGTCACCGGCGCAGAACGTGTATCGCACCGCACTCAACGACTACCGGGTCGGGGACGCCACGATTCCAGCGCGTTCCCGGATCATGCTGTCGATTGGGGCCGCCAATCGGGATCCGCTGGCGTTCGACGAACCCGACGCGTTTCGGGTGCATCGAAATCCCACCCAGCACATGACTTTTGGGTTCGGCGCGCACCTGTGTATCGGAGCGCAATTGACTCGCATGGAGGCCCAGGCGGTGCTGCGTGAGCTCGTCACGCGGGTCGACCGGATATCCGTGGTCGGTGCACCCCGCTGGTCTACCAACAGCCTGCTGCGCGGCCCCACGCGCCTGGCGGTCCGACTGACTCCCGCGTGAGGTCCCAGCCGCTATCGGCGCGGGTCGCCGGCCACCTCGATGTCGCCGGCCGCCGCCGCCGCGCGCAGTTGGTGAAAGTCGTCGAGCGACTTGTCGGCGTAAGCATAGGACCACTCCGCGATCGCCTGGTGCACCGTGTCGTTGGTCCCGACGTACCCGCGCAGGATCGAGGCATTGGCGCTCTGCGAATGCGCCCTCGCCAGCAACACCGCGCACGCCACGACGTATTCGCCGAACGTGGACGCCGACATCCCTGCCACGTCGATGCTGCCCTTCATGTCATGGAACTGGCGGACGTAGTAGTCGCGGCCGTCCTTGCGCGTGGCCCCGAGGAACACATCGGACATCGCCTGCAGAATCACCTGACCGTCGATGACCCGCACCCCCTGGCCGTGCGCCTCGACGGCCGCCTTGAGGCTCTCCGGCTGCGCCCAACCGCCGTATTCGTCGAGCACCGACCGGGTGGCCTCCTTGATCTGCAGGATCAGCGGCGTGCCGTTGGGCCCCACCAATATGACCAGGTAGCAACGGGTCCCGACGCTGCCCACGCCGACCACCCGCAGCGCGACATCCGTGATGCGAAAGTGCGACAACAACAGCGCGACGTCGGACGGGACGGCGGTCAGGTACTCCCTGACCGCCTCCACCAACGGCGCCTCGGTCTCCTCGTCGACGTGCTGCAGCACGGGGGGATCCTCCCGCAGGCGCGGGGTTCCGTCGCGCCCGACCTCGGTGATTTTCCTGAAGACTCGCGCCGACGTTCGGCTGCGCGCCCGGGATATGGTTTTTTGGATGACCGCCTGCAGCCCCTTGGACACCTTCCCGGTGTAGTGCTCGGGTTCCACCCGGAGGTAGTAGCGGTCCAGGACGTCCATCTCCTCGAGCATGGCCTGCAGGCTCTTCTGGTAGCCGGTCACGGCCTCCTCGACGCAACGGCGGATGGCGTCGTCGGGATAGCCGGCATGGCGCCCACCGACGATGGCGCTGGTGATCAGGCGTTTGACGTCCCACTCCGCGGGGGCAACGCCCGCTTCGTCGAAGTCGTTCAGGTCGAAGACGATCGATCGGTCCGGCGCGGCGTACAGGCCGAAATTCACAACGTGGGCGTCGCCGCAGCACAGGATTTCGATGCCGGTCGAGGGGCCGGCGCCGAGGTCGGCGGCCATGACCGCGGCCGAACCCCGGTAGAAGGAGAACGGGTCGGCGAGCATCCGGGCGAACCGCAGCGGGACGAGTTCGCTTAGCCGGCCCGCGTTTTGGGCGACGAGAATTTCCGTCGCCGTTCGGCTGGCCGGAGTCAGCTGGGCGAGGGCGCGCCGCGGGACGGTTTGCCGCAGCGCCCGGCCGCGCGCCACATCCTCGCTGGGGACCTCGAGTTCGATCAGGCGATCGCGCAACGCCCGTTGCGGCATCCGATCAGCATAGGCCCGCGCCAACCACGAGGCGTGTCATTCGTTCGCGGGGCTGCCGGCCTTGATGGCCGCGATGACGCCGCCGTCGACGAGGACGTCGGTGCCGGTGATGAACGACGCGTCGGGACCGAGCAGGAAGGCGGTGGCCGCGGCGATGTCGTCGGGAGTTCCCAGGCGGCCGGTGGCGGACATGGCGACCATCGCGCGCATGCCTTCACCGACCGGGGATGCCAGTTCCTGCTGACCCATGGGCGTGGAGATGATGCCGGGGCTGATGGAATTGATGCGCGCCCCCCGCCGCCCCCAGTGGCCGCTGGCGGCGCGGACGCGAATGTGGTTGGCCTGCTTGGCGATTGGATAGGCAAAGTTGGGGTCCGTGATGCTGCTGATGAACTCCAGCTGCAACAATTCGCCGGGCGGGTGGTGGGCCAGTGCCCGCTCCTGCTCGGCCGGAAGCGGCGGAAACATGTGTCCCGCCATGCTGGCGATGACGACGCCCGCGCCGCCCGGCGCGACGACGTCGCCGAATTCCTGCAGCACCAGCGCGGTACCCAGCAGGTCCACGGCCAGGATCGCCTCGGCCGGCGCCTGCGATGGGGACAGGCCCGCGGTGTGTGCCACCTGTGTGACGGGACCCAGTGCAGCGGCGTGTTCGGCCAGCGCGCGCACCGATTCGGCCGACGCGACGTCGACGCCGCGGCTCTCGACTTGGTGGCCGTCGGCCGCCAACGATTCGCTGACCGATGACAGCGTCGCCTCGTTGTAGTCGGCCAACAGCAGCGTCTTGCCGGAGCCCAGCCGTCGGGCGATCGCCTGCCCCATGCCGCCCACACCGATGACGGTCAACACTTCGCGAGCCACGGCGCTCCCATAGGTAGTTGTGTCAAGCGGCGATGTTAGAGGCCGTGACCGTCCTCGGCGTGGTGGGGGTGGCCGCTGTGCCGGATGGCCCTCCCGACAAACGGCGCCTTGATGGTGCTCGCCACGTAGCGCCGGTTGACGATCAGCCCGACGACCGCCACGACGGTGTAGATGGCGCAGAGCGCCAGCCGCCCCGGCGTCGAAACGATCGGGAATTGCACCACGAACAGCGTCAGCAGCGCGGCGGCCGAGGCGCGGCTGAACCGCAGCCCGAGGATCAGGGCGACCCCCATCAGGGTTTGGGTGGCGGTCAGCAGCACCTCCTCGACCTGGCGGGAATCGAGCGCAAGGGAAGGTCCGCCGCCGCCGAGAATGTGGGCCAGGGGCAACGAGCCGATCAGCAGCGTCCACTGGTTGACCTTCGAGGAGATCAGTGTGGCGATCGCCGCCGTGCCCTTGCCGCGGGTGGCGAAGATGACCGCGATGATGAACTCGGGCGCCTCGGAGGCCAGCGGGGCCAGCCATTGAACGAGCAGGAACCGGTCGATGCCCAGCTCCGCGCCGGCCGCGACCAGATTGTCCGCAAAAGGCTTGGCGCAGAGCACGATCACCGCGCCCGATGCCAGGAACATCCCGATCACGGCGATGCGCCGGGTGCGATCGGGCAGCTCCCCGAGCGCCGCGGCGGTACCGATGAGGTCGGGCTCCTCCACGTCGCCATGGCCGATCTTGTACAGGTAGAAGCCGAACCAGGCCAGCAGCGTCAGCCCGAGCGCCAGGTGGATCTGCCCGGTCGCCGGCATCACGAACGCCACCACGCCGGCGATCAGCAGGAACCCGAGTTCGACGCGGTTGGCGGGCTCGAGTGCCACCGCGGCGGTCCTGGGTCCGGGTTTGCCGGAGCCCGCCTTGCGGGCGACGACGATGCTGACCAGCACCACGACCGGCCAGCCCAGCCCCATCAGGAGCCGGTTGGAGCCGGTCATGTTGGCGGCGGCGTACTGGGCGTATTCCGGGTTGCGTCCGGACACGTAGGCGTAGTACAGGTCAACGGCGTATTCGGGCAACACCGCGACCAGAGCGAGGGCGGCGATCGCAAGCCCGCCGGCGACGTCGATCTGCGCGGCTTCGGCGGCCCACGCCAGCAGGAAGCTGGCCGCCACCACCGCGGCGCCATAGGTCAGCAGCGCGGCGACCGGATCCAGGTGCAGGCCGACGATGCGGACCACCGCCGCCGGCGCGATGAACGTCGCGGTGATCAGCGCCGAGCGGATCAGCGTCCGCCGCCGCGCGCGTGCCGGCGTCACTGCGGCGGGCCGGTCTGTGGCGAGCATCGTCATCCTTCAACTCAGAGAGGGGTGCCGATCATCGATGGCTCGGGCTCGCGGCCGTGACTTGACCCGCCCGCTCAAACCTACCCGCGATCCCGGAGGCCAGCAACGTTCTCGACCGGTGACGCGCCGACACCCCGCACGCCGTCTTTGCTGGCTGACACGATCTACCTTCAAAGTTAGGGCCAGCTAATCCAAAACTTTGGCAAAGCTTGAGCGCGCACACCGGCCCGGTCGGTTTCGGGTGCGCGCGCCCGACGGACAACCACGTCAACATCCGCTACGACGCGCCGCCGGCCTCCGGGGTTCCGCCGAGCTGAGGCAGCTTCACGGCAGGGCGCCGATCTCCCGGCGCGCGACCGGTCAACCCGGCGGTCCCATCGCCGCGGCGCTCGCGCGCGTCATCAGTTCGACGATCTGATTGCGGGTCAGGGACGACATCATCTGCGCCGCGGCGCGCATGTCCCCGACCATCCAGGTCGGGCCGTTGGTGAGGTTCTCGAAGGCCTCCGCGATGACGTCGTCGACGGCCGCGGCGCCCGGCGGCGCGTCGTCGGGCGAGCTGATCTGTCCGCGACTGTGCTCCAGCTGTCGCAACGCGGGCGTGTCGGTCTTGCCGAGGATGAGGCCCAGGACGTCAACGCCCTTGTCGTGCAGTTCGGCCCACAGCGCTTCGGCGAAGACCATGTCGAACGCTTTGGAGGCGCCGTAGGCGACCATCTTCGGGCCGCCGGCCAGGCCGGCGCCGGAACCGAAGATGACGATCCCGCCGCGGCCTCGCTCGACCATCGCCGCGCCGAAGTGGTGGCACAGCTGCGTCGGCACCATGCAGTTGCGCTGCACGATCGCCTCGGCGGCCTCGATCGGGCTGGCAAGGAACGGCTTGAAATTCGGGTCGGCGCCGGCGCAGTACACCAGGAACCCGATCTCGAGGTCGCCGGTCGCCGCCGTGACCGCTTGCGCCGCGCCCGGCTCCGCGAGATCTAAAGCCAGCGTGCGCGTTTCGACGCAGTGTTGCGAGCTGATCTGCGCCGCAACGTGGTCCAGGGCCGACTGGCGGCGCGCCAGCAGCACCACGTTGACTCCGCGCTCGGCGATTCCCGCGGCGAACGCGGCGCCTAGCCCGTCGGACGCGCCGGCGACGAGGGCCCACGGTCCGTATTTGGTTGCGAACGTCACCTAAGTGCTCCCCACGGTGGTCAGTCGAACCTGGGTGTACCGGCGGCGCGCGATGCGCCATCCGTCTTCTGTGCGGACGAGCTCGTCGTCGTAGAACCCGATCGCGTTGACGCCGGATGTGTTGTCGGCCGACATGATTAGTCCGTCGATGTATGTGCGGGCCGCGGCCCTGTCGCCGTCGACCGTGACGGCGTGGTTGCTCAGCTGGTGCATGGTGTGTCCGGCCAGCCCGTGCACCTGCGCCATGAAGTCGGTGACGGCGTCGACACCCTTCCACGCGCCGATCACGCCGTAGTCGAGTTCGCAGTCATCGGTGAACACCGTCCGGAACAGCGCCCAGTCACGCCGGTCGATTCCGGTGGCGTAACGCACCAGCAGATCCGAAATATCCTGGCGGTCTTCTCGTTCGGTCATGCGACGGCTCCGTTCGGATGTACCACGATGCGCGGCGGGCCGTCGGATCTGCCGGCCGGCTCGAGCGCGTCGGGACCAACGATCGACCTCATTTATTTTCTCGAATAATCGATATATGATCTCGAATCTCGCCGTTACTGTAGGAACCTCGCCGCAAGGGAGTCAAGCCATCCGGGGATCGTCGTCGGCGCCGACCGCCCGCGTGCTCGACGTGGTCGAGCTCCTGGCGCGGTCCGCGCACACCCGGCTGCGGTTCTCGGACATCGTCCGCGAGCTCGGCCTCACCCAGGCGACCGCACACGCGATCCTGAAGACGCTGTGTGACCGAGGTTGGGCCAGTCGCGATCCCGTCGCCAAGACCTTCACCCTGGGTCCCGCGCTGGCCGTGGTGGCCGCGCGGACCGACACCGCGCGCCCGATCGCGCATGCCGCGCGCTCGGCGGCGCTGCGACTCGCCCGCGAGGTGGGCTACGCCGGCTCGGTCGTCGAGCGATTCGGTGACTCGTTGGTGGTCACCGCCTTCGAGGGTGACCCCGCCACGCAGCCGGCGGGCATTCCGGGCGACCGGATCCCCTACGCCCCGCCGTTCGGCGTCGCGCTCGCCGCCTGGGACACCGAGGAGGAACAACGGGCGTGGGTCCGTCGCGGCGCGGGCGACAACACCGACCGGATCCGACGACTCGAACGCGTCCTGGAGCACACGCGGCGGCGTGGCTACGACGTCGACTGGACGACGCCCGCGTTGGCGCAGGCCGTCCAAGTCGTCGGCACGCTCGACAGCCACGAGATGCCGACGCCGGTGCGGCACATCCTGGACCAGCTGCTCGTCGAATTCAGCACCATCGGCTTTCTCTCCGACGACAACCCCGGACGCCGCAAGCAACCGGTGGTCACCATCGCCGCCCCGGTTCTCGACCATCGGGGACGACCCGCCCTGATGCTGGCGGTGCATCCGCTGTGCCCACTCAGCGCCAGGCAGATCCGGGTCATCGGGGAGAAGCTCACGGCGGAAACCGAGGCGATCACGAAAGCCCAGCGGCATACCGTGGATCGCGCCGTTTAAGTTAGCCGTACGGATTGGGGGGTGACCGCGGGATGTTGAGGTGCTGACAAGCGCTGCCCGCGGACCAAACCACCCCGGGAGGCGAGACGTTATGCCTCCTCGCGGCCCGGCACTCCAGCGTCGAAGGCGTTGAGCGTCACGGCAACCATGGAGAAGCAGCCCACCAGAAACACGATCTCGGCAGCCCCGTGCTCGCCGAACCGCGCGACGGCGGCCCGATAGGTGGTCTCGGCGAGAACGCCGCCGCGGTTGAGAGCGGCCGCCATGTCGTAGGCGACCCGTTCGTCGTCGGTCAGATCGGCGGGGCGCTCACCGGCGGCGATCGTTGCGATCTTGTCATCGGGCAGCCCGGCCCGTGCCGCGAAGTACTCGTGCCCGTAGATCTCGTAACGCGCCCCGAATTTGGCGGCGGTGACCAGAATGACCAGCTGATGGACACCGGCGGGCAGCAGGGCATGCTCCCACAGCGATCTGTTGAACGCCCAAGCCGGCGAACCGAATTGGGGGAAATGCAGCCAACCGTTGAACGGCCCGACCAGTGCGCCGTCGCTGCGGTAGGCGACGAGTTCACCAAAGCCGCTGTCGATTACGGCCCGCATGTCGCCGTACAGAACTTGCTGCGCGGCGGTCAAACTGGTCGGCGGCAACAGCGGCAGTCGCATCGAGTCGCTCCTTACGAGATCGCGGTGGTCCAGTCCAGCCAATCGCGAGTAGGACAGCGCGTCCACAACCGGCTTCCGACCAGTAGTAGGTGCTTCTTCCTACCGCAGGTAGAGCCCCCTAAGCTCGCCCTATGGAACTGCGGCAGCTGCGCTACTTCGTGGCGGTTGCCGAGGAGCTGCACTTCGGGCGAGCCGCCAATCGGGTGCACATCTCCGGGCCGGCGCTCTCGCAACAGATCATCGCTCTCGAACGCGAGCTCGGGGCGGAGCTTTTCGCGCGCGACAGGCGCAGCGTCCGATTGAGCGAGGCGGGACTCACCTTGCTGCCCGATGCGCGCCGGATATTGGGCCTGGCCGACGACGCCAAACGTCGGTTGCAGCGGGCGGCCGCCGAGAGTTTCCCGGTCCGGCTGGGTTACGTCAGTTGGCTGCCCGACGACATCACCCGCGTGGTGACGCCTGCCGTGTCGCTGCGACTCGATGAGTGGGTGCTGCCGTCGCACGTCCAGGTCGATCGCGTCGCAGAGGGCACGCTGGACGTGGCGCTGACGTGGGTCACCGCACCGCAGGCGAGGGAGCGGGACCTCACGACGCAGTTGTTGCGCGCCGAGCCGTTGCACGCGGTCCTGCCCGGTGCGAGCTCAGCGGAACCCGTTGCGGCAGCGGACATTGTCGTATTGCTCGACGCCGACGAGTCGGCCTGGTCTTCCTGGAACCGCTTTGCCGGCCAGTTCGCGGCCGATACCGGCGCACGGGTGGTCCGGATCGACGACGGCGGCATCACCGGCGACGCGTTCTACGCACACGTCCACCGCATCGGCGCCCCGGTGCTGGCTTCGCCCAAGCGGCACACCGCGGTAACTCCGCCAAGACTGGGCCGGCGGCCCGTCGCCGACCCGGTGCCGCTCTGGACCTGGTCGCTGGTACACCGCCAAACCGACGACCGGGTCGGCGTGCGGCGCGTCGTGGAATCACTGCTGGAGCTGGCGCGCAACCGCGATTGGCGGACGCCCCCCGCCCGCGGGTGGTGGATCCCGTCAGACGACCCCAGCAGAGGCGTGCTCGACGGCACGGAGCAGCGGTAGGAAGTCTCGTCGAGCACAGGTAGGCAACCGGTCCTGGACGCCGGGTGCGCTGCGGCGCTTAGCTGGTCGCAACGCCGCTGAAGGGACCACAGTTCATGGCACACACCTACGTTGTGGACGAGCTCGCCGGCTTCGTCGTCGGCGCGCGGCCTGCCGACCTGAGCGGGTCGCCGCGCGCATTGCTGAAGCGCAACGTGCTGGACAGCGTCGCGTGCGCCGTCGGCTCCCTCGACGGTGAGCTGATCGGCACGATTCGCGAACACACCGATCAGTTCAGCGGTTTTCCCACCGCCACCCTGGTCGGAGGGGGGCGGGCGTCGGTCGATCAGGCCGCGTTCTTCAACGCGGTGCTGGTGCGCTACCCCGATCTGCTCGACACCTACCTGACGATGGGCGGGCTGTGCCATCCGGCCGACAACTTCGGCGCGATCCTGGCGGTAGCCGAGCACGTCGGCGCTTCAGGGGCGGACTTCCTGCTGGCCCTCGCGGTCGCATACGAGGTGCAATGCCGGTTCAGCGCCCAGGTTCCGGTCATGGCGCGGGGGCTCAATCACGCTCTGCAACTGGCGATGTCGGTCGCGGCCGGATCGGCCAAGCTGCTGGGCCTCGACACCGAACAGACCGCGAACGCCATCGCCGCCGCCGCGGCCGACAACGTCTCCCTGGCGACCGTGCACGCCGAACCGGTGTCGAACTGGAAGGGCGTCTCGCCGGCGGTCACCGGCATGCGCGCGGTCTACACGACGATGTTGGCCGCCCGCGGGATCACCGGGCCCAAGTCGTTGTTCGAAGGCCCGCACGGACTGGTCCAACTCTTCGATCAGCCCATCGATTTCCGCACCGCCGACCGGGCCCTCGCCAGTGTGGAACAGACCTATCTGAAGCAATACTGCTCGCTGATCCACGGGCAGGTCGTCATCGACGCGGTGTTGGCGCTTCGCGGCGACAACGGCCTGCGTGGCGAGGACGTCGCCCGGGTCAGCCTCGAGGTCTTCCAGGGCGCGTACGACTTCGCCGGCGGCGGGGCCTACGGCGGCAAGGATCACCCGCTGACCAAGGAGCAGGCCGACTACAACCTGAAATATCTGAGTGCGGTGGCGTTGCTCGACGGCGGCGTCGGTCCCGAGCAACTCGAGACCGAACGGGTGTTGCGCGCCGACGTGCAGGACCTGCTGCAGCGCGTCGATGTCCGTGCCGCGGCCGACCTGACCGCGGACTACCCGCAGCGGACGGCCGCCCGGGTGCACCTGCTGACCCGCGACGGACGCGAATTCAGTTGCGAGCAAAGCGATTACGAGGGTTCACCGACCCGCCCGATGTCGTGGGATCGCGTCGTCGACAAGTTCGGCTGGCTCGCCGAGCCCTTCTGCGCGGAACCGTTGCGCGACGACATCGTCGCCGCGGTCGACCACCTGGACGAGATGCCCGTCGCCGAGTTCGCCGCCCTGCTCGGCGCGGTGAGCCCCACCGCCCGGCGCCCGCGCGGCGCGGCGCGCTTCTGAGGCCCACCGACCCCTGCTGTGCGCGCCGCCTTGCATCGTTCGCCTTCGGCATTCAAAGATCGGCCATGGGCAAACGTCGCGGGAACAACCGCTGGGAACTTGTCACCTGCGCTGTGGCGGGACACGTCACGTACGCGCCGGACGAGGAACCGCTCGCCGACCGGCTCAGCGGCACCACCGGGCTGGGTGAGGTCTGGCGCTGCCTGCGGTGCGCCGAATTCACCGTCGGTGCGCCACACGGGCGGGGCCGCGCCGAGGACGCGCCGATGGTCATGCGCGGCAAGGCCTTACGTCAGGCCATCATCATCCGCGCGCTCGCGGTGGAACGGCTGTTCCGCGCGGTGGTGATCGGGCTGGCGGCGTATGCCGTGTGGAAGTTCCGCGGCGCGCGCGGGGCGATCCAGGCCACGCTGGACCGCGACCTGCCCATCTTTCGCGCGGCGGGTTTCAAGGTCGATCAGATGACGCTCGTGCACGAGCTGGAGAAGGCGCTCGCCGCCAAACCATCCACGCTGGCCCTGCTGACCGCGATGCTGGTCGGCTACGCGCTGATCGAGGTGGTCGAGGGCGTCGGCCTGTGGTTGCTGAAGCGTTGGGGCGAGTACTTCGCGGTCATCGCAACCTCGGTGTTCCTGCCGTTGGAAATTTACGACCTGGCCAAGGGCATCACGATGACCCGGCTGGTGACCTTCACGATCAACGTGGCCGCCGTGATCTACCTGCTGATATCGAAGCGCCTGTTCGGCCTGCGCGGTGGCCGCAAGGCCTACGACGAGGAGCGCCGCGGCGAGCAGTTGCTCGACGTCGAGCGCGCCGCCGCCGGCTGACAGGCATACTGCCCGACGAGGAACGGAGGTCTTCGATGGGCACCTACGCGATAAGCGGGTCCGCGTCCGGGATGGGCCGCGAAACCGCGCAGCGGCTGCGGGCCGAGGGGCACACCGTGATTGGCGTCGACGTCAAAGACGCCGACATCGTCGCGGACCTGTCGACGCCGCACGGCCGCACGGCCGCCGCCGACGGCATCCTGGCGGCCTGCGGCGGCAGGCTGGAGGGCGCGGTGCTGGCCGCCGGTCTGGGCCCGAGCCCCGGCCGCGATCGACCCCGCCAGATCGCTCAGGTCAACTATCTCGGGGTGGTGGATCTACTCGCCGCCTTGCGACCGGCGCTGGTCACGGCCGAACGCGCCAAAGTGGTGGTCGTCTCCAGCAATTCGACGACGACGGTGCCCGCGGTGCCCCGGCGGACCGTGCGCGCGCTACTCGCGCACGATGCCGACAGGGCGCTGCGGTCCGTGCGGCCGTTCGGACCGGCCGCGCCGACGATGATGTACGCGGCCTCAAAGATCGCCGTCGCCCGCTGGGTGCGGCGGAATGCGGTGCTGCCCGAGTGGGCCGGTTCGGGGGTGCGCCTGAACGCCATCGCGCCGGGCGCCATCATGACGCCGTTGCTGGAAGAACAGCTGGCCGATCCCAGGCAGGCCAAGGCGGTCCGGTCGTTCCCGGTCCCGGTGGGCGGCTTCGGCGACGCCCGACAGCTGGCCGAGTGGATGTGTTTCATGCTGTCGGATTCCGCCGACTTCCTTTGCGGGAGCCTGATTTTCGTCGACGGCGGCACCGACGCGTACTTCCGTGCCGACGACTGGCCCAAGCCGGTGCCCGCGCACCGGCTGTTCGGCTATCTGCGCCGTTTCCGGGGCAAGGTGTGACGAGCCGCGCGTGGCGCCGCGAATGTGGGTGAGGCCACAAGATGCCTTTTCGTGACGTTTACCCCGGCGCGGCGCGGCCGTAAAACGGCCGGGGTGCAATTCAATGAATCGGCGAACCGGCCGAACGGACAAGGGATTTTAGAACCGTGCCAACACTGCAGGACCGGATTGGTCCGCGCCCCATCAACCGCGACATGGTCGCCCCGATCGCGGCACGCGCGTGCGACGCCCTACAGGCCGTGCTGAAAGGCGCCCGACGGCAAGGGGCCTCCGGCCCCCGGATCATGCCCAGGGGCGTCGAGCGCTGCTGACGGCCGGCGCACCGGGCCGGGTGCCTATCCGCGCGCCGCGCGTTCGCGTCGACGGGCGCGGGAAGCCCGCAGGTTGGCGGCGTTGCCGCATGTCTTCACGTCGTGCCACACCCCGCTGTTGTTCTTCGAGCGGTCGTAGAAGGTGGACGCGCACTGGGGGTTGTGGCATCGCTTGATCCGCCGCCAGGTGCCGTCGCGCTGGCTGAGCAGAATCTCACCCCACAGCGCCGACGCAAGCCAGCGCCAGCCCGAGCCGGTGGGTTCCAGGTGCATCTCACCTTTGTTTGACAGCGTCAGGGAAGCCGCGACTGCACCCGGGCCGCGCCCCGTCGGCGGTTCCCCGGCGACGAGCTGGGCGATCGTCTCGCGCAGCGCCCGAAGCTTGGACAGGTCCGCGTCACCGAGCGGCGGTGGCTGCGCGTCCAGCCCGCGCGCGGCTGACCACGCCCGCACCGCCCCGGCGACCCAGTCGTCGGTGAGCGCGCCCTCGGACAACAGGTCCGGCCCGTAGCCCTCGATGCCCGCCGTATTGAGGAAATCCTGAACCAGGGCCAGGCCGCCGGGGGCCGGGACGAGCTGGTACCGCTGTGACGCACGCCATGGTGAAGACATATTCAAACGATACTTGCTTATGTCGTGACAGTCAACTACGGTGACAGAGGCAAAGAAGTTTTGACTACGTCAGAAAGGATCATCATGGTCAACATCAAGGGTTCGACGGTCGTCGTCACCGGAGGGCAGCGCGGGCTCGGCAAGGCCATCGTGGACGAATTCCTGCGGCGGGGGGCGGCCAAGGTGTACGCCACGGCGCGGTCGCCAAGGCCCAGCGAGGATCCGCGCGTGGTGAGCGTCGAGCTCGACGTCACCAAGCCGGATTCCGTTGCCGCGCTGGCTGCTACGGCGACCGACGCCGGCATCGTCGTCAACAATGCCGGCATCATCAGTGGGCGCACGCTGCTGGGCAGCGACATCGAGGAAGTCCGGGCGGTGTTCGAGACGAACTACTTCGGCGCACTTCGCGTCGCCCAGGCGTTCGCCCCGATCCTGGCCGACAACGGCGGCGGGGCGCTGGTCGACATCGCCTCGATCCTGTCCTGGGTGGCCGGCTTCGGCGGCTACGGCGACTCGAAGGCGGCCCTGTGGTCGGCGACGAACTCGTTGCGCGTGGAGCTGGAAAAGCAGGGCACCCTGGTCACCGGCGTGCACCTGAGCTTCACGGACACGGAAATGGCGTCGGGTTTCGACGTGCCGAAGAACACCCCGCAGGACGTGGCGCGGCAGATCGTGGACGGCATCGAGCGGGGCGACACCGAGGTGCTCGCCGACGACGACACCCGCTACATGAAGTCGGCGCTGTCCGGGCCGGTCGAGGCGCTTCGGGTGGGATGACGGACCGACCGACGTTGAATGGCCTGTCCGAAGGCAGATCCCCGTCTCGTGACGGTAGGTCAAGCAGGCCGTGGGGGCCTCACCCAAAAATGGGCTTGCTGCACTTCGGACAGGCCGCCGGGCGAACCCGGCGAGACCATCATCGCGCCCGGCCGGCGGGCGCTTCGACGGCCGAAGGTCCCCGCCGGGCCCGCCGAAAGTCACATCCCGCGGCATCGGCGGGCGTGTTTGGATAGCGACATGGAACCGGAACGCATCGTGAGCGCCACCCGCGTGATCTCGGCGAGCGCCGAGCGGATCTTCGAGCTGATCGCCGATCCCGCCCAGCAGCCGAGCTGGGACGGCAACAACAACCTCGCATCGGCCGCGCCGGGGCAGCGCGTCCGGCAGGTGGGTGACGTGTTCAAGACGACGCTGACGAACGGCGCCGTGCGCGAGAACCACGTGGTGGAATTCATCGAGGGCAGCACGATCGCGTGGCAGCCGGCGGAACCGAAAAAGCTGCCGCCCGGCCACCTGTGGCGCTGGGAGCTCCACCCGATCAACGCCGGCCTGACCAGCGTGACCCACACCTATGACTGGACGGCGCTGACCGACAGCGCCCGGGTGGCCAGGGCCAGTTCGACCACGCCCGGGATGCTGCGCGAGTCGATCGACCGGCTCGCCACGCTCGCCCAGGCCGGCGAGGGGTGACATGGCCCTGCCGCCCCCTGCCAACGACCGTGCCGCCATCGTCACCGGGGCATCGTCAGGCATCGGCGAACAGTTCGCCGAGATCCTTGCCCGGCGCGGCTATCAGGTGGTGCTGGTGGCCCGCAGCGCCGAGCGCCTCGAAGCGCTCGCCGGACGGCTGGGCCCGCAGGCTCACCCGCTGCCGGCCGACCTGTCCGACCGAGCCGCACGGGCGGCGTTGCCCGACGGCGTGGCCGCACTCGGCCTGGTTCCGGACATCCTGATCAACAACGCCGGGTTCTCGACGCTGGGCCTCGTCGCAAAATCCGTTCCGGAGCAGGAGGTCAACCTCGTCGAGGTCGACGTGGCCGCCGTGGTGGACCTGTGCAGCCGGTTCCTGCCGGGCATGGTTGACCGCCATCGCGGCGCCGTCCTGAACGTGGCGTCGGTGGCCGGGTTCGGTCCGCTACCGGGACAGGCGGCGTACGGCGCCGCCAAGGCGTTCGTGTTGTCCTACACCCACAGCCTGCGCGGCGAGCTGCGAGGCACCGGGGTCAGCGCGACCGCGCTGTGCCCCGGTCCGGTCGACACGGGTTTCGGCGAGGCGGCCGGCTTCTCCAAGGAGGAGGCCGAATCTGCCCTCCCGCGGGTGATGTGGGTGCCCGCGGCCAAGGTCGCGCGTGCCGGGATCGACGGGCTCGCGGCGGGCAAGGCCGTCGTCGTCCCGGGTCGCGTCAACCGGGTCGCGTCGGCGTTGTTCCGGGTCGCGCCGCCCGAACTGCTGCTGCCGGTGCTCGCCCGTGGCCACCCGGCGCTGAAACGGAACTGACTCAGCCGTTCTTGCCCCGCACCCACTGAAACGTGCCGTAGTTCTTGACTCGCACGCTGACGAATCCGTTGCTTTCCAGGATGTCGCCGATTTCGTCGTCATCGAACACGTGCGCCCCGACGTTCGGCAGCTTCTGCCAGAACCGCGCCGCCCGGCCGACGGTCGGAACCATGATGGCCAGCCGGCCGCCCGGCCTCAGTACCCGCGCCATCTCGGCGAGGGCCGCCGCCGGATTCGGCACCAGCTGCAGCGCGGCGGTCGAGATCACCGCGTCAACGGTGTTGTCGCGCAGCGGCAGCCGCTGCGCGTCGGCCTTGATGAACCCGACCTGCGGCCCCGCCTCGTTGCGCACCGCACGGGCCAGCATCGGCTCGGAGATGTCGACGCCCAGGGCCAGACCGTCGGGACCGGCCGCGCGTGCCAGCGACGCGGTGACGTTGCCGGGCCCCGAGCCGACGTCCAGCGCCACGCCGCCGGGCGGGATGTCCAACCACTCGACGGGCACCTGCCATGCGCTGATCAGCCGGCGCGACAGGGCTTGTGCGTTGTCGTAGAGCATCGACCCGAGCGGTGAGGCCCAGGCCGCCTGGATCGGACCGGTGTTCCTCGGGACGTCGTCCACGGCAGGCCGGGCGCCGAGCAGATCCAGGTAGCCCTTGCTCACGTACGGATCCGCCGGCGGATCGGTGAGCAGATCCAGCGCTCGGCGCAACGCGGGCGACATCGAGACGTGCACGTCGGTCACGCATGCTCCTTCGGTCAAAAGTCAAGCCGGACAACAGGAATCGATGCGGCCGGATGCCCTCCGGCTTCGGCACGCTCCCGGTGGCAGCCTACGCCGAGCCGTCGGTTACCGCCGCACGGCGGCGCGCTCGCGCACCAGCGAGTGCAGGCGCCAGTGACCCGGCACCCCTTTGAGCGCGCTCTCGCCGCGGTCGGCGAACCGGTGCCGCGAGCCGGTGACGATGTCGCGCACCGTCGAGGAGACCAGCACCTCGCTCGGCTCGGCGAGCGCGGCCACCCGCGCGCCGATGTGCACGGCCATCCCGGCGATGTCGTTCTTCAGGGCGCCGCGCACCTCGACCTCGCCGGCGTGAACGCCCACCCGCACCTCGACGCCGAGCACCCGCACCGCGTCGACGATGTCGTCAGCGCAGGCGAGCGCGGCGCTGGGGCTGGAGAACGTGGCGACGAATCCGTCACCCGCGGTGTTGACTTCTCGCCCCCCGAACCGCTGCAGTTCGTGGCGAATGATGGTGTCGTGGTTGTCCAGCACGTCGCGCCACCGGCCGTCGCCCAGCTCGGCGGCCCGTTCGGTGGAGCCGACGATGTCGGTGAACACGATCGTGGTCAGCAGGCGCTCGGCGTCCGAACCGCCCCGCATGCCGGTGATGAACTCCTCGATCTCGTCGAGCATCGGCCCGGTGTTGCCGACCCAGTACAGGGTGTCGTCGCCCGGTAGCTCCACGAAGCGTGAACCGGCGATGTGCTCGGCGAGGTACCGGCCGTGCGCTACGGGGGTGAACTCGGAGCCGGTGCGGTGCAGGATCAGCGTCGGCGCCGAGACGCGCGGCAGCGTGTCGCGCACGTCGGCCTGGCGGACGGCGATGATCATCGCGCGCGCCATGCTGGGCGAGGCAGCCCGGTTGCCGGCGGCGTCCCACCAGGCCCGGAAGGCGTCGTCGCGCGCGACGCTGGGAGCGATGATGCCGAGCATGTCGAAGCCCTGGTCGACGGCGTCCGGGTCGGTCGCCAGGGTCGTGTAGGGATCGAGGGTCTCGATCTTGGCGCCCATCGGGTAGTCCGGCGCATACAGGGTGCGGGCCGCGCCGTTGATGATCACGAGGCTGCAGACGCGCTCGGGATACTCGGCGGCCAGCACGAGGGCGGTCATCGAGGTGAAGCCCGGCGCCACGATCGTCGCCCGCTCGCATCCCACCGCGTCCATCACCGAGACGACGTCCTTCGCCCAGAATTCCGGCCCGATCACGTCTGTCGAGGGGACGCGGGACGACAGCCCGATGCCGCGCTGGTCGAGCCGGATTACCCGGGCGTACGACGCGAGCCTCCGATGAAAGCGGTACATCGACGGCTCGGCGTCGACCGAGTCGATCGGTATCGACGGTCCCGGCAGCAGCACCAGGTCGATCGCTCCATCGCCGAACACCTGGTAAGCGATGTCCGTGTCGCCGCAACTGGCGTATCGGGTTCGCGGTGCGCCAGAAAACCCCGCCACGGCTATCAGGCTAATTCAGCGCTGTGACACGTCGCTGAACGGCGGCGCCGAGCCGAAGCCGCTAGCGACCGATGATCGGGACCAGGTAGCGCGCCGCGTAGGCACGCACGGCCGCCTCGTTCGAAATGTCGAGCCGGTCGGTGGGAAACACGATGATCCCCAGGGCGACGCGCAACAGGATGTCGGCGATGTTGGCCAGGTCGGCGTCCGCGGCGTCGGCCCCGCAGCGGCGCAGGGTATGCGCGATCCCGTCGGCGAATTGGCGAATGGGGAACGCCTGCGACCGGGAGAACAGGCCCAGCAGCTCCGGCTCGCTCTCGGCGATGCGGGAGTACAGCGGCGAGTCGTGGACCAGGCGCACCCCGAGGGCGAACGCCTCGATCACGGCCTGTTGCGGGTCGCGGCCCGCGGTGGCCTGGTCGAGCGTTCTGAAGAACAGTTCGGCCTCGCGGCGCACCACGCGCTCGAACAGGGCGTCCTTGCTGGGAAACCGCCGATAGATCGTGCTGCGGCTGACGCCCGCGCGGACGGCCACGTCTTCGATGTTGGCGCGACGCACACCGTAGGTCTCGAACACCGCCCGCGCGGTGTCCAGGATCTTGTCGTCCAGATCGCCGTCAAGGTTGCGATTCTGCATGAATGGCGGACCCCCCTCGGCGATCTCGGCGCACCACTGCTAACATGACACAAAGATACGATTTTGTTTCTTTGCACCACAAGCGGGTTGGGGGAGATATGACAGCGCGGCCGGCGCGCCACGATTTCGACACCGGCGTCCGGGAAGCGGTGCCGATACCCGGCGACGGAACGGACGGTGCGCGGCTGGGGCCCGAGTCGTTGATCTGGAAGTTCTACGGCGACCATCGCACCCAGTTCTTCGGGTTCCAGCGCACGGCCGGCGTGGAGAACTGCATCGAGCAACTGGCCCAGGGCGTGCTCGATCACTCGGTGATCTTCAGCGACACGTTGGGGCGGGCCAAGCGGACCGCACCGCCGCTGATGAAGACCGTCTACTCCGACGACCCGCACGAGTGGGGTCGCAAGGTCCGGGATTTCCACAAGCCGATCAAGGGCACCATCAGCGACGGCTCCCGGTATCACGCGCTCAATCCGGAGTTGTTCTATTGGGCGCACGCCACGTTCGTCGACCAGGTCCTCTACACCGCCGACACCTTCATCCGCCGGCTGTCGCGCGCGGAGAAGGAGCAGATCTTCAACGAGGGCAAGGTCTGGTTCGGGCTCTACGGTGTCAGCGACCGCGGGCAGCCGCAGACCTATGACGAGTTCCTCACCTACTGGGACGAGATGCTCGAGCGGTTCGTCCCGCACAAAACCGTCCTGTACGGCACCGGCTACATCCGAAAAGGGATACCGGGCCCGCGGTGGATTCCCAGGCCGGTCTGGAAGATACTGTCCGCACCGCTCAACGCCTACACCCGACTCGTTCTCGTCGGAACCCTGCCCCAGCAGATGCGCGACGTGTGCGGACTGGAGTGGAATGCGAAGAAGGAGAAGCGGTTTCAGCGGTTCGCCGCCGCGGTGCGCGCGCTGAACCCTCTCATCAACCGGCTGCCGCTGGCGTTCGTCTACCTGCCCTGGGCGGCCGAGGCGTGGCGGCGGGCGGGCGTCGACCCGCGCGGGCTGCACAACCACCCGGCTCAGCCGATGCGCAGCAGCCGTTCGGCGTTGCCGTGGGCGATTTTCTCCCGGTCGGTGGCCGACAGCGTCGTCCGCTCGAATCCGTCGACCGCCTCGCGGGAGGACTCGTAGGGATAGTCGACCGAGAACATCACCGCGTCGGCGCCGCACTCGAGCACCGCCCCCAGCATGACCGCAGGCGAGAACACCCCGCTGTTGGTGAAGACGATGTTGGTGCCCAGGTACGCCGAGGGCGCGCGCCGCAGCGGCGCGGCGGGAGCGATGGTGGCGTAGCGGGAATCCAGCCGGCTGCGCTGAAACGGCAAGAACTCGCCCATGTGCCCCAAGATCAGCGTCGCTCCCGGATGACGGTCGAACACGCCGCCGAACAACAGCCGCAGCGCGTGCCCGCTGACCTCGGCCGCCCAACTCCAGGTCGCCCCGTAAAGTTCCGGGCGGCCGTCGAGGACGCGCCAGCGATCAGCGGGCGGCGACCCGGGATGCAGGTACAACGGGACGCCCAGGGATTCCACCGCAGACCACAGTTCGTCGTATGCGGGCGCGTCCAGATAGCGCCCGCCCGGCCCGCTGATGCAGTCGTTGACCAGCCCTCCGCAAAGTCCGCCCTCGGTGACGGCGCGCTCGAGTTCCTTCGCGGCGGCGGCGGGATCCTGCAGCGGCAAGGCGGCGAACCCGCGGAACCGATCGGGATGCCGGGCGATGATCTTCACCAGGTGGTCGTTGGCGAGCCGCGCATTGTTGACCGCCCGCTCGGCGTCGAGCTCCACCTGCAGGCCGGGCGAGGTCAGCGAGAGAACCTGGATGTCGACGCCCGCGTCGTCCATCTCCGCCAGCCGGTATTCGGTGAAATCGGGCAGCCGGCGTTCATACCGCTCGGCGACGTCGGGCCTCAACAGCCGCATCAGCTGCCGATGGGCGGGCAGCAGGTCGGCCAACTCCGGAATGAAAAACGCTTCCTCCAAAGCGATGTAGCGCATCGGCCGTCCTCACTGTCGTTACCGCCGTCATCGTCGCTGTCGCCTTCGACTGTGCGCCGCACCCGCGCCTGTGGGAAATGAACAGTCCGTATCCCCTGCTGCGCATCGACGACCGGCGACGCGCGGTATGGCCCCGGCTCTACCCAGCGGTCGCCGAAGGGACGAAAGTGGGGGGTTGGTACGACTGATCGGCGGTTACACAGGACTGGATCCGACGAGGGGAGCGGCCATGCAGATGACGGGCAACACGGTGCTGGTGACCGGAGGCGGCAGCGGGATCGGCCGCGGCCTGGCGGAGGCGTTCCATCGGCTCGGCAACACGGTCGTCATCGCGGGCCGGCGGCGTGAGCCGCTGGCCGACGTCGCGAAGGCCAACCCCGGCATCCAGGTGCTGTCGCTGGATCAGGGCGACCCCGCCGACATCCGCCGCTTCGCCACCGAGGCGACCGACCACTACCCGGACCTCAACGTCCTCGTCAACAACGCCGGCGTCCAGCGCTTCGAGGACCTCACCACGACCGGCCCCAGCGTGGCGGAGCTGACGGTCGCGATCAATCTGCTGGGCCCGATCCGGCTCACGGCGGCGCTGCTGCCGTCGCTGCTGAAGAAGCCGCGGGCGGCGATCCTCAACGTCACGTCTGGCCTGGCCTTCATGCCCAGCGCCGTCACGCCGACGTATTGCGCGACCAAGGCGGCGCTGCATTCCTACACCGAGTCGCTGCGTTTTCAGCTCCGCGGCGCCGCGGTGCAGGTGATCGAGATCGTTCCGCCGCACGTGCAGACGGGGCTGCAGCGTGGGCGGGGATTCGACGCCAGCGACCCGCGGGCGATGCCGCTGGACGAGTACATCACCGAGACGATGGCCCTCCTGCAGGCGCAGCCGGAGGCCGGGGAGATCCTGGTGGAGCGGGTCAAGCCGTTCCGGTATGCCGAACGCGACGGCCGCTACGAGGAGATGTACCCCGCCTTCAACGAGGCGATCACCGAAGCCGTCCGCCAGGCGCGCGACGGCTGAAACCGGTTGGCCACCAAGCGTTCCCCGCGCCGTGGGGCAACGTTCACCGCCCGTGTGCCCGGCGTTCCGGCGCGCGCGGTTACCGGACCGGTCCTGTGACAGGATCGGTGGCATGGGCGATTTTTCGCTGCTGGACGTTCCCCGGTCCGTCCCGGTCGAAGACCCCGAAGCCTATCTGGCCGCCGCGATGGCCTGGCACTTCGGCGAGGACACCGGTTCCGCGTTCTGGCTGCGGACCGCCCGGACGCTGGACTTCGACCCGCTGACCGATGTCAAAGGCTTTGCGGACCTGCGCCTGTTCCCCAATCTGGTCAACGAGTTGCGCGCCGTGCCCGTGGAGGATCTCGTTCCGCGCGGTTACGGATCGTCACCGCCGACGCCCCAGATTTTCGAGTCCGGCGGTACCACCGGGGCGCCGAAGCGGACGGTGCAGATGCCGGACTGGATCGCGCAGGTCGTGCAGTGGCAGACCGAGGATTTCGCCACGGGCGGCTTTGTCCGGGGGCGGGGCTTCCTGTGCCTGATGCCCGGCGGCCCGCACGGCGTCGGCTACTTCTCCCGCCTGGTCTCCGAGCGGCTGGGCGCGGTCTTCCATGCGGTCGACCTCGACCCGCGCTGGGTGAAGAAGGTCGCCGCCCGCAACGCGGCCGCCGAGGTGGCCGCCTACGTCGACCATGTCATCGAGCAAGCGGTGTTCGTCCTGCGGACGCAGAACGTCGCCAACCTGCACACGACCCCGCCGCTGATCGAGGCCATCGCCCGCGACGACCGGGTGGCGGGGCTGGTGAACGACAAGATCCGCTACCTGTTGCTCAGCGGTGCGCACGTGGACGCCGACACGCTCGACGTGCTTCGCGAGATCTTCCCGAACACGACGATCACGATGGCCTTCGGCAGCACCATGGTGCTCTCGCAGGCGGTCACCCGAACGGACGGCGACTCGTTCGTGTTCGATCCGCGGACGCCGTATGTCGTGTTCTGGGTGGTCGATCCCGACACCGGGGAACGAGTGCCCTACGGGCAGCGGGGCCAGGTGGTGATGAACCACATCAGCAAGGGCATGTTCATACCCAACAATTTGGAGCGCGATCTGGCGATCCGGCTGCCCGGCCCGGCGGGGCAACTCAGTGATTCGGTCAGCGAGGTGCGGCCCGTGACCACCTTCGACGGCGAGGCCGTCATCGAGGGCGTGTACTGAGCGTGGTGGGCGAAGGAGCCGGCGCCGCAACCGAGTTGGTGTGCATCGACGCGCTCGGCGCTGGTGGCGATTACCGCACCCGCAACCGCGAGGTCATCACGAGCACCACCGGCGTCGCGGTCGCCGAGCTCAGCATTGTTCCGCCGCTGTATGTTTCGCGCACCATCGGAGCGCAGCGCAAAACCCGGCCGCTGCCGATCGCGCGGCGCGAGGCGGCGCTGGGCGATGCGGCCGACGTCTTCGCCACCGCGACCATCGGCGGCCTCGGCTTCGACGACTACGTGCGCCTGGCCAGCGGCATATCCGGGCTCCCGATCGCCGTGACGCGGGCCGGGGCGCGCGGCGTGGCCCGCGCCGTCGCCACCGCCTTCGACGCCGTGCGACCGGCCCGACCCGCGGGCGCCGCGCTCGACTGGAGGGAGGAGCCCGCCCGCGGCGGCGGCGCGGTGTGGGCGCGGCGCGGGGAGGTGTTCGCCGTGCACGCGGCCGGAAACGGCCCGGGCGTGCACGGCCTGTGGCCTCAGGCGCTCGCGCTGGGATACCGCGTGGCGGTGCGGCCGTCGCGCCGCGAGCCGCTGACCGCACACCGGCTGGTGAATGCCCTGCGGCAGGCGGGATTTCGCCCCGAAGACGCGGTGTATCTGCCCACCGACCATGGCGGCGCGGACGAGATCATCCGGTGCGCCGATTTCGCCATGGTCTATGGCGGGCAAGACGTGGTGGACAAGTACGCCGGTGACCCCGGGGTGGTGGTGAACGGGCCCGGGCGCACCAAGATCCTGATCACGGCGGACCAGGACTGGCGTGACCACATCGACCTCGTCGTAGACTCGATCGCCAACCTGGGCGGGATGGCGTGCGTCAACACCACCGCGGTGCTCTACGAGGGCGACCCGGCCCCGCTGGCACACGCGATCGCCGAGCGGCTGGCGACGATCCCCCCGCTGCCCACCGACGACGAGTGCGCGGTACTGCCCACCCAGCCCCTCGGGCAGGCGCGGGCGCTGGCGCAATACCTGGCGGCCAAGGCCGCCGGGACGACGGCGCTGCTCGGCGCCGACCAGGTGGTCGCGCCGTTCGGGGATGGCCCGACCAGCTACGCCGCGCTGCGCCCGGCCGTGCACCTGCTGGCCGAGGCCGATGTCGACAAGCTCAACGTCGAGTTGCCGTTCCCGTGCGTGTGGGTGTCGCCGTGGACGCGCGCCGCCGGTACGGAGCCGCTGCGGCGATCACTGGTCGTCACCGCGATCACCGGCGACGACCTGCTGGTCGACGACCTGCTCGCCGAACCGACGATCACCAACGTGTACCGCGGCCGGCACCCGACCTTTTACGCGGCGCCCGAGATCCCGCACAGCGGCTTCCTCGCGGATCACCTGATGTGCAACAAGGGCTTCATCAGCGACTAGCGCGGCGCGACCCGGTCAGCTGCCGAAGCCCCCGCCGGGCGCCCCGACCGTCGTGGCGCCGCTCCCGCCGAGGTGGCTGGCCGCGAAGGCCGCGCCCTTGTCGATCATCTGGCCGTCGGAGGCGTAGGTGTCGTGCGCGGCGAAGTTCATGCCGTCTGAGCACACCGGATCCTCGGGGGCGCAGACCTTGATCGTCTTGGGCTGATACAGCGGGCCGATGGCGACCGGGGGCTCGTTGAGGAAGTTCATCGCGCGGACGTTGGGCATGCCGAAGAGCACGACCGAGGACACGTGGTCGGCGACCGAGGGGTCCATGGGCTTGGGCACGGTGTTGGGGTCGACGCCGTCGGGCACGGCGGCGGAGGTGACGAAGCCCATCACGGCCGCGCCCTGGGAGTAGCCGCTGAGCACCATCTTGGTGTTGGGGCAGTCGTGGGCCATGGACACGACGTGGGCGCCGGCGTCGCGGATGCCGTCGAGGCCGGTGTCCCAGTCGTTGCTGGCGGGGTAGTTGACCGGGTAGACGTCGAGCGACTTGCCGCCGATGCGCGAGCGCAGGTCGTCGACGAACGCCTGCCCGGTCGGGCCGACCCCCGGGGGCTCACCGGTGCCGCGGGCGTAAACCACTTGCACGTCCGGGCATTGGGCGGAGGCGAAGGGGAGGGCAGGCGCGAGGACCGAGGCGCTGAGCCCCGACGCCGCGACTACCGCGGGACCAAGGAAACGAGCGAGGTGACGTGCGATCATGCCGCAATTGTGCCCTTGTAAACCGTTGCCTAAACAGAGAATTCTCTGGCAAATGTTTCGGAATCGTAAAACGTCCCGTCGGCCACGCTCCGGCCGGCCCGCGCGCGGCCGAACAGCCTGAACGCCGGGCCGGACGGCGGCGACAGACCCCGGTGTGGTCTGCTAGCTGTAACCCGAGTCGAGGCCTACGGTTAAGCCAGAGCCGCACCCTCGCGCGCAGTTCGGAGCGAATGCGGCGGCGAACGTGAACCTGAACGTGATAGCACAGCCCTTCCAGCGAGCCCTGGCGGCGGCCACCGACCGAGTGGCCAACCCGGCGCGGGTCGACGACCCCGACAAGCTGCGCGACATCGTTTCGGGCAGGACGGTGTTGGTGACCGGCGCGTCCTACGGCATCGGCGAGGCCACGGCCCGCCGGCTGGCCGCGGCGGGAGCGACGGTGCTGGTCGTCGCCCGGTCGGCGGAACGGCTGGAGGACCTTGCGGCGGCGATCAACGCGGGCGGCGGCCGGGCGGTCGCCTACCCGACCGACCTCACCGACGAGGCCGCCGTCGGCGCGTTGACCAAGGAGGTCACCGAGAACCACGGCGCGATCGACATCGTGGTGAGCAACGCCGGCAAGTCGTTGCGCCGTTCGCTGCACGACCAGTACGACCGCCCGCACGACTTCCAGCGCACCATCGACATCAATTACCTGGGACCGATCTGGCTGCTGCTCGGGCTGCTGCCGGCCATGCGCGAGCGCGGCTGCGGGCACATCGTGAACGTGTCGAGCGTCGGGGTCCGGGTCGTTCCCGGGCCGCAGTGGGGCGCCTACCAGGCGTCCAAGGGTGCCTTCGACCGCTGGCTGCGCAGCGTGGCACCGGAATTGCACATGGACGGCGTGGACGTCACGACGGTCTACTTCGCGCTGGTGCGCACCCGGATGATCGCGCCCACACCGATCCTGGGCCGGCTTCCCGGCATGTCCGCGGACGAGGCCGCCGACGCGATCGCCAAGGCGGTCATCGAGCGGCCCCGCACCAACGAACCGCCGTGGGTGTGGCCGGCCGAACTGGCGTCGGTGCTGCTGGCCGGGCCGGCCGAGCGCGCGGCCCGGTTGTGGCACCGCTGGTTCTTCGCCAATTCCGGTGCGCGCGAGGCCCGGCGATGAGCCCGCTGGTGTCCCGGGACGGTGTGGTCGCCACCGCGGCGCGGGCGCTGCTGCGGTCCGGGCTGCTCGGCCCGCCCTCGCCGGCCGCGGTGGTGCGGGTGCTGCACGAGGCGCGCCGCGGCGGCACGAATCCCTACACCCTGTTGGGCGTCACCGCGGCCCGGTGGCCCAACCGGGCGGCGGTCGTCGACGACGACGGCGCCCTCACCTACCGGGACCTGCGGTCAGAGGCCGAGGCGCTGGCCCGCGAGCTGTCCGCCGCCGGGGCGGGACCCGGTCGCGCGGTCGGGGTCATGTGCCGCAACGGCCGGGGATTCGTCAAGGCGTTCTTCGCAGCGGCCCTGGTCGGCGCCGACGTCGTCCTCGTCAACACGGACTTCCGCACCGATGCGCTGGCCGTCGCCTTGAGCGCGCACCGGATCACCACGGTCGTCGCCGACGACGAGTTCACGGAGCGGGTGCGCGCCGCCGCTGAAGCCCAGGCGCCGGTCACCGTCGTCGATCCGGCGACGGTCGACGCGCGCGACCGCCGGCCGCGAGCCCCCCGCCCCGGAGTGACCGCGCCCGGCCGCATCGTGCTGCTGACGTCGGGCACCACCGGCAAACCCAAGGGCGTGCCCCGGACCCCGCAGCTGCGTTCGGCGGTGGGCGTCTGGGTGACGATCCTCGACCGCACCGGCCTGCGCGCCGGTTCGCGGATCTCGGTGGCGATGCCCATGTTTCACGGGCTGGGCCTCGGCATGCTGATGCTGACGGTGGCCCTGGGCGGCACCGTGCTCACGCATCGCCACTTCGACGCCGAAGCCGCGCTGGCGCAGGCGTCGCTGCACCGCGCCGACGCGTTCACCGCGGTGCCGGTCGTGCTGGCGCGCATCCTGGACCTGCCGCAGCGGGTGCGGGCACGAAACCCGTTGCCCTACCTGCGCGTGGTGTTGTCCAGCGGGGATCGGCTGGATCCGAGCCTGGGGCAGCGGTTCATGGATGCCTACGGCGACGTCCTCTACAACGGTTACGGCTCAACCGAAGTCGGCATCGGCGCGCTGGCCACACCGGCCGACCTGCGGGAGGCCCCGGAGACGGTCGGGAAACCGGTCGCCGGCTGCCCGGTGCGGATCTTCGACAAGAAGAACCGGCCCGTCGGCCCGCGGGTCACCGGACGCATCTTCGTCGGCGGCGAGCTGGCGAGCGAGGGCTACACGGAGGGCTCCGGGGAGGCCAAGGCCGTCGTCGAGAACATGACCAGCACCGGGGACATGGGCTACCTCGACAACGCGGGACGGCTGTTCATCGTCGGCCGTGAGGACGACATGATCATCTCCGGGGGAGAGAACGTCTATCCGCGCGCGGTGGAGAACGCGCTCGCCGAGCACCCCGGCGTCGCGGACAGCGCGGTCATCGGCGTTCCCGACGAGCAGTTCGGCCATCGGCTGGCCGCCTTCGTGGTCCCGCAGCCCGGGAGCGGCGTCGATCCGCCGGCATTGCGGGATTACTTGAAGGACAGGGTTTCCCGGTTCGAGCAGCCGCGAGACATCAACATCGTGGGCAGCATTCCGCGCAATCCGGCGGGCAAGGTCGTGCGCAAGGAGCTATCGACCTGAGCCGTCCCCGGGCTCGAGTCGCTTGGGTTCCAGAGCTGCGACCCTCCTGGCCAGCCAATTGGGCGCCAGCACCGACACCGCGGTGGTGCCGGCCGTCGCGCCGATCACGCCGGACCAGGCGACGGGCCCCAGCGGTGTGCAGCCGAAGAACTGGCTGACACCGGGGGTCTGGACGATGGCGACCAGGACGCCGGCGCTGCCCAGCGCCGTGGCGATGACCAGCGGGCTGTGGCGGCGCGTCAGCAGCGTCTGCGCGAGCTGCGTGGTCACCAGCGCGGTGAGACCCATTGTCGAGGTGCGGCGTTCGGTGCCCGGCGTCCAACGCCCGATGGCCCAGGCCGCCGTCGCGCCGGCGGCGGTGACGGCGCCGCGCGTGACGATCTGGCGCATGAGCGGCGCGTCGAGCGACGGCGAGGGTTCGGAGAGCGCCGCAAGCTGGAAGGCGCGCTGCACCTCGTCGGCGTCGCGGTCCGCGGCCTCCTCGTACTCGTCGGGCTGGGGGTACTGCGGGGTGACGGCGACCGCCAGCGCGGGAAACATGTCGGTGAGCAGGTTCACCAACAGCAGCTGGCGCGTGCCCACCGGCGCGCGGCCGGTGCCCAGGGCCGTGCCGATGATGGTGAACAGCACCTCACCCACGTTGCCGCCGACCAGAATGCTGACCGCATCCCGCACCCCGCCCCACATGCCGCGGCCCTCGACCAACGCGTCGACCAGCACGCCGAGATCGTTGTCGGTCAAGACGATATCGGCGGCGCCGCGCGCGGCCGACGAACCGCGACCGCTGACCCCGATGCCGACGTCGGCCATCCGAATGGCGGCGGCATCGTTGGCCCCGTCGCCGACCATCGCGACAGCCTGCCCGCTGTGCTGCAGCGCCGCGACGATCTGCACCTTCTGTTCCGGGCTGACGCGCGCGAAAACCTGGACGTCGGCGGCGAGTTTGGCCCGGGCGTCCTCGTCGAGGGCGGTGAGCTCGGCGCCGGTGACCTCACGCGCGTCGGACGGCAGGCCGAGCTGGCGCGCGATCGCGCGGGCCGTGACCGGGTGGTCGCCGGTGATCAGCACCACCCTGCGACCCGCCTCCACCAGCGTCTCGATCAGTGGCCGCGCCGACGCCCGAGCGGTGTCCGCCAATCCGACGTAGCCGATCAGCTCCAGGTCGTGCGCCGCGGCGTCGACGTTGTCGGTGTCGGTGTCGTCCTCGCTGGTGCCGCCGTCCCAGCGTCGCTGCGCGACGGCCAGCACGCGCAGGCCTTGCTCGGCGAGGCGCATCACCAACGCGTCCGCATGCTCCAGCGCGGCGTCCTGATCGGTGAACCGGCAGCGCGGCAAAATCTCCTCGGGGGCGCCTTTCACCATCAGCATCGTGCCCGCCGCCTCGTCGGCGCCGATCGCGGCGGAGTAGCCGCGGCTGGACTCGAACGGGACCTCCGCGAGCACGTTCCACCCCGAAACCCATTGGCCCTCAAGGGCATTGGCTGCGCCGAGGATGGCCTCGTCGGTGGCGTGCGCGTGTCCTCCGCCGTTATGGGGCTGGGTGCTGCTGCGGGCGGCGGCCCGCAACACCTCGGCGGCCCCGGGATCGGCCGGATCGGGGAACGGGCCGTCCGGACTCGTCTCGTGCGGCACGCTGCACACGACGCGCAGATGGTTCTCGGTGAGCGTGCCGGTCTTGTCGAAACACACCGTCTGGACGCGCCCCAGCGCCTCGATCGCGCGCGGCGTGCGGACCAGCGCCCCGCGTCGCGACAACCGCTGGGCGGCGGCGAGCTGGGCCAGGGTGGCCACCAGCGGCAGGCCCTCGGGGACGGCGGCGACGGCGATGGCGACACCGTCGGCGACCGCTTGCCGCAGCGACCCGCGGTGTGCCAGCGCCAGCCCGGTCACTGTGGCGCCGCCGGCCAGCGTCAGGGGAAGCACCTTGCTGGTCAGCTCCCGCAACCGGGCCTGCACGCCGGCGGCGGACTCGACGTCGGCGATCGCCGTCAGCGCGCGTTGCGCGGCGGTGCCGGCGCCGGTGGCGACGACGATCGCCCGGGCCCGCCCGGCGACGATGGTGCTGCCCTCGAACAGCATGCTGGCCCGGTCGGAGTCGGCGGCTGCGACGGGCTCGACCTGCTTGTCCACCGGCAGCGATTCCCCGGTGAGGAAGGACTCGTCGACCTCCAGGTCCTCGGCCACCAGCAGGCGCGCGTCCGCCGGCACCACCTCCGGGGCGGCGAGGTCGATGATGTCGCCCGGGCGCAGCGATTTCGCGCTCACCGTGACCGTTCGCTCGGTGGTGCGCGCCGCCTCGAGCCGCCGGTGCGCGGTCGCCACCGTGGGCAGCACGACGCGCCGCGCGTGCTTCTCCTGCTCGGCGAACAGCTCGGCGACCGCGGCCTCGGCGCGCAGGCGCTGCACGCCGCCGGCGATCGCGTTGGCGGTCATCACGCCGGCCACCAGCAGCGCGTCGACATTGCTGCCGACGATCGCCGACGCCGCCGCCCCCACCGCGAGGATCGGCGTCAGCGGGTCGGCGAGCTCGGCCCGCGTCGCCGACAGCAGCCGCCCCACCCGGGTCGCCGGACCCCGCAGCGGTGCGATGACCGGGTTGTAGGACAGGTCGTCCAGCATCTGCCGCCAGGGCGCGGTGCCGGGCTCGACGGCCAGCGGCCGCGTGCGGCTGGTCAGGCGGGAGTAGACGATCTCGGGGTCCAGCGCATGCCAGGCGGTCAGCGGCTGGGGCGTGGGGTCCGCCAGCCGCAAGACCCTGCTGGCCGAGAAGGTTCCCTGGATCAACGCCGCCGCGGCAGCGGCGTTGACCGGATTGAGCCAGCGCTGCAAGGCAACCGGGTTCGCCGAGCCGGGTTCGCCGGTGACCAGCAGCAGGCCCGCCAGGGTGCTGCCGCCCTTGGCAAGGCGCACCGCGGATTCCGTGGCCTGCCGCGCCACCGGCAGCGCCGAAAGGATCCGCACCGCCGCGGCCAGATCGGTGCCGGTGATGATGTCCGCGGTCCAGGGCGTCGCCGCCTGCGGATCGTCGAGCGCCACCGCGACGTCGGCGATGGCGAGCGCCGCCAACGTGTCCGTCGACGCGAAATCCCGGTGCAGGGCGGTGATCAGCAACACCGGCCCGCGATCCGTGCGGAGGTCGCGAACCACCTGCAGCAACGGGGTTCCCGGCGGGTGGCTCACCGCGACGCTGGCGGTCAGGTCCTCGGTGCCGGCGACGTGGCGCAGCACCACCCGTGCCCCGGTACGGGCGGCGGTCTGCAGCAGCGGGATCGCGAAGGGGTCGACCTCCCACCCCACGTCGACGCTGCCGACGCGTTCGCCGTCGACGATGAGGTCGGCGTGCTCGAGTCCCTGCGCGGGCGCCGCCGGGTCCTGCGCCCGGATCCAGTGCAGGCGCGCCCCGGTGGCCGGCAACTCGTCGGGGTCCGGCTCGGGTGCCTCCTCGCCGTGCAGCAGCGCGTCGGCGACCTCGTAGACGCGATCCTCGTCCCAGCCGGGGATGTCTCCCTGCGCGCGCAGCACCGCGCGGTTGTCGCCCCGCAGCGCCGCCCCGTCGATGACCACCACCTTCACCCGATCCATCCGGCGCAGCGCGCCCGGATCGAGGACCAGCTGCCCGGCGTTGGCCAGCCCGCGGCCCAGCACGGCGGCGAACGCCTGCCGGCCCGCGTGGGCGGCCCGCGGCACGCCGGCCAGCAGCGCGCCGGCCGCGTCCTCGGTGCCCCCGCCGGCCAGCAGCGCGCCGGCCGCGGCGATCAACGAAGCGTTGGCCGACTGGTCGACATACTCCTCGACAGGTCCGGCCATCGACCCCTTTGCCGTGTCGATCGCCGCGTCGATGGCCCCGCCGACGACGACGTGGGACACCTCACCCGCGGCCGCGGCGGCCCAATTGTGCCGGGGCGCCTGCGATTTCGGACCCGCCGAGGAGATGACGGGAACCACCGGGGCCTGCGGCCGCTTCGGGGATGCGAGCTCGGGCTCGCGCTCTCGCCAGCGCTGCCGATGCGCCGATGCCTCCGAGATCTGCAGGCTGCGCTGCGCCAGGTCGATCAGCGGTGTCCCGACGGCATGGGTGAGCCCGTTGGCCACCGCCGTCGAGGCGCTCAGCGCGATGTCGGTGCCGACGCGACCGAGCCGGGACTCCAGCACGGCCACCACCCGCGGCTGATGATTGAGCAGCGCGGCCGCCGCGCGGGCGCTGCGCGGCGCGACGGGCAGCCGGCCCAGCCAGCCGGTGACCGCCGCGCCGATCGCCGCCACGTCCATCGCCGCCGCCGTCATCGGGACCAGGATCGCCAACGGGTTGCCCGGGTCGGCGAACGGCGCCGTCCGGGGCGCGGACTTCGGGCCGGTCAGGTTCAGGTCGGCGGCCACCTGACAAACCGCTTCCCGCACCTCGTCGAGGACGGCGTCGCCGTCGGCGTCGCTCTCGAGTTCGACCACTAACCGGCCGAGCGCGCCCTCGACGTGGGCGGCGGCCACCCCGGGAATCCTGCGCACCGGTTCCTCCACCACCGCCGCGTGCTCGTGCCAGCGGGGGAAGGGCAATAAGGGATCGAGATCGAAATGGACCCGCAGCCCGCTCTGCCAGCGCACCGGCGGCGCGACGCCGTTCGGCGAGCCGTCCGACGGGGAGCCAATGCCGACCGCCCGGCCGGTCGTCTGCGCCATCGACTGAACCACCGGGCCGGCCAGTTCCACCACCGGGCTGGCGAGCATCTGCACCGCCCCGGCGGCGCCGGCCGCCGTCGAGACGCCGGCCCGGACCACCTGCGCGGCCCCGCCGGTCACGCCGGCGACGACGCCGGCCACGCCCGGAATCCTCATTCCGTCACCCTTCACCTACATCTGCCGCGCCTAATGATCCTGGCGTGTCAGGGGCCTGTCCACAGCTGGGCTGCGCGGACGGCACACCGATGACACCGACGAGCGCGGCGCGTCGCGATTCGCTCGGTAACCAGGGGTGCAATCGCTTCCTCGCAGAAAGGTTACCGGGTTGGCGCCGGACCAAACCTGGAAGAGCCGTCACGCGTCGCGCAGCGCGGTGAGCGTGACGCACGGGGATCGGCGTCGCGCCGGTTGTCGGCACGGCGGTTTACCCGTTGGCGGCGGTTGGATCCGTCCCGGCATCGTCGCCGCCGCGCGGATGGGTCTCCGGCTGAACCATCCTGCAGGAGGCCGTATTTCGCCTGGTGGGCGTGAGCCGTCCGGCGGGCTCGGCCAGACGTCGTCGGCGGGAACCGGTTGGTGCACAACGGTTGCGCAGGCCGTTGCGATCAGGCTGATTCACACCGCTGTCTTGCCGCGGCCCGGTGGCTAACATCCGACGTCGACAGTCTGCCTCCAGCGAACCGGCGGTGATTGGCAACTTCGACGAGCCCGGTGATGGATATGGAGGCGGCGATGACAGAGCCCCCGCAGGTGTCGGCGGACCGCCGCAAGCTTCGATTTCGCGTTCCCTGGCTCAATATCGTCGGCGTCCTCGCCATCGTCTTGGCAGCGGGCCTGATCACGCTGAAGAACCTGCACGGCCAAGCGTCGCCAAACCAGATCCTCAACGTTTCCTACGACCCCACCCGGGAGCTTTATGCGGCGGTCGACAAGGCCTTCGTAGAGCAGTTTCGTCGGCAGACCGGCGTGACGCTGGAAATCAAGCAGTCCCACGGTGGTTCGGGACGCCAGGCCGGCGAGGTCATCGAGGGCAAGCAGAAGGCCAACGTTGTATCGCTCGCGCTGGTGAGTGACGTCGACGGACTGCGCAAGCGCGGGCTGATCGCCCCCGACTGGCAGAAACGCCTGCCGAACAATTCGATCCCCTACACATCGACCATCGTCTTCGTCGTCCATCGGGGCAATCCGAAGGCAATTCGCGACTGGCCGGATCTGGTCAAGGATGGTGTTGCCATCGTGTCGCCCAACCCGCGCTCCTCGGGCAACGGCAAGTTGAGCATCCTCGCGGCCTGGGGTTCGGTGACGACCCGCGGCGGTACCGACGCCCAGGCGTCCGACTTTGTCCGGGCGCTCGTCCGCCATGTCGTCGTCGCCGACTCCGGGGCGCGCGGCGCCGCCATCAGCTTCGCGGTCGAGCGGATCGGCGACGTGCACCTCACCTGGGAGAACGAAGCCCTGCGCGAGGTCGCCGAGAACAAGGACGAACTCGAGATCGTCTACCCGCCGATCAGCATCCGCGCCGAACCGGCCGTCGCCTGGGTCGACGCGAATGTCACCGACAAGAGGACCGCGTCATACGCGAAGGCCTATCTGGAATACCTCTACAGCGACGCGGCGCAGGAAATCATCGCCCAACTGGGCTACCGGCCGGTGAAACGGGAAATCCTCGACAGGCACGCCGACAAGTTGCCGGACATCAACCTGTTCCCGATCAACGCGATCGCCAGCGACTGGAACGACGCGCGACAAAAGTTCTTCGGCGACAACGGCATCTACGACACGGTCTCATCGCCAGGGCAAGCCAGGGCCGCGTCCGCGCATCCGCGACGAAAGGCCAAGCGGCCATGAGCATTCCGGCAAGCCTGAAGAATCTGAACTACGACACGACGAAGGCGCGCCGCGACGTCGTCGCCGGGCTCACCGTCGCGGCCGTTTCGCTGCCGCAGAGCATCACCTACGCACTCGTCGCCGGCGTCGATCCCAAATTCGGTGTGTACTCCGCGATCGTGGTGACCTTCGTCGCCGCGGTCTTCGGATCCTCCTCACATCTCATCAACGGCCCGACGAGCGCCATATCGCTCCTCGTCTTCAGTTCCCTGGCCTTTCTGGATCCCGAGAACCGCACCGTCCTTTTCGACGCGTTGTTTCTGCTCGGGGTGCTCGTCGGCGCGTTCCAGATCCTCATCGCGGTGTTCAAGCTCGGCGACCTGACCCGGTACATCTCGGAGTCGGTGATCATCGGCTTCCTGGTGGCCGCGGCGCTGCTGATCGCGCTCGGCCAGCTGGGTAACGCGCTCGGTGTGAAGGACAAGGGGACCGGGCGGATGCCGGTGCTGAAGCGCACCTACCTCACCCTGCTGCACGGCGACGCCGTCAACTACCGCGCGCTGGTCCTCACCGTCGTCACCGTCGCGCTGGCGGTCATCCTGCGCTGGCTGGTCAAGCGGTACGGGCTCCCGCAGCTCGACCTGCTGGCGGTGCTCGTCACCGCGGCAGTCATCGCGTATGCGGCGGGATGGTCCACCACCGATCGCGGCGGTAACACCGCGGTGGCCCTGACCGCGAAAATCCCGCAGAGCCTGCCCACACCGCACATCCCGGATGTGCAACTCGGCTTAGTGGGCCAGCTGTCGGAAGGCGCCTTCGCCATCGCCTTCATCGGACTGATCGAGGCGCTGTCGATCGCCAAGGCCATCGCCCACCAGAGCGGCCAGCGGATCGATTACAACCGGCAGATCCTCGCCGAGGGCCTGGCGAACCTGACCGGCGGCTTCTTTCAGTCCGTGCCGGGATCGGGCTCGATGTCGCGCTCGCCGATCAACTTCCAGGCCGGTGCGGCGTCGCGGTTCTCCGGGGTGGTGGCTTCGGCCGGCGTCGCCGTGGTGGTGCTGCTCTGCGCACCGCTCCTGCACTACATGCCGCGGGCCGCGCTGGCCGGCCTGCTGCTGATCACCGCCGCGCGCCTCATCGACTACAAGCGGCTGTTCTACATGCTGAAGGCGTCGCGCTACGACGCGGGACTGGTGATCGTCACGGCGCTGACGGGGGTGTTGATCGACTTGGACACCGCCGTGCTGCTGGGCGTCGCGTTGTCGATCCTGCTGTTCGTTCCGCGCGCGGCGAAGCTGAAGGCCAAGGAGCTGATCGTCACGCCCGAACGGGTGGTCCGCGAGCGCGTCCCCGGTGATCCGGTGGATCCCTCGACGATCATCTACGACCTCGAAGGCGAGCTGTTCTTCGGTGCCGCACCGGAACTCGACCGCTACCTGGATGCGCTGCGGGACAGGGTCAAACAGGACGGCATCAGCTTCGTGGTGCTGCGGCTCAAGCGGGTGCGCCACCCCGATGCCGTCGTGGTCGAGCGGATCGAGCACTTCCTGCGCGAGGAAACCGCGCAAGGCGTCACGGTTCTGCTGGCCGGCGTGCAGCCCGACATGTGGACCGTGCTGAAGAACGTCGGACTCGACAGGTGGTTCTCCAGCGAGCACGTCTTCCCCGAAGAGGACGAGGAATTCTCGGCGACCCTGAAGGCCGTCCGCTACGCGCACGCCGAACTAGGCATCCACGAACCGGGTGAGTCGCTGCCCGCCGGCGCCGTGTCGGGCAACGGGGATCGCCAGCGCTACTACTACCTCGTGTGACACGCCCTTAAAACACAAATGCGCGGTAGCCGTCGACCGGCTACTCGCGCATTTCTGGCGTCGGGAATTCGGCTATAAAATCCGGTGGTTCGCCCTACCGACCTGGTAGCCGGTCGGGAAGGACTTCTCGATGACCTGCAGCTGGTGGTCCACCCTGGATTCGAGCTCGAGAACCACGCAGCCGTCGCCAACGGTTTTCGATTCGAGGACTATGTATCGCTGACCACAATCGGTGATCGGGTCGCCCGAGTGCAATTTCTCGACCGGCACCGACTCCGGTGTTCCGTCTGCCTCCATCCATGACACGTTAGGTCAATTCGGTGGATCAGGGAAGGAACACTTCGCAGGTCGAACGTCGAGTTGTTTGACGAATAGAGCCGAAATCACGACAACAAGTCGACGCTCGGCCTACTGACCCGCGCCGGCGCCGGGCTGTTTGAAGAACACGCTGACGTGACGGATCAGCCCGTCGTCGCCCTGCTCGAAGAGGATGCATTCGGGCCACGTCGCGGTGACCCCGTCGATCTCGAACGCCTCCGTCAATTCGGCGTACGACACCCGGGAGTCCACGTGCGAAACCCGCCGCACCTCCAGCCGGTGGCCCTTCAGGTCGGTGCATACCTTGCGCAGAAAGGCGACGTAGCGCTGCTTGCCCTCGACGACGTCGCAGAACGGGCCCTCACGGACCAGGCCCTCGTCGGCGATCGTCGCGGCCAGGCCGTCCCAGTCGTGTCCGGCCAGGCAGTCCAGGTAGCGCTCGACAACGCCGGCGCCGGTCACCTCGGTGACTCCACGGAAAACACAGTAAGGCACGGGGGCGGCCCAGAAAATGTCGAGCAACGCGGCGACACGGGCGAGAATGATGCGATGAGCGCACCCAGCGCCCCGGAGTCACCGGCCGATGCCCCGATTTGCTACCGGCATCCCGGTCGTCGCACCTACCTCCGCTGCAACCGCTGCGAACGCTACATCTGCGCGGACTGCATGCGCGCCGCCGCGGTCGGTCACCAGTGTGTGGAGTGCGTGCAGGCGGGCGCCCGCACGATCCGGCAGCCTCGGACCCGCTTCGGCGCGCCGCAACGATCGGACACGCCGGTGGTCACCTACGCGCTGATCGCGATCAATGTGGTGGCCTTCGTGGTGCAGCTGGCGTCGGGGGGGCTGGAAAAGCAGCTGGCGCTGTGGCCACCGGCGGTCGCCGACGGCGAGCTGTATCGGCTGCTGACGTCGATGTTCCTGCATTACGGGGCGACCCATCTGCTGCTCAACATGTGGGCGCTGTACGTCGTGGGCCCGCCGCTCGAAATGTGGCTGGGCCGAATGAGGTTCGGTGCGCTCTACGCGCTGAGCGGGCTGGGCGGCTCCGTGCTGGTGTACCTGCTGTCGTCGCTCGGCACGGCGACGGCCGGAGCGTCGGGCGCGATTTTCGGTCTCTTCGGCGCCACGTTCGTGGTGGGTAAGCGGCTGTCCCTGGATGTCCGCTGGGTGGCGGCGGTCATCGTGATCAACCTGGTTTTCACGCTGGTGGTCCCGCTGATCAGCTCGCAACGGATCAGCTGGCAGGCGCACGTGGGCGGGCTGGTGACCGGCGGCCTGGTGGCCGCGGCCTACGTCTATCCGCCGCCGGAGCGGCGGAACCTGATCCAGGCCGCCGTGACGGTCGTCGTCCTGGTGGTGTTCGCCGCGCTGATCTGGTGGCGCACCGGGGTTCTCGCCGCGGAGCTGTCCCGGTGAGCTGGTGGGTCGCGCGCGCCGAACGAACGCTGTCCGAACAGGTGCCGGCGCCGCCGGGCGATGTCCGCGATTTCTACGTGGACCTGAACAACATCAAGGTCGTGCACCCGCTGATCGTGTCCGTGCAGGCCACCTCGCGGACCGAAACGCCGGACGGTTACCTGCAGAGCTACCGCGTGGTGGACCGGATCCCGTTGGGGCCCTTCAGTATGCGGATCACCTACCGCGCCCGGCTGCACGTCCGCGCGGACGGCGACGTGACCACCGAGGCCGACCAGTCACCGGGGGTGCGGCTGCGCGGAACGGTGAGCTTCGCCCCGAGCGACGGCGGCACTCTGATCACCGAGCGGATACGGATCGCCGCGCCCCGGCCGTTGGCCCCGATCACCACGCGCGAGGCCGTCAAGGCGCACACCGAAATGCTGGCGGGCATCCGGCGCCACTTCGAATCCGCTTGACCAGGCGGCGTTTTACGGGCCGGCGAACTCGATGATCCCGCGAATGTTTCGGCCCTCCCGCAGGTCGGCGAACGCCTCGTTGATCTCGTCGAGCCGGTAGTGCCGGGTGACCAGCTCATCGAGTTTCAACGCGCCGGCCTGATACAGCGACAACAGCATCGGCACGCTCGTGCGCGGATTCATCCCGCCGTAGAGCGCTCCCCGGAGTTGCTTGGCCGACAGCGTCATCTCCTGCAGGACCAACGGCACCGGCGGCTCGGTGAACGGGGTGATGCCGGTGAGCACGCATATCCCGCCCTTGCGCAGCAGCGCCATCGCCAACGGAAGCACGTCCACACGCACAACACCGGGACAGACGACCACGCGGTCCGCCATCAACCCGTTCGTGATCTCCTTGACCAGGGGGATCGCCGTCCCGGCGGAGGCGGTGGTGTGCGTGGCACCGAAGAACTTGGCCGAATCCCGCTTGGAATCAACCGGATCCACCGCGACCACATATTTCGCGCCGACCGCCCGCGCCCCCTGCAACGCGTTCATCCCGACCCCACCGGCGCCGATGACGACGACGGTGTCCCCGGGTTCGGTGGCCGCCGATATCGTCGCGGAGCCCCAGCCGGTGCTCACACCGCACGACACGAGTGAGGCGGCGTGGAACGGGATCGCGTCGTCGATCTTGATGACGGACCTCTCGGACAGCACGGCATATTCGGCGAACGTGCCGAGTTGGCCGTAGGCCAAGAGGTTTTCGTCGCCGAGATGCCGCCGGCAGGTCCCGTCGGTGGGCATCTCCCGCACGAACAGGCTTGCGCCGATGTCGCAGATGTAGCTTTGACCGTTCACGCAGAACCGGCAATTGCCGCACGCGGGAATGAACGAGAGCGCCACGCGGTCCCCCGGCCGCACCGTCGTGACTCCCGGTCCGGTCTCGGCGACAACCCCCGCACCCTCGTGCCCGCCGAGCAGCGGGAACCAGTCCGGCGCGGGCTGACCGCTGGCGGCCACGGCCTCGGGTGACGGCACCACGTCGCCGGTGAACAAGTGGTCGTCGGAGTGGCACACCCCGGCAACTGCCATCCGCACCAGCACTTCACCGGTCCGGGGCGGGTCGAGTTCGATCTCGTGGATCTCCCAGTCCCTGCCGACCCCGCGGATCACGGCGGCACGACACCTCATAGCGACCTCCCTGATGGCGCCTCGGCCCGTCAGGGCGCGTAGCCCAAGGTGCTCTTGACCTCTAGATACTCGTGGAAGCCGAACTCGCTCCACTCCCGACCGTTGCCGCTGTGCTTGTAGCCGCCGAACGCCGAATTCATGTCGAAGGCATGGTTGATCGTGACCCAGCCCGCGCGGATCTTGCGGGCCACCTCGCGGGCCTTGTCCAGGTCGGCTCCCGAGACATAACCGGCCAGGCCGTAATCGGTGTCGTTGGCGATCTCCACGGCCTGATCGATGTCGTCGTAGCCGAGGATGCACAGCACCGGACCGAAGATCTCCTCACGCGCGATCGTCATGTCATTGGTGACGTTGGCGAAGACGGTCGGCTTGACGTAGTAACCCCTGTCCAGACCCGCCGGCCGACCCGGGCCGCCGGCGACGACCGTCGCGCCCTCGTCGATGCCCGTCTGGATCAGGCCTTGGACCTTCTCGAATTGCGCCTTCGAGGCCACCGGTCCGATCGCGGTCTTGTCTGCCGGGCTGCCCACCTTCACCTGCTGGGCGACCTGACGAGCGATGCCGATGGCCTCGGCCATCCGCGAATTCGGGACCAGCATGCGCGACGGGGCGTTACAGCTCTGTCCGGTGTTCGGCATCATGTTGACCACGCCGGCGCGGACGCTGTCGGCAAAGCCCGCGTCATCGAGGACGATGTTGGGGCTCTTGCCGCCCAGCTCCTGGGTCACCCGCTTCACCGTGGTGGCGGCATTCCTGGCCACCTCGACGCCGGCGCGCGTGGAGCCGGTGAACGACACCATGTCGATGTCGGGGTGGCTCGCCAGGGCCACGCCCACCCCGGGGCCGTCACCGTTCACGAGGTTGTACACCCCGGCGGGCACGCCCGCGGCGTCGAGGATCTCGGTGAAGATGTAGGCGGAGAAGGGCGCCACCTCGGACGGTTTCAGGATCATCGTGCAGCCGGTCGCCAACGCCGGGTACACCTTGACCGCGATCTGGTTGAGTGGCCAGTTCCACGGCGTGATCAGCCCGCAGACGCCGATCGGCTCCCTGGCGATCAGCGTTGCGCCGTGCTGTTCTTCGAAGGCGAAGTTCTTCAGCACGTCGATCGCCGTCACCAGGTGACCGAGCCCGAGTTGCACCTGCGGACCCGCGGCCAGTGAGGGCGGCGCGCCCATTTCCTCGGTGACCGCGTCCGCGAGATCGCCCGTGCGCTTGCCGTATTCGGCCAGGATGGCCTCCAGCAGATCGAGGCGCTGCTCACGGGTGCTCTGCGACCATGTGGTGAACGCGCGGCGGGCGGCGGTGACCGCCACGTCGACGTCGGCGGCCGAGCCGAGCGAGATCTTCCCGGAGACCTGTTCGGTCGCCGGATTCTCCACGTCGAAGGTGTTGGGCCGCACGGGGTCTACCCAGCGCCCGTCGATGTAGAACTTGAGGTATTCGCGCATCAGATCGATCCCTTTCTATTGGGTGCCCTCGGCGTACCAGGTGCGGAATTCGTCGTACTTGGGCATCTCCTCGGAGTTGGCCTTGGGGTCGATGCAGACATGGACGACGGCGGTCTTGCCGCTAGCGTAAGCCCGCTCGATCGCCGGGCCGATCTCGTCCTCCTTCTCGACGTACTCGCCGTGGCAGCCGAAGCCCTCGGCGACCTTGTCGAGGCGGACGTTTTTGCTCCAGTGCACGCCGGGCTGGGGTGACGGCTGGGGGAAGGTGCGCTTGTAGACCCCCACCTCGAGGCCCCACTGGTGGTCGACGCCCACCACGCACACCAACGGAAGGTTCTGCCGCGCGGCGGTTTCCAACTCGGCGATGTGGAACAGGAACGCCGAATCGCTGGTCAGCAGCATCACCGGCCGGTTGCCGCCTTCGGCGATCGACGCCCCGACCGCGTAGGGCAGGCCGGTGCCGAGATGCCCGAAGTTCTGGTTCCAGATGACGTCGCGCGGTTTGGCCTGCGAGTAGGTCCACTGGAAGATGACGGTCGCGCCGCCGTCGCGGACCAGGATGCCGTCCTTCGGGAAGGCTTTGGTGGCCTCGACGACGAACCGCGCCGGATGTATCGGCGTCCGGCCTGTCGGCGCGTTCTCCGCGAGCTGCGCCAGCTCCGCCGCGTCCTGTTCGATCCAGCGGTCAAGATCGGCAGACGGCTTCCGCGGTCTGTCGCGGAGCGCGTCCACCAGCTGAGGCACCACACCGCGAAGGTCGCCGACCAGGGGGATGTCGATGGGACGGTTTACGCCGACGGCCACCGGATCCTGTTCGACCAGAACCCATTTACGCTTTGCGTCGTTCTCGGCCCAGTGGCGGGTCCGGCCGTAGTGGCTCGGTTCGCCGAGCTCCGTGCCGAGCGCGACACACAGGTCGGACTTCACCACCGCCTCGACGGCGGCCGGCGAAAAACCGTAGGCGAAGGTGCGGTCCTCGAGACCGTCGATGAACGACGTGCCGCCCGAGGTCTGGATCACGGGGCAAGCCATGAGGTCGGCCAGCTCCCGGACCGCCGCACCGGTGCGCGAGGTGTGGACCGCGTGTCCGACCAACAGGATCGGGCTTTCGGCCGCCCGGATCAGCTCGGCCGCTTCGAGCACCTCGCGCTGGCCTGCTGTCTGGTTGACAAGCCGATATCGGTTGGGCGGCAGCGGATCCGGTACCTCGAGTTCTTCGAGGATGACGTGCGACGGGTACTCGATGTAGGCCGGTCCCGGTGTGCCGGACATGGCGCGGCGGATCGCCTCGTGGATGATCTCGTCCGTCTGGTTGGCGTACTCGATGGATGCGCTGTACTTGACCGACGGCGCGACAAGGGGTTCCTGCCGCACGAACTGGATGCGTCCCCGCCGGACTCGGCGCTCGGTGACGCGGGCCCGCTGGCCGCCGAGGAAGATCACCGGCGAGTTCTCCACCAGCGCACACTGGATCGCTCCGGCCATGTTGGCCATCCCGGGTCCGAGCGTGCCGATGCACAGCCCGGGCTTACCCGTCATCCGCGACGCCGCCTCGGCCATGAAGCCGGCGCTCAGTTCGTGATGAGGCGCGACCACCGACCACCCGCGCGCGTCGGCTTCGGCGAACATGTGCACGAAGTTCGGGTCGGGGATGCCGAACAAGGTGTTCACACCCTCGGCCTCGAACAGGTCGAGGATGCGCTTGTAGACGGGCACGGCCATGGTCAAATTTCCTTTCCATCGCGAGCTGGAGGCACCACGCTCGCGCCGAGCTCCTCGAGCACTTGTGCGGTGTCGGCGCCGAGTTCCGGCGCCGGGCCCGCGACGCGACCGGGTGTCCGGGAGAACCACGTTGGCACGCCCGGAAAGCGCACCGGCCCGTGCGGAGTGTCCACGGTCTGGAACATGCCGACGGCGTTCAGATGTGGGTCGTCGAACAGCGCGCCCGGCGTGTTCAGTGGTGCGGCCGGTATTTCGAGTTCTCCGAACAGCTCCAGCCACTTACTCGTCGAGCGCTGCTTCATGGTCTCGGCGACCAATCCGTAGATGGTGTCGATCTGGTGGGCGCGCTGTTCCAGCGTCGAATAGAGGTCGCTGGCCCACGGCGGGCGCACGGCGTCGACGAACGCGTTCCAGTGCTTGTCGTTGTAGATCAACGCGGCGATGTAGCCGTCACTGGTGCGGTATGGGCGACGGTTGGGCGCCACCGTGCGCGGATAGACCGCCGGCCCCAGGGGCGGGTCGAACATTGCGCCGTTGGCGTGTTCGACGAGCATGAACGAGGCCATGGTCTCGAACATGGCGACCTCGACCTCCTGACCCTCGCCGGTGCGTTCGCGGTGGTACAACGCCATGGTCGTCGCGTACAGCGCCGTCAACCCGGCGACCTTGTCGGCCATGATGGTTCCGACGTAGTCGGCCTCGCCGGTCAGTTGCTGTTGCACCGCGGGCAGGCCGCACTCGGCCTGAATCGTGTCGTCGTAGGCGGGCCGGTCCCGTTCGGGTCCGCGGCGCCCGTACCCGTAGCAGTTGGTGTAGACGATCGCGGGGTTGATCGCGGCGACGTCGTCGTAGGCGAAGCCGAGCTTGGCGATCGCCTTGGCGCGCATCGAGTGGATGAACACGTCCGCGGTCTCGGCAAGCGCCCGCAGCGCGTCCGTTCCGGCGTGGGTGTGCAGGTCCAGGACGACGCTGCGCTTGCCGCGGTTGACGTTGACGAACACCCCGCTCATGCCCGGCGCGGGGCCGACCGAGATGTAGCGGGTGTTATCGCCTTGGGGCGGTTCGACTTTGATCACGTCGGCGCCCATGTCGGCCATGATCTGCGTGCAGTACGGTCCCATCACCATCGCGGTGAGGTCGACGACCCGCACGCCGGCCAGCGGGCCCGTCCGGCTAGCCACGAAGCACGCCCCGATCGCTGGACCGGTGTGCGAGGTCGAAGCTGTAGCGGATGTGCTGGTGGTGACCGTCGGGAACCACCGGAAACACCAGCGGGGCCTCGATGTTTCGGATCGCGTCGAGGTGTTCGCCGACCTCCTCGACCGTCCAGGCCGGCCGGTGCACCCCGGGGCTTTCCGCGATGACCGCCCGCGCCACCCGCCCCGCCAACGCGATGAACACCTCCCCGGTCACCGAACAGCTTTCGTGGGCGAGCCAACCCACCACGGGCGCAACGAGTTCCGGACCCATCGGGGGGTAGGCCGAGGTGTCGATGCCGGCGGCCATTCTCGTCACCGCTGCCGGCACGATCACGTTGCACCGCACGCCGTCGGCCGCGCCTTCGAGGGCCGCGACATTGGACAGTCCGATCACGCCGGCCTTGGCGGCGGCGTAGTTGGCGACGTCCTGGTTTCCGTACAGGCCGCCGATCGAGGAAGTCAGCACGATGCGCCCGTACCCCGCGTCGCACATCACCGGGAACGCGGGCCGCACAACGTGGAACGCGCCGCGCAGGTGAACATCGAGCACCGCGTCGAAGTCCTGGTAGCTCATCTCCTTCAGCGAGCCGCGGCGGACGTTGCCGGCGTTGTGGATGAGGACGTCGACGCGTCCGTAGCTGTCGAGCGCCGCGTCGATGATGGCCTTGCCGCCGGCGGCGGTGGCCACCGAGTCGGTGCAGGCGACGGCCTGACCACCGGCGGCGACGATCTCGCGCACGACATCGCGGGCCGGACCGTTGTCGGCGCCGTCACCCGTGAGGCCGCCGCCGTGATCGTTGACGACGACCTTGGCGCCCCGTGACGCCAGCAACAGGGCGTAGCAGCGGCCGAGGCCTCGGCCGGCCCCGGTGATGACGGCGACGCGCCCGTCGAATCTCAGCTCTGCCATCTAAGTTCCGAGCACCAGGCCGTTCAGATCGCCCTTGGCGCGCCATTCCCTCAGCAGGTCGTCGAACGCGTAGAAACCGGGCGAGTAGGGCTCCCCGAGGAACGAGCGGATGCCCTCTCCGCCTCCGCCGCCCTCGTTGTTGTAATAGCCCGGCGTGCAGCTCACTTCGAACGCCGAGTTGTCGATGGCGAGTTCGCGGATCGTGGCAACCCAGTCGTCCTGACCCTCCTGACTCGGTTCGACGGTCGTGGCGCCGCGCTTGATGGCTTCGGAGATGATGTAGGCGATGTGTTCGGCCTGCTGCTCGAACATCGCGGTGGTGTTGGCCGAAACGCCGCCCTGCAGGAAACCGGTGTGGAACTGGTTGGGGAAGCCGCGAGTGGTCATGCCGTGCAGCGTCTTGTAGCTTTCGCGCCAGTGATCGAAGAGCGAAACACCGTCGCGGCCCTCGATCGCTTCGATCGCGTACCGGCGGCTGATCTCGGTGGAGATCTCGAAGCCGCTCGCGAAGACCACGCAATCGACCTCGTACTCGATGCCGCCCGCGACTATGCCGTTCTCCGTGAGCCGCTCCACCCCCTTTGACCCCGACACGTCGACCAACGTGACATTGGGATTGTTGAAGGTCGGCAGGTATTCGTCACTCGAGCACGGCCGCTTGCACAGGAACCGGTAGTACGGCTTGAGCGCCTCGGCGGTGTCGGGGTCCTCGACGATGTCGGCGATCCGGCGCCGCAGCCGCTCCATGATCTTGTAGTCTTCCTCCTCGCGCATCGCCATGATCTGCTCGATGCCCAGCGACGCGGGGTCGTCACTCGCGGCAATGCGCGCAGTCATGTTGCGCCCCAACTCGGTCCAGAAGTCGCAAACCTGGTCCGCCGCATCGAACACCACGCCCTCGAACGGCGACCACCGATGGAAATTGCGCTTGCGCTCCGCCTGCCACCCGGGCTGCAGCGATGCCACCCAGTCCGGGTTCGTCGGCTCGTTTCCGCGCTCGTCCACCGACGACGGTGTCCGCTGGAACACGTAGAGGTGCTGGGCATCCCGACCCAGGTGGGGAACCAGCTGAACACCCGTCGCCCCGGTGCCGACCAGCGCCACCCGCTTGTCGTGCAGCTTGTCCAGGCGGCCGTTGGCGTCGCCGCCGGTGTAGTCGTAGTCCCAACGCGCCGAGTGGAAAACGTGGCCTCCGGCGTCCAAGTAGTCCTGGATGCCGGGGATGCCGGGCAACTTCGGCCGGTTGTACGAGCCCTGCGTCATCACCACGAAGCGGGCGCGGATGTCGTCGCCGCGATTCGTCCGTAGCCGCCAGCGGTTGATCGAGTCGTCCCAGCGCACCGTGCGCACCTGGGTAGAGAAGATCGCGCCGTCGTACAGCCCGAAATGTTTGGCGATGCGGCGGCAATGCTCGTAGATCTCCGCCCCGTCGGCGAACTTCTTGCTCGGCATGAAGTCGAGCTCTTCGAGCATCGGGATGTAGCAGTAGGCGTCGTTGTCGCACTGGATACCGGGGAAGCGGTTCCAGTACCAGACGCCGCCGACGTCACCGCCCATCTCGATGATGTGCACGTCGTCGACGCCGGACTTCTTCAGGTAGGCGCCCGCCAGCAGGCCGGCGATGCCACCACCGAGGACCGCTACCTCGACGTCCTCGCTGATCGGCGTGCGCGGCGTCACCGGCGTATGGGGATCGACCTCGGCGAACTCGGCGAAATCGCCCGTGAGTTCCAAATACTGCTTGGACCCTTCGGGGCGCAACCGTCTGTCGCGCTCGTGCAGGTACTTCTCGCGAAGCGCGTCGATGTCGATGTCTTGCGGGACGTCGGTCGGCCCACAGTTGTCGAAGTGCGTCATCGGATCTCTTTCGGCTCACCGGTACCCATGTACTTCGACAGCTGGTAATGGAGATTGACGGTGCTGCGTTCGCGGTAAGGGTTGGGTTTGGTGCCAGGGAAGCCCAGCGATTTCATGCCCTGCTGCACGGCGGCCATGTTGGAGAAGTCCTGGGGGAGGACCGACAGCCAGCGCGGGTCGCCCACCGGGGTGTACTCCCATTCGGTCTGCGGCTCTTGGCCTTTCGGGTACAACTCGAATACCGACACCTCGAAGATGCATTTGTTCGGGTCGTAGCTGGGATGCGGACGCGCGCCGTAGCACAGCGCAACTGTCAGGCCCTGACCGATCTGGAAGTTCGGGAAGATCTGCCACGCCGTACCCGCCTGACCGAGGATGTCGGGCGGGATGGTCGGCCAGATCACGCCGCGGGCCTCGTCGTCACGCCGCGCCGCGGACAGCCAGTGCTCGAGCACCTTGTCGGGCGGCGTGCCCTCGGGCAGTTCGTCCACCAACCGCTTGGCGGCGTTCACCAGCGTCTCGGTGGTGGAGGTGTTGGTTTCCTCCATCGTGTAGATCTGCATCTCCGCGGTCGAAATACGCGGGTCGCCCGTGCCCAGTCGGATCTTGGACTTCGTGGCCTCCATGTCGTCGGGCGCGTCGTAGCCGATGTTGCTGTGCTTGCCCTGCGCCTTGGCCCAGCCCTTGAATTCGCCGAATTTGTTGAACTCCGGATGGGTTGTGTAGACGTGATAGGTCTCGTTGAAGGCCTCCAGCGCGACCTTCCAGTTGCACTCGAAGGACAGCCATTTGCGCCACTTGCAGCGCATGTTCTCACACCCGAACGGGTCGAGAATCTTGGCGGCGGGAAACAGGTAGTCGGCCAGCGGCTCGCAATCGGGGTCCATGTTGATCCACAACCAGCCGCCCCAGGTGTCGACCCTGACCGGCCGCAGGTGGGTGTTCTCGGGAGTCAGCGCGCCCTGCCAGTCCTGTTGCTCGCGGATGTGGGTGCACGTCCCGTCCAGCCCGTACGTCCAGCCGTGGAACCCGCACACGAACGACTTGCGGGCGCGGCCGCAGGCGTTCTTCGCGCCCTGCGGCGTGTCGATGAGCCGGCGGCCGCGGTGCATGCAGACGTTGTGGTGCGCGCGAAATTCGTTCTCACCGGTGCGCACCACGATGATCGAGTCGTCGAGGATGTCGTAGGTCAGGTAGCTGCCCACCTCGGGCAGCTCTTCGACGCGGCCCACCTGCTGCCAGACTTTTCGCCACAGCCTGTCGCGCTCGGCGCGGGCGTAGTCCTCGCTGATGTACGCCTCCACGCCGATCGTCATCGGCTTCGAAAGTTCCTCGGCCCCGGTGCGATTCGAGTCCTTGGCCAGATCGGTCAACACATCCTCCTGATGGCCGCGCGGAAGGATTCGTCCTTGAGGAACAACGAGGTGTTGTCGGCGTCCAGGTGGCTCCACTTGAGATCCAGGCCACCGTCGACGAGCAGCGTCTGGCCGGTGATGTAGCTCGACAGGTCGGAGAGCAGGAACAGGATTGCGCCGGCCTGCTCCTCGGGCCGGCCGCGCCGGCCCATCGCGATCGCCTGCCGATCCCGGTCCGGGTCCTCGTCGACGTAGGTGCGGGAGGCCGCGGTCTCGGTGACGCCGGGCGCCACGGCATTTACCCTGATTCCGGACATCGCCAGCTCGAGCGCCATCGTGCGGGTCATCGCCGCGATCGCGGCCTTGGCGGTCCCGTAGGCGATGTGGAACGGTGCGGTGTTCATGCCGCTGATCGACGAGATCGACACGATCGACCCGGGGCGCTGCTGCGCGACGAGTTCGGCCGCGATGGCCTGGCTCATGAAGAACGCCGTCTCGAGGTTGTCGGCGAAGATCTTGCGCCAGTCGCCGCGCGTCACCCGCGTCGACGGCATCCACGTCGACGGCTCGGCGCCGCCCGCGACGTTCACCAGGCCGTAGAGGTTGCCGTCGGCGCGCCGCGCCTGGTCGATGACGGCGGCGATGCCCTCGTCCGTCGACGCGTCGGCCGCGACGGGCACCACCGCCAAGCCCTGCTGCGCCAGCGGGGCGACGTGCTCGTCCAGGTTTTCCTTCGACCGGCTCACCGCGATCACCGTCGCCCCGGCGCGGGCGGTCATGGCGGTGACGGTGGTGCCGATGCCGCCGCCGCCGGCGCCGGAAACCACGACGACGCGCCCTTCCAGCCCTGGGAGGCGCCCGAGAAGATCGTCCATGACCTGCAATCTGCCGCGTCGCTTTGTCCGGACAAGATACAGCGTTCTGTCCTTTGGAGAACACTATTCCCATCGGCGGAGCGGGCTGTCAAGGTCAATCCGACGTGGTTCGGAAGCTATTGTCTGGACTAGGACAAGTTGATAGCGTCCAGCTCAAACGCCGGACGGAAGGACCTCGGCAGGATATGGCCATCGCGACGCAGCCATCCCGGTATGCGGTACCGCAGTCGAGCGGCGTCGCGGACGGCTGGCGACTCGAGAGGGTCACGGCGCCCAGCCGGCTGTTCGGCGCCAACGGCCTGCGCACCGGCCCCGACGGGCGCGTCTACATCGCGCAGGTCACCGGCAGTCAGATCAGCGCGCTGGATCTCGGCACCGGACGACTGGAAACGGTGAGCGCCAGAGGCGGCGAGATCGTGGCGCCCGACGACGTCGCGTTCGACGCGAGCGGGAACCTGTACGCGACCGAGGTGATGGACGGCCGGGTCAGCGTGCGCGACACCGCCGGTCGCACCCGGGTGCTGCGCGACGACCTTCCGTCCGCCAACGGAATCACGTTTCATCGCGACCGGTTGTTCATCGGCGAATGCCGCGAGGGCGGGCGCCTGCTCGAGCTCGACATGACCGGCGGGCCGCCACGGGTGGTGCTGGACGGCGTGCCCTCACCGAACGCGATGGAGGTGGGCCCGGACGGGCTGCTGTATTTCCCGGTGATGGGCGCCAACGCGATCTGGCGCGTCGATCCCGATGGCGGCGAACCACACTGCGTCGCAAGGGATCTCGGTGTTCCCGACTCGGTCAAGTTCGACCCGCGGGGCAACATCGTCTCGACCCAGGTGGCGAGCGGGCAGGTGCTGCGCATCGACCCGCGCAGCGGTGAACGGCGGGTGCTGGCGCAGCTGAGCCCGGGGCTGGACAACTGCACGTTCGCCGGCGACCGGGTGCTGGTATCCCACTTCACCGGCGAGATCACCGAGATATCGCCGGACGGCGCGACGCATACGGTGCTGCCCGGCGGCCTGAACTGGCCGCTGGATCTGAGCGTGGGGCACGACGGGCGGCTTTATGTCGCCGACGGCACGTACTTCTATGCGGTCCTGCCGGACGGGTCGCTGCATACGGTGGCGATGTTGTTCAGCCCGGGCTATCCCGGGTTCCTGCGCGGCGTGGCGTCGAGCGGCCCCGGCGAGTTCGTCGTCACGACCTCGGGCGGCCAGGTCGGCCGCTACCGGCCGGGGGCGAACGAAACCGAAGTGCTGGCAGACGGTTTCGACCAGCTCTACGGGATCGCGGTCGGTCCCGGCGGCGTGCTCGTCACCGAGTTGGGCACCGGACGGGTGCTGTCGTTGCGGTCGGGAAGCACCGAGGTGCTGGCCACCGGGCTGCGTGAGCCGGTCGGTGTCGCGGTCGACCCGGACGGGGTGTGCCTGGTGGCGGAAGCCGGCGCCGGACGGGTGGCGCGGGTGAGCGGGCCCGAGGCCGTCGGCACCGTCGTCGCCGACCTGGTTCGCCCGCAGGGTATTTGCGTGCACGACGGGGTGCTCTACATCGTCGACGCCGGCGCCAAGGAGTTGATCGCGTTCGATCTGGACACCGAGGTCCGGCAGACGGTCGCGTCGGGGCTGCCGGTCGGTGCCCCGCCGGGCGTGGTGCCCAGGCCGCTGAAAGGCATGCCGCCGTTTTCGGGTCCGCAGGGCCCATTCGCCGGCGTCGCCGCCACGGCCGACGGCACGCTCTACGTCTCGGCCGACGGTGACGGCAGTGTCCTGGCGTTGCGCCGGTCGCGGGGCGGCCGCTGATGTCCCAGGCCATTTCGAGCGAACACCGCTATCTGCAGATCGCGCGCACGCTGCGCAAGGAGATCGTGGACGGCGTCTATCCGGTGGGGTCGCAGCTCCCGACCGAACACCAATTGTGTGAGCGATTCGCGGTCAGCCGCTACACCGTACGCGAGGCGCTGCGCCGGCTGCGTGAGGACAACCTCGTCGCGTCGCGGCCCCGCGCGGGCACCCGGGTGGTGCCCCGGCCCGCGTCCAGTTCCTATGCGCAGGAAACGATGTCGATAGACGACCTGCTCGCGTTCGCGGCCGGCGCGCGGCTGACCATCGAGTCCAACGCGATGGTGGAGATCGACGACGAACTCGCCGCCCGGACCGGCCTGGCCGCCGGCACGCAGTGGTTGTCCGTGCGCGGCTACCGGCTGGCCGACGGCGCGCAGGTGCCGCTGTGCCGGACCGAGTACTTCATCAACCGCGATTTCGCCGCCGTCGGCAGACTGTTGCAGCGCCACACCGGTCCGATTTTCCCGTTGATCGAGGACCTGTTCGGCGTGAGCATCGCCGAATTGCGCCAGGAGATCGCGGCGGTGCTGCTTCCGGCCGAGCTGGCCGACGGACTCGGCGTCGCGGCGGGCACGGCCGCGCTGCAGCTGCGGCGCACATACAAGACCTCCGATGGCGAGATCGCGCAGGTGACGATCAACACCCACCTGTCGTCGAGCTTCCGGTATGCGATGACCATGCGCCGCGTGAATGACTAGGCGCGGTGAAGTGATGGACACGACACACGCGGCGGAAGCGTACCGGCGCGGGTTGTGGGTTACCACCACGCTGGCCGACGCGCTGCGCTCGGCCGCGCAGGCCTCCCCGGGGCGAACGGTGTTGGTGGACAAGGACACCCGCCTGGACTGCGCCGCGCTCGACGCCCAGGCCACCGCGTTGGCCCACGCCCTGCTGGTGCGCATGCCAACCGGCAGCGTCGTGTCGTTCATGCTGCCGAACTGGCACGAGGCCGCCGCCATCTATCTGGCGGCGACGCTCGCGGGGATGGTGGTGAACCCGATCCTGCCGTCGCTGCGCGACCACGACCTGCGCTTCATCCTCGAAGATGCCGAAACCGCCGCGATCTTCATCCCGCACCGGTTCGGCGGCCATGACTACGCGGCGATGCTCGAACGCGTGACCGCCACGCTGGACCGCGCCCCCGAAGTGGTGCTGGTGCGCGGCGAACACGGCGCACACACGCCCTACCCGACGCTGCTGGAGGGCCCACCGGATCGCACCAGGCTGCCGGCGCTGGATCCCGACGCCGTGCGGATGGTCCTGTACACCTCGGGCACCACCGGCCGCCCGAAAGGCGTGCTGCACAGCCACAATTCGATACATGCGCTGATCCGCCAGATCCGCGACCAGTGGAACATCGAGCCGGGCGACACGTTCCTGGTTCCATCGCCCATCGCCCACATCGGCGGGTCGATATACGCGTTCGAATGCCCCCTGTTGCTGGGCACCACCGCGATCCTGATGGACCGGTGGGATCCCTCGGCCGCGGTGGCACTGATGAACACCGAACGGTGCACCCACATGGCCGGGGCGACACCGTTTTTGCAGCAGCTGCTGTCCGCCGCCGAACGTTCGGGGAGTCGCCTGCCCCACCTGAAGGTGTTCGTCTGCGGCGGAGCCTCGGTGTCGCCGTCGCTGATCCGGCGCGCCGCCGGGTATTTCGACCGGGCGGTCGTCACCCGCGTGTATGGCTGCACTGAGGTGCCCGTCGCGACCGTCGGCGCCCCGCTACCGCACGAAGCCGACCGCGCCGCCGACACCGACGGCCGGGCCGGGATCGCCGAGATCAAGCTCGTCGCGCATGCGGCCGCGCCGGCCGGTGATGGAGAGGTCTGCGTGCGCGGCCCGCAGATGCTGCTGGGCTACCGGCACCCCGAAGACGATGCGGATTGCTTCGACCCGGAGGGGTTCTTCCATACGGGGGATCTCGGGCGCTGGGTGGACGACCAATACCTCGTCGTGACGGGCCGGGCCAAGGACGTCATCATCCGCAACGGTGAGAACATCTCGGCCAAGGAGGTCGAGGACCTGCTCGCCGACCATCCCGCCATCGCCGAAATCGCGGTGGTCGGGCTGCCCGACGACCGGACCGGAGAGCGGGCGTGCGCGGTGATCGTGCCCGCCGGTGAGCCGGGGCCCGATGTCGCCGACCTGCTCGCGCTGCTGAACAGCAAGGGGGTCGCGAAATTCAAGGCCCCGGAGCAGGTGGTCATCTGGGATGCGTTGCCCAAGAACGACGCCGGCAAGATCCTCAAACATCGGATCAGAGCGGCGTTGACACAATCGGCGATCGCAAGCGCGGCGGAGCCGGGCGCAGCGGGTCGCCGCCAGACGACACAATCGGCGATCGCAAGCGCGGCGGAGCCGGGCGCAGCGGGTCGCCGCCAGACGACACAGGCCGAGCCAGGGGATGGATAACATGCAGGTCGCGATCGTCACCGGCGCAAGCAGCGGCATCGGTCTGGGATGCGCAAGGAAACTTGCCGACGCGGGCATGGCCGTCCTCGGCGCGGGCCGCGACGAGGACCGGCTGGCCGCGCTGCGAGAGTCGATCGACGACCCCGAGCGGGTGGCGACGCTGGCCGTCGACCTGACCGACGACGACGCGCCGCGACGGATCGTCGACCTCGCCGTCGAGCGCTGGGGGCACATCGACTTCCTCATCAACAACGCCGGGGTCGGCAATCCCAAACCGCTGCACGAAACGGACGACGAAACGCTGGACTACTTTCTGGGATTGATGCTGCGGGCGCCGTTTCGGCTCGCGCGCGAGGTCCTGCCGCACATGCGGCCCGGATCGGCGATCATCAACATCACGTCGACGTTCGCCGTCGTCGGCGGGCTGCGCGGCGGCGCCTACTCCGCGGCCAAGGGTGGGCTGACCGCGCTGACCACCCACATCGCCTGCCAGTACGGCGCCTCGGGCATCCGCTGCAACGCCGTCGCGCCCGGGGTGACGGTGACGCCGATGGTCGAAAAGCGTTTGGCGGATGAGCGTTTCCGCAAGATCAACACTGAGCTGACCCCGCATCAGCGGTTGGGCACCGTCGACGACATCGCCGGCACCGTCGCCTTCCTGTGCTCGCCGGGGGGCAGTTTCATCAACGGGCAGACGATCGTCGTCGACGGCGGGTGGAGCTCGACCAGGTATCTGTCGGACTTCGCGCTGACCTCGGAGTGGATCGCGCGGTGAAGGTTTCGCCCGCCGCGTTCCTGCGCACCACGCTCCCGCTGGACCTGTCGGGCCTGGCCGAGCTCGATACCGGTCGATACCACTCGATCTGGCTGCCCGATCACATGGTGAGCTTTTGGCCCGACGCGCTGTGGACGCCGGAGTTCACCGACCTGGCGACGTCGTCGCCGTCGCCGCATCGCCACCTCGACGGCATGGCGGTCGCCGCCGCGGCGGCCGTGCTGACCGAACGGGTGCCGCTGGCCACCAGTGTCGTGGACACTGTGCGCCGCCACCCCGCGATGCTGGCCCAAACCGCGCTGACCATCGACCATCTCTCCCGCGGGCGATTCATCCTGGGCCTCGGCAGCGGTGAAAGCGAAAACGTCGTGCCCTACGGTTTCGACTTCGCCCGGCCCGTCGGCCGTTTCGAGGAGGCCCTGAAGGTCATCCGGCTGCTCTGGGCCGGCGACGGGCCGGTGGATTTCGAGGGGCGGTTCTACCGGCTGAACCATGCTCGGTTGGACACCGAACCCTACCAGGGGCGCTTCCCCCCGATCTGGATCGGCGCCAGCGGGCCGCGGATGCTCGACATCGTCGGGCGTTACGCCGACGGTTGGTGGCCGGCCGGGGCATGGACCCCCGACCACTACGCCGAGATGCTCGGCGCGGTACGGCAATCGGCCGAGCGGGCCGGGCGAGACCCGATGGCGATCACGCCGTGCTACGTGCAGGTGTGCCTGATCGGCGAAGACGACGACGCGATCGAGAAGATCGTGCGCGCCCCACTGGTGGCCGCGTTCTTGCTGCAGGTATCGGCTGAAGTCCTGCGCCGCTTCGGCTTTGACCACCCGATGGGGGACGATTGGGGCGGGTTTCACGACATCGACCCGACGACGTTGACGCGCGAGCGGATCGTGGACTTTCTCGAGCGCGTCGACCCCGACGCGATTCGGGCGGTGGTGCCGCACGGCACGCCCCGGCAGGTCGCGCGAACCATCAAGTCGTACGTGGATGCGGGGCTTCGGGTGCCCAAGATCCTGGACTACGGCGCCATGGCCGGACTCGAGTTCGGTGCCGCGTCGGCGGCCAACGTGCGTAAGACGGAGGACGAATTGTTGGCCTTGTGTGGTGCTCAGGGCGCAGGCCAAGCATGACGGCCGGTCTCGACGCGAACGCGATCCTTGCCTGCGCGCAGGCCGCGACGGGACTCGACGACTACGGCGACCCGACGCTGCCGGAGCGGTTCCGCCTGGCCGTCGACCACCTGAACGGTATCGGGATGGACGCCAACGGCATTGAGCGTGCGCAAAGCGTGTGCCACCGGCTGCTGACGTCGCGGCTGGAGTTCATCGAGGACCGCAACCGCTATCCGATCGCCGCCGAGGTGATCGACCACCCGATGTTCGTGACGGGAGAACCGCGCTCCGGTACCACGCTCATGCACGCGCTGATGGCGGTGGACCCGCACGCGCGTGCGCTGCGGTTCTGGGAGGTGATGTACCCGTCGCCGCCTCCCGGGCTTGCCCCGCCCGGCGACGCCCGTCGCGCCCGGGCCGATGCCGACTGGCGTGAGATCAACGCGAAGATGCCCAGGTGGCTGCTCAGCCACCCCTACAACGACATGCTCGGTGACGGCCTGCCCGAAGACGAGCGCACCTGGGCCTTCGATTTCCGGGTGATGACGCCGACCGCGTGGTGGCGGGTGCCGATGCAGACGCTGGTGGCCGGTCTGCCGACCGACCCCGTCGCACAGTACCGTCTGCACAAGGCGATGCTGCAGCAGTTCCAGTACCACCGGCCGCGAAAGCACTGGGTTCTGAAGGGTTTTCACGGCTTTCGCCTCCGAGAGCTCTTCGATACCTATCCCGACGCGAACCTGCTGTGGCTGCATCGCGACCCGGTCCAGGTGGCCGCGTCGCGCACCATGATGATGGCCGACATCCTCGACGGCATCGTCGGTCCCATCGATCTGGCGGTCGAGGCGAAAAAGCATCTCGAGATGACCCGGGCGAGCATCGCCAACACCATGACCAACCCTATGGTCGACGACCCGCGCATCCTGCACATCCCCTACGCCGACTTCATCGCGGACCCGGTCGCGACCGTCGGGCGCTACTACGCCTTCTGCGGGCGGGCCCTCACCGGCGAGGCCGAGGCATCGATGCGGGATTACCTGGCCCACAACCGCGGCGACCGCTACGGGAAGTTCCGCTACTCCACCCGATTGCTGACCGACATCGGCGAAAACCTCGACGACCTGCACGCCGAATTCGTGCCCTTCCGGAAGCGGTTCGGGGTCAGCATCGAACAGCGGGACTGAAATTCTCGTGCGTGCGCTATCGGTCCACAACGTGACGTTCCTCGGGGCGGATACCGATGAACTGCACCAGAATTGGACGACCCTTGGCCTGCGACACCTCAGCATCCTCGACACGCAACTCCTCGACCCCGGCTTCGTTCACCTGATCCGAGCCGAAGAGTACGCGGTCGAGGCGGTCTACCACCTGTTCGCCGACGGGGCGGACCTGTCGCGGCTGATCGATGCCGCCGCGACCGTGGGCGCCCGGTGCATCTACATGCTCACCGGCGGCCGCAACGGCCTCACCTGGGAGCGGGCGGCCGAGCGGTTTTGCCGCGCGATCGAGCCGTGTGTGCAACAAGCGCGGCAGGCCGGCGTCGCCCTGGCCATCGAGAACGCGTCCAGCCTCTACGCCGACATCCACGTCGCCCACAGCCTGCGCGACACCATCACCCTCGCCGAGCTGGCGGGGCTTGGCATCTGCATCGACCTGTTCCACTGCTGGGCCGAGGCCGATCTCGCGGGACTGCTGAGGCTGGCGCTGCCCCGGACAGAACTGATTCAGCTGAGCGACTACGTGCTGGGAGACCGGGCCCTGCCGGCCCGCGCCGTACCGGGCGACGGCGCGATCCCGATCGAAACCTTCGTGGCTCAGACGCTGGCCGGGGGCTACCGGTTCGGTTTCGACCTGGAATTGCTCGGGCCGCGAATCGACGCGGAAGGCAGGCTGGCGGCGGCCGGGCGAGCGTGCGCGACGGTCAGCGCGATGCTGGACAGGCTTGGGCAGCGGAGCAGCTGAGAAAGGGCGTGGCGCGGTGGCTTTCGGTGATGGGCCCGATGATGCGGCACTCGACCGCGCGTGGAGCGAATTCTGCGAACGATTGAAAACCGCCGGCAGTCAGGCGTTCAAGGACTTGAACGCGACCTCTGGCCTGCAGCGTGCCGACGCGTTTCGCTTTCTCACCCAGAACCTGGGGCAGGCTTTTGATCTGGCCCTGGAAACCCGCGACACCCGCTACCCGGCGATGCACGCCTTTTGCAGTCCCACCCGCAAGCTGGGGGGCGACTGCGCCGACTTCACCTACCAACAGGTCTGGATCGACGGCGAATCGACGTACCGCATCAGCGGAACCCGCGGCACCGCACCGTTTTTCAACGTCACCGTGCAAGGCTCGCGTCCGGACGGTCCACACGTCCTGCACGAGCCGTTCGGTGACGTGCCGGAGGCGAACCTGTTCGGCGACCAACTCCGCGTCGAGCCGGACGGCACGTTCGAGCTGTACGTCGGTGGTTCCGAGCGCGGGCCGAACTGGCTGCCGACCACCGCCGGTTCGCGCAAGCTGTTCATCCGCCAGGGCTTCGACCGCTGGGACGAGCGTCCCGCGCGGATGCGGATCGAGCGCGTCGACATGGACTCGCCCAAGCCGCTGCCGACTCCCGACACGATGGTTGCGGCCATGCGCTGGGCGGGTGAATTCGTCACCGGCCTGATGAGCGACTGGCCCGAGTTCCCGTTCGCCCACGGCGGCGTCGACGGCGAGCACCCCAACAGGTTCCCCGCCCCGGCGGCATCCGAGGCGGACGCCAAACGCGGCCGAACCGCCGCCAACATGTACTGGGAGCTGGCGCCCGACGAAGCCCTCATCGTCGAGTTCGACGCCCACGAGGGCTTGTGGATGATCACCAACATGGGGGCCTACTTCACCAGCATGGACTACCTGTACCGGCCGGTGAGCTACACCCCGAGCCGCGCATCGGTCGACAACGACGGCAAAGTCAGACTGATTCTGGCCCATCGGGACCCGGGTTTCCGCAACTGGATCGACACCCAGGGATTCGAGCGCGGCAACCTCACCTACCGCCACCTGCTCGCGGGTCGGCCGGCGACACTGGCGACCCGGCTCGCCAAACACGCCGACCTCGCGCGCGCGTTACCGCCGGAAACCGCGCGCGTCACCCCCGCCGAGCGCACCGCGCTGATGCGGGAACGCTTCCACGGTGTCCTGAACCGATTTCCGCTCTGATACCCGGCTCCCCGCGCGTGTCTTTCCGGCTGTCCCGGCCGCGCCGCAATTAGGCTTGCTCCGATCAAGAGGAGGGGCAGCGACGTATCGGCATCAACTTTGGCGCCGGGCGACAAGCGGGTCAGGGCGCATCAGCAACGGACATTGAGCCGGGCGGGAGGCACCCCGCACCGGCGCGTTCTGCTTCCCGGCCCCGGTGGGTTGCCCCGGTGCGCCGCGCCGGCCGGATCGCGATCTGGGATCAACCGGACCGCCGCAGCGGCATCCCGGCGCTGGACGGCCTGCGCGCGATCGCGGTCGCGCTGGTGCTCGTCGGGCACGGCGGCATCCCCGGCGTGGGCGGCGGGTTCATCGGCGTCGACGTCTTCTTCGTCCTCAGCGGCTTCCTCATCACCTCGCTGTTGTTGGACGAGCTGCGGCGCACGGGCCGCATTGAGCTGACCGGCTTTTGGATCCGGCGCGCGCGCCGGCTGGTGCCGGCGCTGCTGTTGATGGTGCTCAGCGTGGGCGCGGCCCGCGAGCTGCTGCCCAGCCAGTCGCTCACCGGGTTGCGTGACGACGCGGTCGCGGCCTTCCTCTGGGTGGCGAATTGGCGGTTCGTCGCGCAGAAGACGGACTATTTCACCCAGGGCGCCCCGCCCTCGCCGCTTCAACACACCTGGTCGCTCGGGGTCGAGGAGCAGTATTACTTCGTCTGGCCGGTCCTGCTGATCGCGGTCACCCTGCTGTTGGCCGCGCGGGCCAGGCGCTACTTCCGACGGGCCACCGTCGGCGGCGTGCGGTTCGCCACCTTCGTGATCGCGACGGTGGGGGCGTTGGCGTCCGCGGTGCTCACCGTCGTCCTCGCCTCCGAGTCCACCCGCGACCGGATCTATTTCGGCACCGACACCCGCGCGCAGGCGCTGTTGATCGGCGCCGCGGCGGCGGCTCTGCTGGTGCGGGATTGGCCATCGATGAACCGCGGCTGGTGCCTGATCCGCACCCGGTGGGCAAGGCGGGTGGCCCGTCTGTTGCCGATGCTCGGCCTGGCCGGCCTGGCGGCGGCCACCCACTATGCGACCGGCGGCGCCGGCGAGTTTCGCCACGGCCTGTTGGTCGGGGTCGCGATCGCTTCGGTCCTCGTGGTCGCGCCGGTGGCGATGGAACAGCGCGGCGTTGTTGCCCGCATCCTCGCCCTGCGCCCCCTGGTGTGGCTGGGCACCATCTCCTACGGCGTCTACCTGTGGCACTGGCCAATCTTCTTGGCGCTCAACGGCGAACGCACCGGATGGTCGGGGTTGCCGCTGTTCGCCGCCCGGTGCGCTGCCACCGTGGCGGTCGCCGCCGCGTCGTGGTGGCTGGTCGAGCAGCCGATCCGGCGCTGGCGGCCGGCGCGGGTGCCCCTGTTGCCGCTGGCGGCGGCCACCGTGGCCAGCGCCGCTGCGGTGACGCTGTTGGTCATTCCGGTGGGAACCGGGCCCGGTCTGCGCGAGGCGGGCCTGCCACCGGGGGTGTCGGCCGTCGCCGCGGTCTCGCCCTCACCGCCCGCCGGTAGCCGGCCCGCGCCGCGCGATCCGCGCCGGCCCTTCACGGTTTCGGTGTTCGGTGATTCGATCGGGTGGACGTGGATGCACTACCTGCCGCCCACGCCGGGATTCGCCTTTCTGGACCACACGGTCATCGGCTGCAGCCTGGTGCGCGGGACCCCGTACCGGTACATCGGCCAAACCCTCGAGCAGCGGCCGGAATGCGACGGCTGGCCCATCCGATGGTCGGCGCAGATGAGCCAGGACCAGCCTGACGTCGCGCTGTTGATCATCGGCCGGTGGGAAACGGTCGACCGCGTCAACGAGGGCCAGTGGACGCACATCGGCGACCCCACCTTCGACGCCTACCTCAACGGCGAACTCGAACGCGCACTGAACATCGTGGGCGCCACTGGCGTTCGCGTGGTGGTGGCCACCGTGCCCTACAGCCGGGACGGCGAAAAGCCGGACGGCCGCCTTTATCCGGAGGACCAACCCGACCGCGTCAACCTGTGGAACGCCATGCTGCGCAGGACCGTTGCCCACCACCCGAATGTCCGGATCCTCGACCTGAACAAGAAGCTGTGCCCCGACGGCGTCTACACCGCCAAGGTCGACGGCATCAAGGTGCGCAGCGATGGCGTCCACCTCACCCCAGAAGGCGTGAAATGGCTGACGCCGTGGCTCGAGGAATCCCTGCGCTGACCCTAATCGCCCGTGCGGCAGCTGATTTCCATGCTGTCGCTTTCCCGGACGGCAAAGTTGAAGCTCACGTAGCCGTTGCCCGGGTCGCGCACCCGGTCGAGATAGGGTCGGGTGTCCTCGGCGCTGGCATTGTCGGCGATGACCAACGCGCCCGTCGTCAGGCGCGGTTCGAGCAGTTCGATCACCGGCAGGTAGAGGTCCTTCCAGCCGTCGAGAAGCACGAAATCAACGGGCCCGTCCAGCTCGGCCAGCGTGATCAGCGCGTCCCCCTCGAGGATGGTGATCACGTCATCCAGACCGGTCTCGGCGAATGTCCGCCTGGCCGCGGCGATCTTGGGGGCGCTGAGCTCGGTGGTCACCACCCGCCCGGTGCCGTTGTCGCGCACCGCCGACGCCAGGTGCACCGCGGAGATTCCGAAGGACATGCCGAACTCGACGATCGTCGCCGGCCGGGTCGCGCGCACCAGGGCATACAGCAGGCGGCCGGCTTCCGGTGTGACCGGGATGTAGAACTCGCTCATGGCGTCGGCGCGCTCTTGCGCGCTCATCGGGCGGTCGAAATCACCGTGCATCTCGCGCAACCGCGACATCTGATCTTTCGTTTCGGCGTACATCCGGTCGAGGAGCGTCGCGACGTTGGGCGCCTGCAAAGTATTGGCCATGCCGTCGAGGGTAGGCCTCGACCGATGGAACGAAGGACGGCCCCGGTGGGCGCCGGTTAACGCAAACCCACGTCAAGGTTGCGTAAACGAGTTTGACGAGCTCGCGGGCCTCGGGCAAGATGGACGGGCAAGCACCTCGGTAGGTGAGGCGTCTGCACGGATACAGGCCACTGACCCCGAACGTCGAGAGACGCCCCGGGTCAGGACAGCTCTTCCCGGACCCAAGGGTTGAGCCCAAGTGGCTTCCGGATCGCGACCGTCGGCTAAATCCGGATACGCCGTGCAGTGCCAAAGCTCCGAACGAGAGGGGTGCCATCGGCGCTCTGCCGCCGGTGATTCGAGCCTCTCCCGTTCAGGTGAATGTGACGACACCCGCGTGTGTCCCGGCCGTGAGGAGGTGAGGGCGAGATGAGTCCCGGCGACAGTCCCTATCCGAAATCCGTCTTGTCCCGACCCGGTTCCGGCATTCCTTCTGCCGCCTGAGTTTTCGGGCTTCCGTCTGACCCCGCGCGTCGCAACGCGGTTTTCCGGGGTCGCCGCGCATGCCACGAACCGATCGGACCTGCGACAGGAGAAGATCATGGTTTTTGTTGTTACACAGCGTGTCACCGGTCACACCGGTGGACGCAGAGAAGCGTTGCTGCGTTCGGCGCGGCTGCTTGCGAACAAGTTGCACATGCGGACCGCACTGACTCCCCAGGAGCGGGCCAACCTGTATGTGTCGCGGATGCCTATCGCGGTAATCACGGCGTCGCTCGGCGGGCACCCGTCGGGCAGCGCGGACGGCCGTCGGTGATCGGCCCCGCCGGCCGCCCGGTGGCGGGCACTGCGCCCGTCGCCGGGTGACTGGCCGGCTATCGCGGTCTCCCACCAATCCACTTGAGAGAGCCGGACTCCTATGACTTCGACCCCGACCCAGCATCGTGGCGGCTTGCGCGCCGCATTCAGTCGCGGCGGAGCAGTGGCTCCGCCTCCAGGCTCCGACGGCGCCGGCCAGGCGGTATTGGACTCGGCGCACACCGGCGACATCGTCGGCGCGTTCGGCCGAATCCGGCGCGATGGCACCGGCGGCTTCGACGCTTTCAGTGGGCGTTGGCGCCGCCTGCGGACCCTGGCGGTCATCACCGGCCCCGGGCTGATCGTGATGGTGGGCGACAACGACGCCGGCGGCGTCGCGACCTATGCGCAGGCCGGCCAAAACTACGGGATGGGGCTGTTGTGGACGTTGGCGCTGCTGATCCCCGTGCTCTACGTCAACCAGGAAATGGTGCTGCGATTGGGAGCGGTCAGCCGGGTGGGCCACGCCCGCTTGATCTTCGAGCGGTTCGGCAAGTTCTGGGGCGCGTTCAGCATCGGTGATCTGCTGATCCTCAACGCCCTGACGATCGTCACCGAATTCATCGGCGTCTCGCTGGCGCTCGGATTTTTGGGCTGCCCCAAGATCATCGCCATCCCCGCCGCTGCCGTGTTGTTGTTCGCCGTCGTGGCCGGGGGGTCGTTTCGGCGATGGGAAGGACTGATGTTCCTGCTGATCGCTGTCAACGTGCTCATCGTCCCGATGGTGCTGATGGTGCATCCCTCCCTGAAGGCAACCGCCGGCGGACTGGTACCGCAGTTCCCGGGCGGGCTCAACTCCACCGTGCTGTTGTTGACCGTTGCGATCGTCGGCACCACGGTGGCCCCCTGGCAATTGTTCTTCCAGCAGTCCAACGTCGTGGACAAGCGCATTACGGCGCGCTGGATCCCTTACGCCCGAGCCGATTTGGTCATCGGAATCGTCGTGGTCATGGCCGGCGCGACTGCGCTGATGGCCGTGACCGCCTTCGGTTTGGCGGGAACCACCGACGTCGGCAACTTCACCGACGCGGGTGCGGTTGCGACCAGTCTGCGAGACCACCTGGGCAAGCCGGTGGCGGTGCTGTTCGCGATCATCCTACTGGACGCGTCGCTGATCGGGGCCAACGCCATCGGGCTTTCCACGACTTACGCCATCGGTGACGCGATGGGCAGGCGACACTCACTGCACTGGAAGCTCACCGAGGCCCCGCTGTTCTACGGCGGATACGCATTGCTGCTCGGGGTTTCCGCTGCGGTCGCCTTCAGCCCCGATCACGTGCTGGGCCTGGTGACCCAGGGCGTGCAGGCGCTGGCCGGTGTCTTGCTGCCCTCGGCGACGGTGTTTCTGGTCTTGCTCTGCAACGACCGCGCAGTGCTGGGGCCGTGGATAAACACGGTGCGCCAGAACATCATCGCGTGGACCATCGTGTGGTCTCTGGTCCTGTTGTCGCTGGCGTTGACGGCGACGACGTTCTTCAAGAATCTGCCAACCGCCGCCATCGAGGCAGGCCTCGCAATCGGCGCGGTGGTCGGAATCGTCGGCGGCGCGGCCGCCATCGTCGCGGGTCGGCGGTCCAGCGATCGGCGTGAGGCGGAAGCCATCGTGCAGCGCTTCGGCGATGGTCTGGATCCCGAGCAGGTCGATGAGATCGACGATGCCCGGTCGCTCACCAGGGCCGAGCAGCGTGCCTTGCGCCGAGAGGACCGTGCGAACTGGCAAACCCCCAACCTCGCCGGTCTGGAGCGTCCGACGATGTCGCCACTCCGCCGGGCGGGACTGTTGACGCTGCGTGGCTACCTGGTCTTGGCCATCGTGTTCGTCATCATCAAGGTCATCGAGATCGCTGTGGTCGGACCGGCTGCCTCACTGTGAACCTTGGGGCAGCAGAACGATTTTGCCGCGGGTGTGCCGCTTCTCGAGCTCTTCGTAGGCGTCGGCGACCCGGTCCAGCGGATAGCTGGCCGCGACCTCGAACTCGATGGCGCCGGTGACGATCAGGTCGGCCATCTCGGCGAGCACCTCGGTTGTCGACGCGTCGGCGCTGCCTTCGGTCTTGGCGCCGACCTCGCCGGCTTTCTGGAACGCGATGATCGTGTCGATGCGCTCGGGCGCGACGCCGAGATCCACAGCGAGCTGGACGTACTCGGGGCCGAACAGGTCGATGAACGCGTCGATTCCGTTCGGTGCGGCCTCCCGCAGGCGATCGGCCAGCCCGTCGCCGTAGGCGACGGGGGTGACGCCGTGGGCGCGCAGCCAGTCGAAGTTGCCGGGACCCGCGATGCCCAGCACCCGCGCCTTGCGCAGGGTCAGCAGTTGCACGGCCAGGCTGCCGACGCCGCCCGCGGCCGCCGAAACGGCGACCGTCTCGCCCGGTTGCGGGTCGACCGCGCGCACGGCGGCGTACGCCGTGACGCCGACCACGTACAGCGAACCTGCTGTTTCCCAACTCATTTGGCTTGGCCTGCGGATCAGCTGATCCACCGGAACGGCGGTGTGGGTGGCGTGGCTGGATCGGCGGAAGCTGAACCCCAGCACCTCGTCGCCGACGGAAAACCGGGTCACTCCGGGTCCGACGGCTGTCACGACCCCGGCGAGATCGCTGCCCTGCCCGGACGGGAAGGTGGCTGGGAACATCTCGTGCAGCGCCCCGGTTCGGATGGCGGCCTCGCCGGGATTGATCCCGGCGGCGCGTACCTCGACCACCACCTCACCCGGGCCGGGCGAAGGCATCTCCACATTCGCCACGTACAAGACGTCACGGCCCCCGTAACGGTCGAACCGTACGGCACGCGCCACCCCAGCCGTCATGTCGTCTCCCTCCCCGGATCGCCCTTGCTCCGGCCAGCATAGGCCGCCAACCTGGGCCGGCCGTTTGACCGGCGCAGGCCTTGTTCCTGCCGGCATTTCGCAGTAGCGTCAGGCGCCGCGGACTGTGGATAGACGCGGAAGGAACGCCATGGATCTCGCTCGGATCACCGTCGGCGGCTGGCTGGTCGCCACCGTCGCGGTCGGTGCCGTGGTCACCGGCTGCGGCAATGACCAGAAGAACTCGTCGCCCTCCTCCTCGACGACGTCGTCTTCGGGCGCTGCCACTTCGTCGAGCGGTTCGGGCACGGTGACGGCTCCGTCGCAGGGTCAGCCCACCGATTACAGTTCGCTGCTGATCAAGGCCAGTGACATCGGCGGGGACTTCAAGACCCCGCAGCCGCCCGTGCTGAACCCGAACAACGCGGCGGGCGTCGCACAGCTTTTCGCCAACCCCGACAACAGCCGCCGGATCGGCGACACCATCCTCATCGTCGCCGATCCCGAGGTGGCCAAGGCGGGAATCGAAAACACCAAGGCCAACTATGCGGGCAAGGTCAGCGGCACGTGGCAGCCCGTCGATGTCGGCTCCAACGGCTTCATGATCTCCGGTAATTCGCCCGACAACTCCCAAGCAGTCACCGTGTTGCTGTTCAGCGAGGGCAAGGCCGTGGTCAACATCGAATTCGACAGCGCGCCCAACGATCCGATCGATCCGGCCATCGCGACCGACGTCGGGCGCAAGCAGGACGCCGCGATCAAAAGCGGGTTGCCCGGCTAGGGCTTGCCCGAAGGCGTCAGGCCACGACCTGGATGGGGTCGCCGACGTTGACCTGATTGAAATACCACGCCGCGTTGTCGGGGCTCAGGTTGATGCATCCATGGCTGACGTTGGCGTGGCCCTGTGAGTCGACCGACCACGGGGCCGAGTGCACATACACACCGCTCCAGGTGACCCGGACGGCGTACTGCGCCGTGATCTTGTATCCCTCGGGCGAACTCAGCGGTATGCCGATGGTGCGCGAATCCATCACCACCGTGCGGTCCTTCTCCAGGGCGGTGAAGTTCCCGATCGGCGTCGGGCGGCTGGGCTTGCCCATCGACGCCGGCATCGTGCGCAGCACTTCGCCGTTGCGGCTGACGGTGAACGTGTGCCCGGAGAGGCTGGCGACACCGAGCAGTTCGTCACCGGTGTCGAAGCCCGTCGTCAGGGCCTGCACTCCGGCCGAGACATGAGTGTGGGCGGGCCAGTAGTGGTTCGGCACCCACTGGACGACGTTGTTCTCGACCCACTCGAAGTGTCCCGGCGTATCGCTGGGAGAAGTGACGTGGATGGTCCGCTCGGCGGCGGCGCGGTCGGTCACCGGCGCGGTGAAGGTGACCACGACCGGGTGCGCCACGCCCACCACCGCTCCGTCAGCGGGCGACACCGACGCGACGGCGGGCACCGGCTGGGGCAGGGGGACGGCGGCCACGCCGCGGGCGGCGCTGCCCAACGCGCCCATGCCGACAATCGCTACCATAACGAACAGATAACGAAACGCTCGGTGCATGGCGCCTACCCTTTGCGATGGCTCAACTGACACAACGATATTCTACTGGCTGTCGGTTCATTACGATTTTCAGCAAACTACGGCGGCTTCGCTGGCCCGGCCAGACGGCCGCAGACCGCCGGAAGAGCCGATCAGAGCAAGCGCAACGGCGGCAAGGGGCGGACATGACCGCAAACGATCGCTACACGCGTCCGAGGGCGGCGACCGCCGCCCTGATCCTGATCGACGTGCAGCTCGACTTCATCGACGTCCCCGGCGATCACGCGCCGATGCCGGTTGCCGGCACGCGCGCCGCGATCCCGGCGATGGCGCGGTTGGCGGCGGCCTTCCGGCGACGGGGGCTGCCCATCGTGCACGTCGTCCGGCTGTATCTGCCCGACGGCTCGAACGTGGACCTGGCGCGGCGCCAGTCGATCGAGCGGGGCGCCCGGATCGCCGCACCCGGCAGCGCCGGTTCGCAGATCGCCGCGGAACTCCTGCCCAAATCCGTTGACCTGGAACATGAGTTGCTCCTGGCCGGTGGTTTCCAACGAGTGGGACCCGCCGAGCACGTGATGTACAAGCCGCGGTGGGGCGCCTTCTACGGCACCTCCCTCGAGCAGCACCTGCGTGAAAGCGGCAGCGATACGGTCGTTTTCGCGGGCTGCAACTTTCCCAACTGCCCCCGAACGTCGATCTACGAGGCGTCCGAACGCGACTTCCGGATTGTTCTGGTGTCCGACGCGATCTCCGGCCTCTACGACCGGGGCGTGGCGGAGTGCCGCGCCATCGGGGTGGACGTCCTGAACACCTCGGAGACACTCGATTGGCTGGGGTGCTAGCCGCGCGTTAGCCTTCAGCGAGATGCTTTTCCGTCAACTGGAGTACTTCGTTGCGGTCGCCCAGGAGCGCCACTTCGCCCGGGCGGCCGAGAAGTGCTACGTCTCCCAACCCGCGCTGTCGGCGGCCATCGCCAAGCTCGAGCGAGAGCTGAACGTCACGCTGATCAACCGCGGGCACAGCTTCGAGGGCCTCACGCCCGAAGGGGAGCGACTGGTCGTGTGGGCCAAGCGGATTCTCGCCGAACACGACGCGTTCAAGGCCGAGGTGCACGCCGTGCGGTCCGGGATCGCGGGGACCCTTCGGCTGGGCACGGTCCCGACCGCCTCCACGACGGCGTCCCTGGTGCTCTCCGCGTTCTGTTCCGCGCATCCGCTGGCCAAGGTGCAGATCCTCTCCCGGCTGGCCGCCACCGAGCTGTACCGGCGCCTGCGCGAGTTCGACCTGGACGCCGCCATCGTGCACACCGGCACCGACGACGCACACGACGTGCACCTGGTGCCGCTCTACGAGGAGCACTACGTGTTGCTGTCGACGGCGAACATGTTGCCCGCCGGGGCCTCGACGCTGACCTGGGCGGAGGCCGCGCAACTGCCGCTGGCCCTGCTGACCGCCGACATGCGTGACCGCCAGATCATCGACGAAGCCTTCGCCGGCCACGCCATCACCGTCACCCCGCAGGTCGAAACCGACTCCGTCGCTTCGCTGTTGGCCCAGGTGGCCACCGGAAACTGGGCGTGCATCGTCCCGCACACCTGGCTGTGGACGTCGCCGCTGGGCGCCGAGATCCGTGCGGTCGAGATGGTGGAACCGGCGCTGAAAGCCGAGATCGCGTTGGCCACCAACGCTTCCGGCCCGGGCTCACCCGTCGCACGCGCGCTCACCGCGTGCGCTCAGGAACTCGCGCTGGGCGAATTCTTCGACGCACAGTTGCTGGGCATCACGCACCGGCGCTGATCGTGGGTGTGGCCGCGCTGGTCGGGTTGAGGCCCGCCAGATGGCCGCTTTCCACTCCGGCTGCCGGGTCGAGCTCGCAGTCGATGACCGACGGCCCGCCGGAGGCGATCGCTTCGGACAGCGCCGCGCGCAATTCCGGCGGCGTGGTGACGTGATACCCCTTGCCGCCGAAGGCCTCCGCGATGAGCTCGTGACGCGCCCGGGCGTTGAGCACGGTGGGCGCCGGGTCCGGTCCGGTCGCGGTCTCGTCGCCGCGGTAGACGCCCCCGTTGTTGAGGATCACGACGGTCACGGGCAGCCGGTACCGGCAGATCGTCTCGACCTCCATGCCGGAGAAGCCGAAGGCGCTGTCGCCCTCGATCGCGACGACCGGGCTGCCGGTCTCCGCCGCCGCGGCGATGGCGTATCCCATGCCGATGCCCATCACGCCCCAGGTCCCCGTGTCGAGCCGGCGCCGCGGCAGCTCCATGTCGATGACGTTGCGCGCCAAATCCAGCGCGTTGGCGCCCTCGTTGACCACATAGACCCCCGGGTTCTCCTGCAACACGGCACGAATGGCGCCCAGCGCGTTGTAGAACCGCATCGGGTGCGGATCTTCGGCCAGCCGCTCGCGCATCTTCGCCTCGTTGCGGGCCCTGCGATCGGCCAGCTCCTCGACCCAGTCGGCGGGCGCGGCGATCGGGTTCGCCGCCGCCGCGTCACACAGCGCCGACAGCACCGAGCCGATGTCGCCGACCAGGGGCGCGGCTATCGGCCTGTTGCTGTCGAGCTCCGCCGCGGCGATGTCGACCTGCACGAACTCGGCGTCGGCCGACCATTGCGGCGACTCCCCGTGACCGAGAAGCCAATTCAGCCGGGCGCCCACCAGCATGACCGCGTCCGCGCGGGAGATCGCCAGCGAGCGCGCCGCCCCGGCCGACTGCGGGTGCGAGTCGGGCAACAGGCCCTTGGCCATCGACATCGGCAGGAACGGAATCCCGGTGGCCTCCACGAACTTCCGAACCACGTCGTCGGCCTGCGCGTAGGCGGCGCCCTTGCCGAGCACGATCAGCGGCCGCCGCGCCCGCCCGAGCACCTGCAGAGCGCGATCGACCGCCTCCGGCGCCGGCAGCTGCCGGGGCGCGGGATCGACCACCCGCCAAACAGTTTCGGCGGCGGCCGAGGCGTCCATGGCCTGGCCCAGGATCTCGCCGGGGATGTCCAGGTAGACCCCGCCCGGGCGCCCGGAGGTCGCGGTCCGAATGGCGCGCGCCACCCCACGCCCGATGTCTCCGATCCGGCCGATCCGATAAGCCGCCTTCGTGAAAGGCCTTGCCGCGGTTAGCTGATCGAGGTCCTGGTAGTCGCCCCGCTGCAGATCGATCATCGCCCGGTTGCTCGAGCCCGAGATCTGGATCATCGGGAAGCAGTTCGCGGTCGCGTTCGCCAGCGCGGGCAGGCCATTGAGGAAACCGGGCCCCGAGGTGGTCAGGCACACGCCGGGCCGCCGGGTGAGAAACCCGGCGGCGGCGGCCGCGTTGCCGGCCGAGGCCTCCTGCCGAAAGCCGATGTAACGGATCCCCGACGCCTGCGCGGTGCGGGCGAGGTCGGTGATCGGGATGCCGACGATGCCGTAGATGGTGTCGACGTCGTTGGCCTTCAGGGCATCGACGACGAGCTGGAAGCCGCCGATCAAGCGAGTCGCGTCGCTGGGCGGTGCCGAAACGGTGGTCATGGTGGCGACTCCTGGGGTGCGTGTGCCGTATCTGCCTGGCCACCACTGTTGTGTCGGTGCGCGCGGCTGTCCAAGACTAGGCCGCTATCCAGCGATTCACCCCGTCTATCAATAGCCTCCACCTATCGAATGTGAGGGGATCGGTATTGGACGGGCGCCGGGGCGCCGCGGCAAGGTGCCAACAGGACTTTGACAACGACGAAAGGATGGGGCGATGAGGACGAGCGAGCACGTTGTCGCTGATCTGGTCGAGGTGGCGGCGAGCCGGCGCCCGGACGCCCCGGCGCTCGTCGTCACCTCCGATCGCATCCCGGTGAGCTACCGCGAGCTGGTCGGCCTGGTCGACGACCTGGCGGGCCAGCTGAAGCGGGCCGGTCTGGTGCCGGGCGATCGGGTCGCGCTGCGCGCCGGCAGCAACGCCGAGTTCGTCGTCGGCCTGCTGGCCGCGTCGCGGGCGGAGCTCGTCGCGGTCCCGCTGGACCCGGCCCTGCCGGCCGGCGACCAGCGCGCCCGAACCGAAGCGGTGGGGGCGCGGGCGATGCTGGTCGATGGTGACGGCCCCGGCGATGAGCGGGAGCCGGCCCTGCGCCGGTGGCCGATCGCGGTGACCGCGGGTCGCGGTGCGGGTGCGCCGGCGGTGCACCTCGACACCGCGACGCCGCCGGCGCCGGACGTCGCGACGCCCGAGGGGCTGCGCGACGACGACGCGATGATCATGTTCACCGGGGGCACCACGGGGGTGCCGAAGATGGTCCCGTGGACGCACGACAACCTCGCCAACTCGGTGCGGGCGATCATCGCCGGCTACGGGCTGGGCCCGGACGACGCGACGGTCGCGGTGATGCCGCTGTACCACGGTCACGGCCTGGTCGCCGCCCTGCTGGCGACGCTGGTCTCCGGGGGCACCGTCCTGCTGCCGGCGCGCGGCCGGTTCTCCGCGCACACGTTCTGGGACGACATCGACGCCGTCGGCGCGACCTGGTACACCGCCGTGCCGACGATCCACCAGATCCTGTTGGAGCGCAGCAAGACCGAGCGGTCGGGCAACGACCGGGCCGCGCTGCGGTTCATCCGCAGCTGCAGCGCGCCGCTCACCCCGGAGACGGCGCAGGCGCTGCAAGAGACGTTTTCGGCATCGGTGGTGTGCGCCTTCGGCATGACGGAGGCGACCCATCAGGTGGCGACGACAGGCATCGGCCGAACCGAAAACCCCGCCGCCACGGGCGGTCTCGTCGGCGCGTCGACCGGGCCGGAGATCCGGATCGCGGGACCCGACGGTCGGCCGCTGCCCGCGGACGCCGTCGGGGAGGTCTGGCTGCGCGGGCCCACCGTGGTGCGCGGCTACCTCGGGGACCCGGCGATCACCGCCGCCAACTTCACCGACGGCTGGTTGCGCACCGGTGATCTGGGCTCGCTGACCCCGGCCGCGGACCTGATCATCCGCGGCCGGATCAAGGAACTGATCAACCGGGGTGGCGAGAAGATCTCGCCGGAACGCGTCGAGGGCGTGCTGGCCACCCACCCCAACGTCTTCGAGGTGGCCGTGTACGGGCTGCCGGACAAGTTGTACGGCGAGACGGTGGCCGCGGTCATCGTGCCCAGGGAGGCGCCCGCGCCCACACCGGACGAGCTCGCGGAGTTCTGCCGCGACCGGCTGGCGGCCTTCGAGGTGCCCGCCACCTTCCGGGAGGCCGGCGCGCTGCCGCACACCGCGAAAGGCTCGCTGGACCGCCGGGCCGTGGCCGACCAGTTCGGCCGCAGCGCCTAGGCGCTCCAATCGCTTGTCACGCCGTGGTTTTCACCCGCGCCGCCGCCGTCTCCGGCATGGGCTCGTACCTGACGAAGGAGCGGGTGAAGGACGCGGCCCCGTGCGAGAGCGACCGCAGGTCGATGGCGTAGCGGGTCAGCTCGACCTGAGGCACCTCGGCCCTGACCACCGTGCGTTCGTGGCCGGCGGTGTCGCTGCCGAGCACCCGGCCGCGGCGCCCGGACAGGTCGCCCATCACCGCACCGACGAAGTCGTCGGGCACCAGCACCGAGATCTCGTCGATCGGCTCGAGCAGGGCCACCCTGGTGGCCGCCGCCGCCTCGCGCAGGGCCAGCGCACCCGCGGCCTGGAACGCGAAGTCCGACGAGTCCACGCTGTGGGCCTTGCCGTCGAACAGCGTGACCCGGATGTCGACGACCGGGTAACCGGCGTGCACGCCCTTTTCCATTTGCGCACGGACGCCCTTCTCCACGCTCGGGATGAACTGGCGCGGCACCGCCCCGCCCACCACCTTGTCGACGAACTCGAATCCCGAACCCTCCGGCAGCGGCTCCACCTCGATGTCGCAGACGGCGTACTGGCCGTGCCCGCCCGACTGCTTGACATGGCGGCCGTGTCCTTTCGCCTTGCCGGCGAACGTTTCTCGCAGCGGTACGCGGAGGTCAACCGTGTCCACGGTGACGCCGTAGCGGTTCGCCAGTGCGTCCAGGACGACACCGGCGTGGGCCTCCCCCATGCACCACAGCACGATCTGGTGCGTTTCCTGGTTCTGCTCGATCCGCAGCGTCGGGTCCTCGGCGGCCAGCCGTCCCAGCCCGACCGACAGCTTGTCCTCGTCGGTCTTGGCATGCGCCTGAATGGCCACCGGCAGCAGCGGCTCCGGCATCGTCCAGGGCTTGAGGACCAGCGGCTCGGCCTTGTCCGACAGCGTGTCGCCCGTTTCGGCGCGGCTCAGCTTGCCGATCGCGCAGATGTCGCCGGCCACCACGGCGGCCGCGGGGCGCTGCTGCTTGCCGAGCGGGAAGGACAGCACCCCGATGCGTTCGTCCTCGTCGTGATCGGGGTGCGAATTCCCGTTCCCGTTGGCCGCGCCGAAGAACGACGCAAAATGGCCCGACACATGAACCGTCGTGTCGGGCCTGATGGTCCCGGAAAAGACCCGGACCAGGCTCACCCTGCCGACGTAGGGGTCCGACGTCGTCTTCACCACCTCCGCGAGCAACGGCGCGTCGGCATCGCACGCCAGCGTCGCGTGCGTGGCACCGTTCGGCGTGAAGACTTCCGGGAGCGGGTGTTCCATCGGGGACGGGAATCCCCGCGTGGCGACCTCCAGCAATTCCAGGGTGCCGACGCCGGTGCCGCTGCACACCGGGATCACCGGGAAGAACGAGCCGCGGGCAACGGCTTTCTCCAGGTCGCCGATGAGCACCGACTCGTCGATCGACTCGCCGCCGAGATAGCGCTCCATCAGCGACTCGTCCTCGGATTCCTCGATGATCCCCTCGATCAGGGTGCCGCGCGCCTCCTCGATGCGCTCGGCGTCCGACGGGTCCGGCTCGAGGACGGTCCGCTTGCCGTCCGTGTACTGGTAGCGCCGCTGCGAAAGCAGGCCGATGAGGCCGTCGGGCGTCGGCAGGTACAGCGGTAACACCTTGTCGCCGAACGCGTTTTGCGCGGCGGCCAGCGCCTCCTGGTAGTTCGCCCGCGCGTGGTCGAGCTTGGTGATCACGACGGCCCGCGGCATCCCGACCTGGCTGCACTCCTGCCACAGCGACTTGGTCGGCTCGTCGACACCCTCGTTCGCCGCGATCACGAACAGCGCGCAATCGGCGGCGCGCAGGCCGGCCCGCAACTCGCCGACGAAATCGGCGTAGCCGGGCGTGTCCACCAGGTTGATCTTGATGCCGTCGTGCGAAAGGGACGCGACGGCGACGCCCACGGAGCGCTGCTGGCGGATTTCGGCCTCGTCGTAGTCGCAGATCGTGCTGCCGTCGGTGACCGAGCCCGCCCGGGACAGCACGCCGCCGGCGACCAGCAGGGCCTCGACCAAGGTGGTCTTGCCGCCGCTCGACGGGCCCACCAGCACCACATTGCGAACATCGCCCGGACCGTTCGCGGTGGGAGCGGCCCCCGCGCCCTGGGAAGCGTTCGCCTTGTCCGCCATGACTTTCCTCCAGTTCTGCAGCGCCGCGGGGTGCTGTGGCGCGGTGTGTTCTGGGCCACAGGACGCTTTAAGCAACTTTTCCCCCAACGGCCGCCCAACACAAGGCCACGGGCGGGCCACAATTGGGGCCGGGTCAGGCGTGCCAGCCGGCCCAGCGGCGCACCGTGACCGCGATCACCGGGCCGTCCAGCGAAACGGCCTGGTACTGGGGATATTTGGCGCGCAGCAACCGGAACCCGGTGGCAAGAGCGTCGCCGTCGGAATGAATTGCGGCGATGCCGTCGGCGCGGGCCCACCACAACCGCGACCAATCCTCGTCGTAGTGGTCGACGAGCAGGCTGACCTGGGGATTGAGTTCGATGTTGGCCAGCCGCCGCAGCCGCCGCGACGCCTTCGGTTTGGCGTCCACGGCGGTGTACACGACGCCCTGACCGCCGTGCGCCTCGTCGACGGCGAAGACCACCGGGACCAGGTGCGGCGCGCCGTCGGGCGTGGCCGTGGCCAGCCGGGCTATCGGGGACTGTGTGAATCTGACCTTCGGGTCGAATTCGCCCACCTGGTCAGCTTAGGGCCGTACTTTTACTCCCATGCCGGCGGAAACCCAGATCACCAACCTCCTCTACCGCTACGCCGAATGCATCGATGCCGGCGATCTGCCGGGCGCGGCCGCGCTTTTCGAGCACGCCCGCATCCGCATCGGTGGGTCGGACGCCGCGCAGGAAACCGTTGACGCCAATGCGCTGCTGGGCATCTGGAAGTCGCTGATCGTGATACACCCCGACGGGACGCCGCGAACCAAGCATGTGACGACGAACCCGATCATCGAGGTCGACGAGCGGGCCGGCAGCGCGAGCTGCCGTAGCTACTACACGGTGCTGCAGCAGACCGACGAGCTGCCCCTGCAAACCATCGTCACGGGTCGCTACCACGACCGATTCGAGCGGGTCGACGGCGAATGGCGGTTCTCGTACCGCGACCTCACGCTCATCGACATGGTGGGTGACGTCAGCCGGCACCTGACCCATGCGATCACGCCGGCCCGGAGGGCCTGAGCGGGGACCGGCGGCGCAGCGGCCAAACGGGGACTGACCACCATCCCGCATAGCTATCTGCATTACGGTTATACAGATCGAGTTGTGTGTCCCAGACGCGGAGGCTGGGCCGATTCTGGTTCTGAGCGCAAAGCAGGAGGTGACGGGGATGGGCAAATGGCACCACCGCTCAGTCTGGTGGTCATGGTTGGTCAGCGTGCTGGCTGTGATCGGACTGGGCCTGGGCCTGGCCACGGTCCCGGCGTCCGCCGCACCTCCCGGGCCGTCTCACGACCGGCCCATGGCGCCGCTCGACCCCTCGGGCATCGTCGGCAAGGTGGGGCCGCAGGTGGTCGACATCAGCACCAAATTCGGCTACAACAACGCGGTCGGCGCGGGAACCGGGATCGTCATCGACCCGGGCGGCGTCATCCTGACCAACAACCACGTGATCTCAGGTGCCACCGACATCAGCGCGTTCGCCGTCGGCAACGGCCAGACCTATGCCGTCGACGTGATCGGCTATGACAGGAACGCGGATGTCGCGGTCCTGCAGCTGCGCGGTGGCGGTGGCCTGCCCGCGGCCAACATCGGTGGCGGGGTGGCGGTCGGCGAACCCGTCGTCGCGCTGGGCAACGCCGGCGGTCAGGGCGGGACGCCGAGCGCGGTGGCCGGCAAGGTCGTCGCGCTCAACCAGACCGTGTCGGCAACCGACACGCTGACCGGTGCCGAGGAGAACCTGGGCGGGCTGATCCAGGCGGACGCCGCGATCCGGCCGGGTGACTCCGGTGGACCCATGGTCAACCAGGCCGGGCAGGTGATCGGCATGAACACCGCCGCCACCGACAGCTACAAGATGTCCGGCGGTCAGGGCTTCGCCATTCCGATCGGTACGGCGATGGGGGTCGCCGGACAGATCCGGTCCGGCGCCGGCTCGAACACGACGCACATCGGTCCGACGGCCTTCCTCGGCCTGGGCGTCACCGCCGACGGCGGCAACGGCGCGCGGGTCGAACGCGTCGTCGGCAGCGGTCCCGCGGCGGCCGCCGGCGTGTCGGCCGGCGACGTCATCGTCGGCGTCGACAACGTCCCGATCACCGGGGCCACCTCGATGACCGACGTGCTCGTCCCGCACCACCCCGGCGACACCATCATGCTGCGCTGGATCGCCAAGGGGGGCGGCGACCGCAGCGGGCCGGTGACGCTGGCGGACGGGCCGCCGGCCTGATATTCGCGCGGATAATGCCCGCCTCGCATCCAACTCCCTTGCGGCACAGCGTGATCCGTCGCACGCCAGCGGTGGTGATTCCCGACGTGCCGCGTCGGGTACACGTGGCATCGTGGAATTGATGAACGACGCACGAGAAGCTGTCGAGCACGATCCAACCGCGGGCAGTCACGTCGAAGACGGTGTGGTCGAGCACCCGGATGCCGAGGATTTCGACAACGCCGCCGCGCTGCCGGCGGACCCGACGTGGTTCAAGCACGCGGTTTTCTACGAGGTCCTGGTCCGCGCGTTCAGTGACGCCAACGCCGACGGGCAGGGCGACCTGCGCGGACTCATGGACCGCCTGGACTACCTGCAGTGGCTCGGGATCGACTGCATCTGGCTGCCCCCGTTCTACGACTCACCGCTGCGCGACGGCGGCTACGACATCCGCGACTTCTACAAGGTGCTGCCCGATTTCGGGACCGTCGAGGACTTCGTCGCCCTCCTCGACGCGGCCCACGAGCGGGGGATCCGGGTGATCACCGACCTGGTGATGAACCACACCTCGGAGTCCCACCCGTGGTTTCAGGAGTCGCGGCACGATCCCGACGGGCCCTACGGCGACTACTACGTCTGGAGCGACACCAGCGAGCGCTACACCGACGCCCGCATCATCTTCGTCGACACCGAGGAGTCGAACTGGACTTTCGACCCGGTCCGGCGCCAGTTCTACTGGCACCGCTTCTTTTCCCACCAGCCCGACCTGAACTACGACAACCCGGCCGTTCAGGAGGCGATGATCGACGTCATCCGCTTCTGGCTCGGGCTGGGCATCGACGGATTTCGCCTCGACGCGGTGCCCTATCTGTTCGAACGTGAGGGCACCAACTGCGAGAACCTCCCCGAGACCCACGCCTTCCTCAAGCGGGTGCGCAAGGTCGTCGACGACGAGTTCCCCGGCCGGGTGCTGCTCGCCGAGGCCAACCAGTGGCCGGGCGACGTGGTCGAGTACTTCGGGGATCCCAGCACCGGCGGCGACGAGTGCCACATGGCGTTCCACTTCCCGTTGATGCCGCGCATCTTCATGGCCGTCCGGCGCGAATCGCGGTTTCCCATCTCGGAGATCCTGGCCCAGACGCCCGCCATCCCCGACATGGCCCAGTGGGGAATCTTTTTGCGCAACCACGACGAGTTGACGCTCGAGATGGTCACCGACGAAGAGCGCGACTACATGTACTCCGAGTACGCCAAGGACCCGCGGATGAAGGCGAACGTCGGCATCCGCCGCCGCCTCGCGCCCCTGCTGGACAACGACCGCAACCAGATCGAGCTGTTCACCGCGCTGCTGCTGTCGCTGCCCGGCTCGCCGGTGCTCTACTACGGCGACGAGATCGGCATGGGCGACGTGATCTGGCTCGGGGACCGCGACGGGGTGCGCACCCCGATGCAGTGGACCCCGGACCGCAACGCCGGGTTTTCCACGGCCAACCCCGGCCGGCTGTTCCTGCCGCCCAGCCAGGACCCCGTCTACGGGTACCAGGCCGTCAACGTGGAGGCGCAGCGCGACACCTCGACGTCCCTGCTGAACTTCACCCGGATGATGCTGGCGGTGCGCGGGCGGCACAAGGCTTTCGCGATCGGAAGGTTTGAGGAGCTGGGCGGGTCTAACCCCTCCGTGCTGGCGTTTGTGCGCCAGGCGGATGGGGACACCGTGCTATGCGTCAACAACCTGTCGCGGTTCCCCCAACCGATCGAACTGAACCTGCAGAACTGGAGCGGCTGCACGCCGGTGGAGCTGACCGGGCACGTGGAATTCCCCCGTGTCGGTCACCTGCCCTACCTGCTGACACTGCCGGGACACGGGTTCTACTGGTTCCAGTTGTCCCCCGCATGTGAGGAGAACTCATGACTGTCCCTTCCGGGAGCCCGGCCAAGCTGCCCTGGTCCGAGTGGCTGCCTCAGCAACGCTGGTACGCCGGACGCAACCGGGAAGTGTCACGCGCGGAGGCGGCCGTCGTCGTCCCGCTGCGGGACGGCCTCGACCTGGTGCTCGTTGACGCCGACTATGCCGACGGTTCGTCGGAGCGCTACCAGGTGATCGTCGGGTGGGATTCCGCGCCCGTCTCGGAGTACAGCACCGTGGCCACGATCGGCGCCGCGGACGATCGGACCGGCTTCGACGCCCTCTACGACGTCGACGCCCCGCGGTTCCTGCTGTCCTTGGTCGACTCTTCGGGCGCCCGCGGCGCGTCCGGTGTCGACGTGACGTTCGCCAAGGAACCCGGCGTCGAGCTGCCGCTGGAAGCGATGCCGCACGTCTCCGACGCCGAGCAGAGCAACACCAGCGTGATCTTCGATCGGCGCGCCATCTTCAAGGTGTTCCGCCGCGTCAGCAGCGGCATCAACCCCGACATCGAACTGAACCGGGTGCTCGCGCGGGCGGGCAACCCGCATGTGGCCCGGTTGCTGGGCACCTACGAGATGGCGCTCCCCGACGATGAGCCCTGGCCGCTGGGCATGGTGACCGAGTTCGCGTCGAACGCCGCCGAGGGCTGGGCCATGGCCACCGCCAGCATCCGGGACCTGTTCGCCGAGGGCGACCTGTACGCCTACGAGGTCGGTGGTGACTTCGCCGCCGAGTCCAACCGGCTGGGCGAGGCAGTGGCCTCCGTACATGCGACGCTGGCCGAGTCGCTGGGCACGGCCGAGGTCCCTTTCCCCGCGGACACGGTGCTGGCGCGGCTGTCGTCGACCGTCGCCAAGGTGCCCGAACTCGAGGAGTACGCGGCGACGATCGAAGAACGATTCGGCAAGCTCGCCGGCGAGACGGTCACCGTGCAGCGGGTGCACGGCGACCTGCATCTGGGTCAGGTGTTGCGGACCCCGGAAAGCTGGCTGCTGATCGACTTCGAGGGGGAGCCGGGCCAGCCGCTCGACGAGCGGCGGGCGCCGGATTCACCGTTGCGCGATGTGGCCGGCGTCCTGCGCTCCTTCGAGTACGCCGCCTACGGGCCACTGCTCGATCAGGGCGGCGACAAGCAGCTGGCCGCCCGCGCGCGGGAATGGATCGAGCGCAACTGCGCGGCCTTCTGCGACGGTTACGCGGCCGTGTCCGGGATCGACCCACGCGATTCGGCGCAGCTGCTGGCCGCATACGAACTCGACAAGGCGGTCTACGAGGCCGGTTATGAGGCGCGGCACCGGCCCGGATGGCTGCCGATCCCGTTGCGTTCCATCGCCCGGCTGACCGCCGCTTAGCGCAAACATAGGTAGTACCTATGTGCCGCCTGCGATTTGGGCGGGCGTCTGACAGCATGTTCGTGTGGCGGGCGAAACTTTCAACAGTGAGGCGCGGCTCTCGTGGGTGCTCGCGGTGCTGGCCGGTGTGCTGGGGGCGATCTCGTTCACCCATTCACAGGGATACTTCGTGGTCTTCATGACCGGCAACGCCCAACGCGCGGTCCTGGCGTATTTCACGCACCAACCGTGGCTCGCGGTCAGTGCGGCGGTGCTCATGGTGTCATTCGTGGGCGGCGTGGTGGTCGCCTCGGTGTGCCGGCGGCATTTTTGGGTGAACCATCCGCACGGCCCGACCGTGCTGACGACCATCAGCCTGGCGGTTGCCACCGCCCTGGACGTCATCGACGAAGGCTGGGAGGAGAAGTTCCTGGACTTCGCGCCAATTGTCGTGTTGGCCTTCGCGAACGGAGCGTTGAACACGTCGTTCGTCAAGGACGGCGAAGTGTCGGTTCCGTTGAGCTATGTGACCGGCACGATGGTGAAGATGGGGCAGGGCATCGAACGCCACATCGCCGGCGGCAAGGCGGCGGATTGGCTCGGCTACTTCCTGCTGCTGGCCAGCTTCATCGTGGGCGCCGCGCTCGGCGGCTTCATCGGCGTGGTGGTCAACGGGAGCTGGATGCTGGTGATCGCGACGATCGCGTGCGCGGCTACCACCCTGTACACCTACTTCCACCAGGATCGCCGCGCGTTGTTGAACACCAGGTCAGAAGATGAGCATCGGCAGTAGCGCTGACCGGTGCGCTACTGCCGATGCTGGCTTGGGGCGGTTCAGGCCGCCGGTTGTGCCGGTTGTGCCGGTTGCGCGTTGGCGTTGACGGCGTTGAGCTCCTGCAGGATGTCGGGCTTCATGGCGACCAGCTGCTGGTTCCAGTAGGGCCACGAGTGGGTTCCGTTGGCCGGGAAGTTGAAGGTCCCGTTGCGTCCGCCCGCGGCCACGTAGTTGTTCTGGAACTGCTGATTGGTGCGCAGCGTCAGGCCCTCCAGGAACTTCGCCGGCATGTTGTCGCCGCCGAGGTCGCTGGGCGTGCCGTTACCGCAGTAGACCCAGATCCGGGTGTTGTTGGCGACCAGCCGCGGAATCTGCACCATCGGGTCGTTGCGCTTCCACGCCGGGTCGGACGACGGGCCCCACATGCTGTTGGCGTTGTAACCGCCCGCGTCGTTCATCGCCAGGCCGATCAGGGTCGGCCACCAGCCCTCGGACGGGTTGAGGAAGCCCGAAAGCGAAGCGGCGTAAGGGAATTGCTGAGGGTAGTACGCGGCCATGATCAGCGACGAGCCGCCCGACATCGACAGGCCGACCACGGCGTTGCCGAACGGCGACACCTGCTTGTTGGCCTGCAGCCAAGCGGGCATCTCCTGGGTCAGGAACGTCTCCCACTTGTAGGTGTAGTTCTGGCCGTTGCCCGATGACGGCTGGTACCAGTTGCTGTAGAAGCTGGACTGGCCGCCCACGGGCATGATCACCGACAGGCCGGACTGGTAGAACTCCTCGAACGCGGGAGTGTTGATGTCCCAACCGTTGTAGTCGTCCTGGGCCCGCAGGCCGTCCAGCAGGTAGACCGAGTGCGGTCCACCGCCCTGGAACTGGACTTTGATGTTGCGGCCCATCGACGGCGACGGCACCTGTAGGTATTCCACCGGAAGGCCGGGTTTCGAGAACGCCCCCGCGGTGGCCAAGCCGCCGCCGGCGGCGATCAGGCCGGACAACAGGGCAGCCCCCACAGCCGCGATGGCCAGCCGGCGCGGCACACCAGATGCTGCGCCGCGCAACTTCCGCACCTCTTCGAAGAACGACATAGCTCTCTACCCATCCCAACTTTTCATGGCTCGTTCGATGCCGCGCGATTACGGTCGAATCTGTTCGCCAGCGCAGTGAAACACAAGGGGAGGGGGCAATTCGTCTGTCGTGGCCGTGGCGCCAGATCGCGGTTGGCTAACGATTGGGACTCGGGCCGGAATCGTCACGCCGGGGTCACGAACGGCTCACGGGCCGGTTGCGAATCACGCCACCAAGCGCCGCAATAGCGTTGAGGCCGTGACGATTCCGAGCACAGCGGCGATCACCAACACCATCACGTCGGCGGGGTTGAACGGAGTGCCGATCAACAGCGCACGCAGCGCGTCCACCTCGTAGCTGAGCGGGTTGACCTTGCTGAGCGCGTGCAGCCAGGCGGGCATCGCGTCGACCGGGTACAGCGCGTTGGACGCGAAAAACAACGGCATGGTGATGGCCTGCCCGATGCCCATCAGGCGATCGCGGCTGAGGACCAGCCCGGCCAGCGTCATCGACAGGCAGGCGAAGAAGCCGGCGCCGAGCATGACCACGGCCATCGCCGCCAGGACCCGCAGCGGGTTGACGGTCAGGCCGACATCCATCAGGTAGGCCAGCACCATCACGCCGACGACCTGGGCGACCGATCGCACACCGGCCGCGAACGCCTTGCCGGTGATCAGCGCCGAAGCCGGTGCCGGCGTCACCATGAGCTTGGCCAGCACACCGGCGTCGCGATCCCAAATGATCTGTATCCCATAGAAAATCGCGATGAACAACGCCGACTGGGCGATGATTCCCGGCGCCAGGAAGGCGAGGTAGGACACCGGGCCGGTGTTGATGACGTGCAGCTTGCTGAAGGTCGTGCCGAAGATCAGCAGCCACAGCGCCGGCTGCACCATCCGGGTGATCAGCTCGGTGCGGTCGTGCCGCAGCTTCTGCAGTTCGACGATGGCGAACGCCCCGATGCGCGCCAGGGTCGCCTGGACCCGTTGCCATCCGCGCGGCGCGCGAACCAGGGTGGCCGCGGGGGCTGTGCGGGCGCTGTCAACTGGCACGGCTGGCAACCTTTCTGCTGGAACGGATTTCACGGAAGGACGTGGCGGATTCCGCGTGCTCGGAGAGACTCGATGCGGCGTAGTGGCGGAACACGTCCTCGAGCGTGGCGCCCGGCGACACCCGGGCCTTCAGCTCCGCGGGCGTTCCCACGGCGCGCAGCCGGCCGCGGTGCATCAGCGCGACCCGATCGCACAGCGCGTCGGCCTCTTCCATGTAGTGGGTGGTGAGCAGCACCGTCATGCCGAACTGGGCCTGCATGCTCTGCACCTGCTGCCAGACGCCGTCGCGGGCGATCGGGTCCAGCCCAACGGTCGGTTCGTCGAGCACCAGCAGCGACGGCCGGTTGACCAGCGCCTGGGCCACCTCGAGCCGGCGCACCATGCCGCCGGAATACGCTCCCGCCCGCCGGTCGGCCACGTCGAGCAGCTCCATCGCCTCCAGCGCCTGATCCACCCGCTCTGCGCGGCAGGCGCGCGGTACCCCGTACAGCCGCGCGAACCATTGCACGTTCTGCCGCCCGGTCAACGCCGGCTCGATCGAAAGTTGTTGCGGGACATATCCGATGTTGCTCCGGATGTCGACCGTCTGCTCGCGGGCGTCCATGCCGAAGATGCGCAGTTCGCCCTGCTGCACCGGCGTCAAGGTGGTGAGCATGCGGACCAGCGTCGTCTTCCCGGCGCCGTTGGGCCCGAGCAGGCCCATGGTCTCACCGGGCCGGACGCGCAGCGTCACGCCCTCGACCGCGGTGAACTGGCCGTAGCGGTACCTCAGGTTTCGGCCGTCGATCGCCATCGGCAGTCGTTCGCTCATGATCGCTCCTGCAGTCGTCGGGTCATCGTGTCAAGGACCTCCAATCCCTTTGCCAGGGACTCGATTTCGTCGTCGCCGAGTTCGGCGAGCACTTCGGATATCAGCGCCCGCCGCGCGGCCCGAGACGCGTCGACGAGTTGCTGGGTGGGCTCGGCGAGCCGCAGCCGTCCCACGCGGCGGTCCGTCTCGCCGACGGTGCGGATCAGCAAACCGTTGCCGACCAGCTTGGAGACCAGGGTGGACGCCGTATTGGGCACCAGGCCCAGCTCCGCGGCCGCGACGCTGACGGAGATCCCCGGCCGGCGACCCACGAGCCACAACAGTTCCGCCTGCGCCTCGGACAGGCGGGCGGAATCGAGCCCGCGACCGGCCGACCGGCGCAATTGCCGGCGGAATCTGCCGACGACGCCGAAGACCTCGGTGACCAGATCGGTGCCGGCCTGTACAGCAGCCATATACCTCTGTCTACGAGCTAAATATGTGTGCGGGCTGTGTAGGGCCTAGCTCCCAGCTACTTGTCGAGGAGGTGCAGGACCACGTCGGCCAGCTTCCCGTTCGTGACTTCGGCCGTCATGTAGCTGCAATACGGTTGCCTGCGGCGATCCGTCGGCGAGCCCGGATTGAGCAGCCGCAGGCCGCTTTCCGTCGTCGTGTCCCAGGGGATGTGGCTGTGGCCGAACACCAACACGTCGCTGTCCGGGTAGAGCCGCGACATGCGCGCGTCCCGGCCGGCCGCGGCCCCGGTCTCGTGCGTCACGGTCAGGCGCAGCCCGCCGAGCGTGGCGTCGGCCCGTTCGGGCAGCCGCGCCCGCAATGCCGGTCCGTCGTTGTTTCCCCAGCAGGCGATCAGCTCCGCGGCCCTGGCTTGGAGCCGGTCGAGCAATTCGGGTGATACCCAGTCGCCGGCGTGCACGACGACATCGGCCCTCGCCACCTCGTCCCACACCCGTGCGGGTAGGTCGCGAGCACGGCCGGGGACGTGGGTGTCGGCGATCAGCAGCAGCCTCACACCGTCATCTTGCTACCGCGAGTCGTCCTGACTGCGGGCTTCGGCGCCCGTCTCGCCTGCATCGAAGGAGTCATCCGAGCTCGCCGCGCCCACGTACGAGCCGTCCTCGCCCTCGGCGGCGCGCGATCGGGCCTCGTGCACTTCGGGTTCTACGTCTTCCTCGGCTCTGTGGCCCTTCGGGTCAGCCATTTGGTTCCTTTCATGCGGCTCGCGTGATGACGACGGATTCCCCGGAGGTTCGCCGCCAAACTGCAGGCCCTCCCGTCGATCGCCGAAGTGGAGGGCATTCACAAGTTGCCCGCCGCGATCCTGCCTCCGCTGTCGGTCAGGCGTCTTCGAGGGCATCGCCGAACTGTTGGACGACGCGGCTGTGCTGGTTCTCGGCAAGCGCCTGGCCCGCACCGAGTACCAAGGCCACGGGCCAATCCAGGAGCTGCAAGGCCGCCAGGGCGGCCAGTCCCCCGTAGAACGCGAGGTGATCGGGGGTCGGTATGCGCACGTGTCCGATCACCGGCAGCTTGAGGTCGATCCGTTCGGCGTCGCGGATCCGCTCCGAGGGCCTGCGTGAGTCATCGGTGTTGCGTCCTGTCGCTCCAGGCATGCCATTCCTTCCGTGCGGCTCGCAACGGGGTTCCCCCGACCGTCGTGACGAAACCCGGCCGGGGCTATCGTTGTCACCCGAGTCAAGGAGGACACTTCAATGCGCACCTTCGAGTCAGTAGCCGACCTGGCCGCCGCGGCCGGCGAGACCATCGGGCAAAGCGACTGGGTGACCATCACCCAGGAGGACGTCAACCTGTTCGCCGACGCGACCGGCGATCACCAATGGATCCACGTCGACCCGGAACGGGCCGCCGCCGGTCCGTTCGGCACGACCATCGCCCACGGTTTCATGACCCTGGCGCTGCTGCCGCGGTTGCAGCACGAGATGTACACCGTCAAGGGCATCAAGCTGGCAATCAACTACGGCCTCAACAAGGTTCGCTTCCCCGCCCCGGTGCCGGTCGGCTCCCGGGTGCGCGCGCAGAGCTCGCTGATCAGCGTCGACGATCTCGGCGACGGCGCCGTGCAGGCGACCGTGTCGACGACCGTCGAGATCGAGGGCGCGCCCAAGCCGGCGTGTGTGGCCGAAAGCATCGTCCGCTACATCTCCTGACGCCGGCGGCTCGGCCGCCCGCCGGCAACCGCGAAACATAAAGCATTGCGCCGTTTCCCGGCGTGTCGTCGCAAAGGTTTATGTGTCGCGGCGGCGACCGGCGGGGGAACCGGTCAGAACTCGGCGATCGAGTGTTCCAGGCGTTCGGCCAGCCGGGCCTGCGCCTCGGCGCGCCGCGTCGGGATGTGCTGCGACGGGAAAGGCGTTGCCACGGGCTGGTATTCGCGCAACGTGCGGCGTGCCACCGTCATCTTGTGCAGCTCGGTGGCGCCGTCGGCGATGCCCAGCGATTCGGCGGCGACCATCATCTTGACGAACGGCATCTCGTCGGAGACGCCGAGTGCGCCGTGCAGGTGCATGGCCCGCTGGACGACGTCGTGCAGAACCTGGGGCATGGCGACCTTCACCGCCGCGATGTCGCGGCGCACCTTCTGGTAGTCGTGGTGCTTGTCGATCAACCACGCGGTGCGCAGCACCAGCAGCCGGAACTGCTCGATCTGGATCCAGCTGTCGGCGATCTTCTCCTGGGTCATCTGGAAATCGGCGAGTCGCCCGTGCCTGGTCTTTCGCGACACCGCGCGCTCGCACATCATGTCAAAGGCACTGCGCGCCAAGGCGATTGTGCGCATCGCGTGGTGGATGCGGCCGCCGCCGAGCCGGGTCTGCGCGATCATGAACGCCTGACCCTCGCCGCCCAGCACGTGGTCGGCGGGCACGCGAACGTCGGTGTAGCGGACGTAGCCATGACTGGCACGCTTCGACGATTCGGCTCCCACGCCCACGTTGCGCACGATCTCGATGCCCGGCGTCTCGGCGGGGACGATGAACAGCGACATCTTGTCGTAGGTGCGCGATTCCGGATTGGTGACGGCCATGACGATGAAGAACGACGCGTGCTTGGCGTTGGTGGAAAACCACTTCTCGCCGTTGATCACCCAGTGGTCGCCGTCGCGGGTCGCGGCGGTGACGAACTGACCCGGATCCGAACCGCCCTGCGGCTCGGTCATCGAATAGCACGACGTGATCTCGCCGTCGAGCAGCGGCTGCAGGTAGCGGGCCTTTTGCTCGTCGGTGCCGAACAGCGCGAGGATCTCGGCGTTGCCCGAGTCGGGGGCCTGGCAGCCGAACACCGACGGTGCCCACCGGGAGCGGCCCAGGATCTCGTTGAGCAACGCGAGCTTGACCTGGCCGAAGCCCTGGCCGCCGAGTTCCGGCCGCAGGTGGGCGGCCCACAGCCCCTGATCCTTGACCTGCTGTTGCAACGGCCGCAGGATGCCCATCATCTCGTCGTTCTTTTTGTCATACGGGTCGAGGGCGACGAGATCGAGCGGTTCGAGTTCGTCGGTCATGAATTTTTCGACCCAGTCCAGCTTCGCCTGGTATTCCGGGTCCGTTTCGAAGTCCCACACCGTGGCCAACCATTCCCCGGCGCAGCGTCGCGCCGGTCTCGTTGCTAAAGCCACCCCATCCTAGATGGCGACCGCGGAGGATCAGTTGCCGCTGCGGGTCGCGATGACGCGCTCGGCGATGTCGACGAGCTTCGTCTGGCCCTCCTGCGAAAGAGCCCGCAGCATCTCGAAGGCGCGCACATCGTCCACGCCGTAGCGTTCCATGATGATGCCTTTGGCCTGGCCGATGCGGTCCCTGCTCGACAGCGCCGATTCCATCTGCTCCCCGTGGCGCCCGGCCATGATCGCCGCCGCCGCGTGCGCGGCGAACACCGCTCCGATGGTCTCGGCCTCCGTGTCCCACACGCCGGAGTCGAAGCTGAACAGGTTAAGCGCGCCGGCCGTCCGGTCCGCCGTGTACAGCTTGAACGACAGGCTGCTGAGCACGCCGTGCCGCACGGCCGCCGGCGCGTACCGCGGCCACCGCGGCTCGTCGCGCAGATCATCGGTCCGCACCAGCGTTTGTTTGAGGGCGGCGTCGGAGCAGGGGCCCTCGCCGAATTGGTGCTGGAGTCTGTCGAGCTCGGCCGCGAGGCTGTCGGTATCGGCGATGGATTCGAAGTCGCCGCCCTTTTTCACCAACAGCACCCCGGCGATGTCGGCCGCCGGTATCAGCTGCACCGCCGCGGCGGTCACGTCGGAAAGGAGCTGTTCCAGCGGGCGAGGCGCGGCCATCTCGCGGGAAAGCTCGGCCATGCGCATGGCCAGCGCGTGCGTGGTGTTCGATGCTGAAAGATCCATGAAACCGGATTCTGTTTGATCGGTCAGTGTCTGGTGACCCAGCCCAATCTAGGCATCGATCGAAGTCGCGGCCAAATCGTCGGGGTCGAAAATTTGCTGTGGTCGCCGTTTCGGCACATAGCCCGGGGGTACCCGCCGTCGACCAGGAATATCTCAAAACCCGCCGGGGAGGCCCAATGTTCGTGCACAACAAAGATCTTCAATTCGAGGTCCGGGTCGACCGGCCGGATCCACGCTTTGCAACGCTCCTGCAAGAGCAGTTCGGCGGTGCCAACGGTGAACTCAAGGCCGCCATGCAGTACTTCACCCAGGCGTTCGCCCTGCGCGGGAAAAACCCGAAAATGTATGACCTGTTCATGGACATCGCCACGGAGGAACTCAGCCACCTCGAAATGGTCGGCTCGATGATCACGATGCTGCTCGACGGGCTCAACGACAACCTCAAGATCGCCAACGAGCGGTGCGACTGGATGCCCGCCGTGGCCGGCAGCGACGGCCGCGAGCAGATCATTCATCAGGTGGCGGTCAACCCGCTGTATTTCGCGCTGAACGGCGGCACCCCGGACGTGAGCAACTCCCAGGGGGTGCCGTGGATGGGCTCCTACGTCAACGCCAACGGCGACCCGACGGTGGACCTGCGCAGCAACCTGGCCGCCGAGTCCCGGGCCAAGATCGTCTACGAGTACCTCAAGCAGTTCACCGACGATCCTGGCGTGCAGGACACGTTGACCTTCTTGATGACCCGTGAGGTCACCCATTACCAGCAGTTCACCGCCGCGCTCAACGAACTCCCGGTGAACTTCCCACCGGGTCAGCTACCCGCGGACCCCCGCTTCCAAAACGTGGCGTTCAACATGTCCGACGGCGGCGGCGAGTCGAACCGCGGACCCTGGAACCAGGGGCAGGGGCCGTGGCCCAAGGGCATGGAGTGGGAGTACGTGGAGAAGCCGGAGCAGCAGTGGCTGGGCGGCGCCGCCCGCCGGAACAAGGGCGCCGAGCAGAACCCGTCGGGGTCACCCGCCATCAACGCCGAGAAGCCGTTCACTCACGAACAGCGCAGCCCCACAGGCTGATTGGATGCAAAAGGCCGGGTGTCGATGCTTCGACACCCGGCCTTCGCTTCTTTGCCCTAGTGCACCTGCGGGTCCGGTGGGTTGTCCTTGGCGCGGCCGGTGACGGCGTCACGCACGTGGTCGGCGACCGCCGCGCCCATCCCCACCGTCTTCAGCACGGCCGGGTTGGGCGGGGTGGCCGGGTGCGGCCGGGTCGGCGCCATTTTCTTTGCGGCCTCCAGCTTTTCGCCGATTTTCTCCAGCTCCTCGCGGCTGATCGCGACCTCGACCTGCGGCCACACCACCTCCTGCTCGTAGGCGATGTGTTCGCGGCCCGCTTTCACGAACTCTTGCAGCGCCTCGTGGTAGTCCGGATCACCCGGCTTGCCGTCCTCGAGACGCTGCAGCAGCTTCTTTCCGGCCTGCTCCTGCTCGATCGCCTTGTCGGCGAGCGAGTCGCCGATCGCGTTGCGCACCGCGGGCCAGAAGAACTGTTCCTCGACCGCTTCGTGCTGCGACTCGGCGATGATCAGGTTGTTGACCATCGTCTCCAACCCGCTGCTTTCGGCGCCCGAGCCCGACGGCGCCCCGTCGAGGGTCTCCAGCAAGCCGAGCACACTTTGGTGGTCCTGACGAAGAAAAGTGATCGCGTCCATGCCTTGCCTTCCAGTTGGGCTGTCACTCGAAGTGGCCTGCGGATACCCCGGACAGCGGCGCCGAAACTGACCGTCGCCCAGGTTGTTCAGCGCAGTTTGGGCAACACGTTGATGCGGTAGAAGTTGATGGCGGCCACGGGATCGTCCTGAGGGAAGTGCAGAAACGGCACGGCTCCGGCGTCGAGAACCTTCTGCACGGCGTTGACGTGCGGGGCGGGATCGGTGCCGACCGTCCAGTTGGCCAAGACTTTGTCGATCGGATTCGACTCCGCCGCGTGCTGGATCTCCACCGGATTGGGTTGATCGACGGCCCCGGCGGTGAAGCGCCACAGAGTGGCGGCACGGGCGGCCTGGTTGTTGTCGCCGACGACGGCGAACAATTCGGCGCGCTTGCCGAGGTTGGCGGCGTCGCGTCCGGCGGCCTGCGCCCCTGCGTCGAACGCGGCCAACAACTTCGAATCGGTGACGTCGCGCGCCTGGGTGATCCAACCGTCGCCGTATTGACCCGCCAGTTTCGCGCTCTTGGGCCCGGTGGCGGCCACGAAGATCGGCGGCGGCGTGGCGGGCGTGTCGTAGAGCTTCAACGAGTTCGTCTGAAAGTACCGGCCCGCGAAGGATATTCGTGAACCGCTCCACAATTGCCGGATCAGCTCGATCGCCTCGATCAGCCGGTCGTGGCGCTCGCGGTAGTTGCCGTATGTGTTGGTGGTGGCCTGTTCGTTGAGTCGCTCGCCGGTGCCCAGTCCCAAGAACACCCGTCCCGGACTGAGGAGCGCCAGCGAGGCGAACGCCTGGGCCACCGTGGCGGGGTGGTAGCGGTATGTCGGGCAGGTCACCCCGCTGCCGAATGAGATGCGGCTGGTGGCGTTGCCGACCAGGGCCAGCGTCAGCCACGGAAACATCGAGTGGCCCTCGTCGTCCTGCCACGGCTGAATGTGGTCGCTTGCCCACACGTACTGAAAGCCGCCCTGCTCGGCCGCCTGGGCCTGCGCCACCAGCTGGTCGGTGCGGAATTGCTCGTGCGAGAGCACGACCCCCACACCCTTGCCCGCGGGCGGCGGCGGTCCGGCGGGCCTTTGGCCGGATCCCGATTTGCCGCAGGCCTCAGAAAATCCGACCGGGCCCAGCACACCCGCGCCGGCGGCCATCCGCCCGAACGCACGCCGCGAGATGCCGGTCACGGGCTCAAGATACCCATCTGACGGCCGACCACTCACCCACTAGCCTGACGGGGTGACCCCGCAGGTGCGCCCCGCGCGCAAAGCCGACGTTGGCGAGCTGTCGCGCACCCTGGCCAGGGCGTTTTACGACGACCCCGTCATCATGTGGATCTGCCCCGACGAGCGCACGCGCTCTGGACATGCGGCCCGGATCTTCTCGGCGATGACCCGCCATCACCACCTGGCCGGCGGGGGCGTCGAGGTGGCGTGCGACGGGCCGGGCATCGGTGCGGCGGCGCTGTGGGATCCACCCGGTCGCTGGCGGAATTCTCGCCGGGAGGAGTTGGCGATGATGCCGAGCTTCATCCGGGTGTTCGGGTCGCGTTCGGCGAGGGCGCGCGGGGTGCAGGAACTCATGAAGCGCCTGCATCCCGAGGAGCCGCACTGGTACCTGGCCGTGCTGGGCAGCGACCCCACGGTTCGTGGCCAGGGCTTCGGCCAGGCGCTGATGCGGTCGCGGCTGGACCGCTGCGACGCCGAGTACTGCCCGGCCTATCTCGAGTCGAGCAAGCCCGAGAACGTCCCCTACTACGAGCGTTTCGGCTTCACGGTGACCCGGGAGATCCGGCTGCCGCACGGCGGCCCACCGATCTGGGCGATGTGGCGTGCGCCGCGGTGAGTACCGCAGGCCGGCGGCAACACGGTAGCCGGGCCGGCTGCCGACACGGTGCGGTTCGCCGCCACAGGGTCAGGAAGCATTCCGCACGCACCCGGCTCGGCGCCGGGCGTTATGCCCACTCGGTCAAAGGCGGAACGGTGCCTAAGAAATCGGCACGTTCTCCGGGCCGCCCACCGGCGCTGGTGCATTTGCGTCGACGACGTATTTGTACTCGGGGCAGTACGCGGCAATCGCCGACCCGGTGAAGAAAGCGCTGTCGGCGTTGGACCAGCCGGTGTTGCTCGCCACGCCGGAAACGACATCGTTGATCGTTTGGCCCGGGTTGGCGTCGAGTTGAGCGCAGACGTAGGTCTTGGCTACGAGGATTGCCTTTTCGAGTGTGCCGTACTGCATCCCGTAGCCATCGAGGGCCTGGATGAAGTAGTCGTCGGCGACGTCGACCAGGGCCGGCGCCGCAAACCCGATCCCGCCGATCACCGATCCGGCTACGGCGACCTGAGCTGCGCGGAAGAACATGTGCCGAGACCTTCTTCGCTCCGAGAAGTTGCCGGGACGATCGGAGCGTATGCGCCTGCGGGGTTTGTCACATCGGGAATTGCGAAATTCCCGCACTGGTCTGGTGCGTTCGGTCTCGTCAGGACCTGCTTCGCCCGTCGACGCGGACCCGGGTGATGCGGCGGGCGAGGCGTTGACCGCGTTTAATCGCGGGGCGCCGGGGCAACCGTTGGCGTATGGCTAGCGACACAGGCGACTTTCCCGAAGAGGGCGGCCCGGGCGACACCTTGAACGCGAGCGAAGGCACCGACTCCGACGAGCTGCGCAACGATGACGGCGACATCGTCGTCGACCCGCCCGAGGGCTGGAGCGAAGCGGACCGCTTCGGGATGACGGCCCGCGAAGAGCGCGAGGGCGAATCCCTCGACGCCCGTCTGGCCGAGGAGGAGCCGGATGTGTCCGCCGACGCGCCGGCCTGGACCGGCCCGACCGATGACGGTGGTCCGGCGCGCGCTCACCGGGGCCAGATCGACGGCACCCCCGAGGACGGCGACTCGCTGTACGACGTCGTCGACGGGGAGGGCGAAGAATGAGTGTTCGGGTGTTCACTCCCGGCACATAGCGTTCGTCGCTACGGAGTGCTGCGCCAGCCGGCGATCCCGATCGTGATCATCCGCAGCTGCTTGACGGCGGTCCGACGGATGTCTTCCAGTGCCTCGGCGGTCTGCGCGTCCTCGATCGCCTCGGCGATGACGATCATGGAGTTGACGAACAGGGTCGCCAGGATGTTCAGGTCCTCGGTGCTCCACGCATTGAGGCCGGTGAAGCGCGCGAGGTCGGTGGCGAGCTCGGACGTGATCAGGCGCAGCTCGGTGCGGATCGCATAGCGCAGGACGGTGACTCCGCCCGAGCGCTCCCGGTAGATGAACCGCCAGTGCTCGCGGCGATCGGTGATGCTGGCGACGACGATCTCCACCGACGACTCGATCACCCGGTTCGGGTCGAGCTTGCCGGCGCGCGCGCCGCGCAGGGTGTCGCGCAACGTGCGAAAGGATTCGTCGATCAGCACCAGGCCAAGGGCCTCCATCGACTCGAAATGCCGGTAGAAGGCCGCGGGCACGATCCCGACCTCCCGGGTCACCTCCCGCAGGCTCAGGCTGGAAAAGCTGCGGTCCTGCAGCAGCTTGAGCGCCGCGGCGATGATCGCGCGTCGCGTGGCCTCCTTGCGCTCCTCGCGCGACGGGTTCTCGCGGGAGCGCTCGCGGCCCGACCGATGCGGCCGTGAGCTGGGAGCACGGCTGTTCACTGTGTGAACCCTACCACAAACCGGCACAAAACCCTTGACGACCAGGGGTAAGCGGTCGCACGGTGTACATATGTTCACTCAAACAGCGACTCGGAATCTCGCGCAAACCCTGCGGAAGCGCGTGCTGGGTTCGGACCTGCTGGACCTGCTCGCCGGTCCGCACGGCGTGGACCGCTACACCGAGCTGGTGGCGCCGACCTGGACGCTCGGCGAGGCCCGCGCCAAGGTCGTCGACGTGCGCCGCGGCACGCCGCGCAGCGTCACGCTCACGCTCGCGCCCAACGCGACCTTCAAGTCCCGCCACACCGTCCGGGCCGGCCAGTACGTCAACCTCACCGTCGACATCGACGGCCGCCGGCACACGCGTTGCTATTCACCGGCCAACGCCGAAGGCGGCGACCACCTCGAGCTCACGATCGGCCACCACGACGGCGGGCTGGTGTCGACCTTCCTGTACGAACGGGCCCGCCGCGGCATGGTGGTCGGTCTGGCCGGCGTCGGCGGCGACTTCGTATTGCCCGCGGTGCTGCCGCGCCGGATCCTGCTCGTCTCGGGTGGAAGCGGCGTCACACCCGTCATGGCGATGCTGCGCACGCTGATCGCCGAGCGCCACCGGGGTGAGGTCGCCTTTCTGCACTACGCCCGCACGCCCGCCGAGGCGTGTTACCGCGACGAGCTGGCCGCCCACAACGATCGGCCGGGCGTCCGCGTTCTGCACGGCTACACCCGCGCCGACGCCGGCGACCTCGCAGGGCGTTTCGGGCCCGAACACCTGGCCGCCGCCATGCCCGACCCCGATGTGGTGTTCGTCTGCGGGCCGACGGCTCTGGTCGACGCCGTGCGGCAACACTGCGACAACGTGCACACCGAGAGCTTCGTACCACCGGCGTTCGATGCGCCGCCCAACCCTTCGGGCGGGCGAATCACGTTCGCCGACAGCGGGATCGACGTCGTCGACGACGGGCGGTCCCTGCTCGAGCAGGCCGAAGCGGCCGGCCTGACACCGCAGAACGGGTGCCGCATGGGCATCTGTCACACCTGCACGCGGCGCAAGACCACCGGGACCGTGCGCAATCTGGTCACCGGCGCGGTGTCCACCCAGCCCGATGAGGACGTGCAGATCTGCGTGTCCGTCCCGGTCGGCGACGTCGACCTGTCCCTCTGAATCTGTTTATGGAGAGGAGTAATGCCATGACACCCAACGAGATCACCTTGACCCCCGAGCAGGCCGACGCCTTCGGCCGCGAACTCGACGCCATCCGGGAACGCGTAATGGCGGACCTCGGCGAACAAGACGCCGACTACATCCGCCGCGTCATCAAGGCACAGCGCGCGCTGGAGGTCGGCGGCCGGGCCCTGCTGTTCCTGCCGCCGGCGTGGCCGCTGGGCACCGCGATGCTGGGCGTGTCCAAGATCCTGGACAACATGGAGATCGGCCACAACATCATGCACGGCCAATACGACTGGATGCGTGACCCGGCGATCTCCGGCCGGTCCTTCGAGTGGGACACCGCCTGCCCCGCCGACCAATGGCGGCACTCACACAACTACATGCACCACACCCACACCAACATCGTCGGGATGGACCGCGACATCGGCTACGGCATCCTGCGGATGAGCGAGGACCAGCCCTGGGAGCCGTACTTCCTGGGCAACCCGGTCTACGCGTTCCTGCTGATGGTGCTGTTCCAGTACGGCGTCGCCCTGCACGAGCTGGAAACCGAGCGCTGGCGCGCCGGCGAGATCACGCTCGCCGACAAGCGTGAGGTGCTACGCGAGATCTGGAAGAAGACCCGTCGGCAGACGCTCAAGGACTACGTCGCCTTCCCGCTGCTGGCCGGGCCGTTCGCCCCGTTCGTCTTCGCGGGCAACCTGTCGGCCAACCTGATGCGCAATGTGTGGTCGTACATGATCATCTTCTGCGGCCACTTCCCGGACGGCACGAGCGAGTTCACCGTCGAGGAGACCAAGGACGAGTCCCGCGGCATGTGGTACTTCCGGCAGGTGCTCGGTTCGGCAAATCTGACCGGCGGCAAGCTCTTTCATCTGCTGTCCGGCAACCTGTCGCATCAGATCGAGCACCACCTGTTCCCGGACATGCCGGCCCGCCGGTATGCCCAGATCGCGCCCGAGGTGCAGGAGATCTGCCGGCGCTACGGGATCCCCTACAACCGGGGCCCGCTGGTGCGCCAGTTCGGCACCGTCGTCCGCAAGATCGTCAAGCTGACCTTTCCGGACTCGTGGACGGGCAAGCCCAGCCCCGACAAGCCCGCCGACCGGCTCGCCGTCGCCGCATAACGTATCCGTCCCGCTTCTCACCGGAGCATTGCCTCGGGCCCTTTCCGGGGGACAATGAGGTGCGTGGAATGGACCGGTGCGCGCTACGCGGACACCCCCACGGTGGAGGCCTCGACGTGGATCGACGCCGACCCGGCGCGGGTCTGGGATCTGGTCTCCGACATCGAGCTGATGCCGACGTTCAGCAACGAGCTGAAGGCGGTGGAGTGGGCCGAGGGATCCGACCGGCCCCGCACCGGCGCCCGCTTCGTCGGCCACAACGAGCATGAGGCGTTCGGGAAGTGGAGCACCACCTCGCAGATCGTGGCGTGCGACCCCCCACGCGAATTCGCCTGGGCGGTGGGCGAAACCGAAAACCCGTCGGCAACTTGGCGATTTCGGCTGAACCCCCGGGACGGCGGCACCCTGCTGAACTTCTGGATGCGGATGGGGCCGGGACGCTCGGGGCTGTCGGTGGCCATCGACTCGATGCCCGACAAGGAAGAAAAGATCGTGTTCGTGCGGATGCGCGAATTCGAGGCCGCGATCATCAAGACGCTCGCCGCGCTCAAGAGGCTGGCCGAACGCGGAGTCCGTTGATGCGGACGGCCACGACGGTCGAGTTCTCCGGCGCCGCAACCGAAGTCGTAACCCTGGTCGTGGAAGCCGAGAAGCTGGGCCTCGACGTGTGCTGGGTGGCCGAGGCATGGGGTTCGGACGCGCCGTCGGCGCTGGGCTATCTCGCGGCGCGGACCGAGCGGATGTTGCTCGGCTCGGGCATCCTGCAGGTCGGCACCCGGTCGCCCGTCCTGGTCGCCCAGACCGCGATCACCCTGTCCAACCTTTCGGACGGGCGCTTTTTGCTCGGGCTCGGCGCGTCGGGTCCGCAGGTGATCGAGGGCCTGCACGGCGTCTCGTTCAGCCGGCCCCTGGCACGCATCGCCGAGACCGTCGACATCGTCCGGCAGGCGTTCGGCGGAGGCAAAATCTCGCACTCCGGCAAGGAATTTCAGATCCCCCGTCCCGGCGGGGAGGCGGTCCCGATGCGGCTGTCGACAAAGCCCGAGCACCCCATTCCGATCTACCTCGCCACGCTGTCACCGGCGATGCTGCGCCTGACCGGACGCATCGCCGACGGCTGGCTGGGCACCAGCTTCGTGCCGGAGGGCGCCGGCGACGCCTACTTCGCCCACCTGGACGAGGGGCTGGCGAACGCCGGCCGCGTTCGCGCCGACATCGACATCTGTCAGGGGGCCGAGGTCGCCTTCGCCGCGGACGAGGACGAGCTGCGCGGCATGGTCGCGGGCCGCAAGAAGGAGCTCGCGTTCAGCCTCGGTGGCATGGGGTCGTCGAGCACGAATTTCTACAACCAGGCCTACGGCCGGCAGGGCTGGGCCGACGTGGCGGCCGAAGTGCGGGAGCGCTGGCAACGCGGTGACCGCGACGGCGCGGCAGGGCTGGTGACCGACGACATGGTGCTGGCCACCACGCTCATCGGCACCGAGGAGATGGTGCGGTCGCGGCTCGCCGTCTGGCGCGACGCCGGCGTCGACACCGTGCGGCTGTATCCCGCCGGCGACACGTTGGACGCCAAGCTGTTGACCTTAGGCCGGGCCATCGAGCTGGTCCGCGAGGTCGCGTAGCTTCACCAGTTTCACCTCGGGCGACGCGTGATTCGGCTTTCGCGCCGAACGTGCGGCTGGCTTCACCCTCGGTGTCGAACGTGCGGCTGGCTTCACGCTCGCTAAGCGGCGTGCCCGAGCCGATCAGGAGCGCGGTTCAGTACACGCTCGTCGGAGCATCGGATACCTTCCCAAGTTTCACTTCGGGCCGCTGCGGCACACCGTCGGCCAGGAACCAGCGGAACGCGAGGTTGCCTTGCGGATAGCCCAGCGTCGTCAGCGAATTCGGGTGGGTCGTCATCGCGTGGGACAGGACGATCGTCACCGAGCCATCACCGTTGGGCACGGCGCTGTGCCCGTTGACCGAGCAACGCGCGTCTGCCGCGCCGTAGGTCGCCATGAACTGGTTCCACACCACCATGTTCCAGAACCGGCAGTGCGGGGGCCGGTGCGTGATCACCAGCGCCTCGTCCTCATCGAGCACGAAACTGCCGTAGGCGTAGCACGCGTCGCGGGCAGACCAGCCGAAGTTGGCGTCGGGCACCTGATAGGGTTCGGCGAATTCGTTTGCCGCGTGGGCGGTCTCGTGACCGAGCGCGTGTTCGTCATCGACGCGGGTGCCTACCGCCAGCGGCACGATGGCGAACATCGTGCGCAACCAGGTGGCGGCCGCCCGCAGGCCGGCGGCGGTCTCGGCGTCGCCGTGCCGGATGGGATCGGGTTCGTCGAGCGCCTCGATGTGCCAGACGACCGGGCGGCCGGTGAGCGGGTCGGCCTGGTAGTCGCGCGTCATCAGCACGGCCGCGTCCCGGGTCGGCGGGAATTCGAAGCTGAAGTTGCCGTCGGCGTCGACGTCGAGGTCGCTGTCCCTGACGATCGCCACCACCCGGTCCGACCATGCGCCCGGCGACGGCTCGTTGTAGGCCGTCACCGAAAAGTACACGCTGTCACCGCGATTGCCGCTGACGCGGTAGCGCCGCTCCGGATCGACCGGGCACAGGAAGTAATAGGCGTCGGTGTTGTCGCCGCCCCACCGGCGGTCCCGGCGGAACGGCGTGTTCACCGCGACGAACTGCGGCCGGCCGGGCTCGGGGAACAGGTAGGTGTCCAACGCGACGCCCAGCGTGGTGGCGAGCGTGCGGTAGCCGTCGGCGATGTGGCGATCGTCGGTGACGGCACGGTCACCCTCGAGGAAGGAGCGGTCGAGGGCGCCCAGGGTCGCGAGCAACTCCTGCCACGCGGCCGTCGATTCGTGCGTCATCCTTGGATTCCCTTCAGCAGCAACCTCGTCGTGCGGTCGACCCAGGCGCCGTCGAGTTCGCCGGCGCGGGTGAGCAGGCCCATCAGGGTGATACCGGCGATGGCCTCGGTGACTTCGGCCGCGGTGATGTCCGGCCGGACCTCGCCGCGGCGGGCGGCCCGTCCCAGCAACTCGGTGAGCCCGCCGCCGATGACGCCGCCGAACCTTTCCAGCAGCGCCGAGTGCAGGGTCGGATCCGCGGCCATCTCGCCCACCAGCCCGGGTAAAGCCGCCCTGGCCGCCGGTGTCGTCAGGAAAGCCATTGCGCGGGCGACCATTTCACGGAGGTCCTCGGGCAGCGACCCGGTGTCGGGCAGCTCGGTGGCGGCGCCGATCGGGAACACCGCCTCGTGGACGAGGTGAGCCTTGCTCGGCCAGCGCCGGTAGATCGCGGGCTTGCTGGTGCCGGCTCGTTCGGCGATCGCGGAGACCAGCAGTCCGGCGTAGCCGGTCTCGGCGAGCAGTTCGGCGGTCGCGCTCAGCACCGCGCCGTCGATGCGGGGGTCACGGGGTCGGCCAAAATCCACTACCATTACGAAACCGAGAGTAACATAAGTCGGCGTGACCGACGCCGTTCGCCTTGACGACCTCGCCCGGCCCCGGTTCAGCACCGAGGCGCAGCAGATTCTCGACATGATGGCCGCGATGGCCGCGGAATGTCCGCTGGATTCCGAGGCGCTGCACGCCAGGGCCGCCGCCGACACCGGACTGCACGATTTCGGCGCGCAAGACTACCGGGAGCGGCTCGACGTCTACCTCGCCGCGCTGCGCGACATCGACGGGTTGCACCCGGCGGGCGCGGTCAACTTCTTCGCGCAGCTGCTGCAGTTGCTCAAGAACCGGTTGCTGTTCACCGATCTCCTGCGCCGGCACCCCGAAATCGATGACATCGAACTGCAGCCGCCCATCGTGATCGCGGGCCTGCCCCGCACCGGCACCACCCACCTGCACAACCTGCTGGCGGCGGCTCCCACCTTCCGCACGATGCCGTATTGGGAGAGCGTCGAACCGTTCCCGCTGCCGGCAGAGGCCGGCAGCGAGCCGGATCCGCGGCGCACCCGGATGGACGTCGGGGTCGGCGTGATCAATACCGTGATGCCGTATTTCCCGCTGATGCACGAGATGACCGCCGACCACGTGCACGAGGAAATCCAATTGCTGGCCAACGATTTTTCGACGATGTTCTTCGAGACGCTGGCCGACGTGCCCCGCTGGCGCGACTATTACCAGGCCCACGACCAGACGCCCCACTACCAGTACCTCGCCCGCCAGCTCAAGGCCATGCAGTTCCTGCGCGGCGGGCGGCGCTGGCTGCTCAAGTCGCCGCAGCACCTCGAGCAGGTGCCGGTGCTCGATCGGGTTTTCCCCGCCGGCATTGTCGTGTTCACCCACCGCGACCCCGTCCCGGTGGCGCTGTCGATGATCGCGATGATCACCTACTCGGCGCGGATGCATCGCTCGCCGGTGCCGGTGCCGAAGATCGCGGCCTACTGGGTCGATCGCCTCGACCGGATGCTGACCGCGCTCGTCCGCGATCGTGAGACCATCGGCCCGGAACGCTCGATCGACATCCGTTTCGACCGTTTCATGGCCGACGAGCTCGGCGTCGCCGGGCAGGTGTACGCGCTGGCCGGCGAACCGTTCACCGAACCGGCCCGCGCCGCGGTCGCCGACTACCTGGCCGACCACCGTCGCGGCCGGCTCGGAAACGTCGAGACGTCCGCCGAGATGTTCGGCCTCACCGACGACGGCCTGCGGGCGCGCTTCGCGCCCTACGTGGAACGGTTCCTCGCCTGATCCGCTCGGGCGCTCATCGAGTACCTTCTCAACACATGGTCGCTATGCCCGCGCTGGAAGGTGTGGAACACAGGTACATCGAGCTGGGGGACGGTGTCACCATCCACATCGCGGATGCCGGTCCGGCCCATGGTCCGGCCGTGATGCTGGTGCACGGCTTTCCGCAGAACTGGTGGGAGTGGCACGCGCTGATCGGTCCGCTGGCCGCCGACGGCTATCGGGTGCTGTGCCCCGACCTGCGGGGCGCGGGGTGGAGCTCGGCGCCGCCATCGAGATACCTCAAGAACGACATGGCCGACGACCTGGCCGCGGTGTTGGATCGCTTGGGTGTCGCGACCGTCAAACTCGCCGCGCACGACTGGGGCGGACCCGTCGCGTTCACCATGATGCTGCGGCATCCGGAAAAGGTCACCGGGTTTTTCGGGATGAACACGTCCGCGCCGTGGGTGAAGCCCGACCTGAAAATGCTCCGCAATCTCTGGCGGTTCTGGTACCAGGTCCCGATAGCGTTGCCGGTCATCGGTCCGCGGGTGGTCGGCGATCCGAAGGCCCGGTTCTACCGCGCTCTGGCGTCGTGGGTCGGCGGGGGATACCTGGTGCCCGAGGACGACGTCCGCTTCTATATCGAGTGCATGCGCCAGCCCGGGCACGCGCTGGCCGGTTCACGTTGGTACCGCACCTTTTTGAGCACGGAGGTGTTTCGCTGGCTGCGCGGCGAATACGACGACACCCGGGTCGACGTGCCGGTCCGCTGGCTGAGCGGCACCAAAGATCCGGTGCTGACCGTCGATCTGCTGGACGGATACGCCGACCGCATCAGCGATTTCGAGGTCGAGGTCGTCGAGGGCGCGGGTCACTGGATCGTCGAGGAGCGGCCTGATCTGGTCCTCGACCGGCTCAGGTCCTTCCTGCGCGCCGAAAGTTGAAGCGCCGCGGTGCGTTTCGGCGCTACTCGACGCCGATGGTGACTTCCGTGGACTTGATGAACACCGTCGCGGGCTGACCGACCGCAAGCCCGAGCTCGGTCGCTGCGTCCTTGGTGACCGACGACGTGACGATCTGTTCACCGCCGTCGAGCTTCACCTTGACGATCGCCATCACGCTGCCGAGATTGACCTCGGTGATGGTTCCCTTGAGTTGGTTTCGTGTCGACAGTCGCATCGCAATCCTCCGGGTCGGGGTCAGCGACGAGCCTAGTGTCGCGGGCCGAGCAGGGCGATGGAGGCGTCGACGGCGGGTTCGACGACTTCCCGGACGGGCCGGCCGTCTTCGACGGCCAGCGCCGTCAGCTCACGCAGGCCGCCCAGCAGGATCACGGCCAGCGGCGCGGTGAGCGGTGGCAACTCCGCGCGGCGAAAACCAGGGCTGGCGCTGAGGTCGATCAGCAGGTTGGACAACATCTGCACGCCCCGGCGCTGGACCGGACGGGCGACGTCGCCGAGCGACGGGAGCTCACGAATCAGGCTCAAGGTGATGGCCGGCCGGGCCTCCATGTGGGCGACATAGGCCTCGACGGCCTGACGAATCTGCCGGTGCCAGTCGGCCTCGGGGTCGACGGCCGCGGCGATACCGCCACCGAGCTTCTCGATGTCGGCCCGCAGCAGCTCCAGGAAGCAGTCTTCCTTGCTGGCGAACTGGTCGTAAAAGGTGCGTTTGGAGGTCCGGGCGTGGCGGACGATGTCGGCGACGGTGCTGGCGCGATAGCCGCGTTCGCCGATCGAGGCGGCGAGGCCGTCGAGCAGGCGAAGCCGGAACGGATCCGATCCGGCCTGGGGGTCGGCGCGGAGCACGTCGTCTACCGCTGATGTCACGGGCGGCGCCCCCTTCGGCGAATGCGGCACCTTGTCAGGTCTGGTACTTCAGAGTACCGTAGCGGAAAAGGTTGTGGTACATCGCGGTACCAACCCCGAACCGGGGAGAAATGGGGAACATCACCGCATGAGCGACGTCGTCACCGCCCCACCGGCCGTCCGGTTGCCGCCGACGCCCCGAATCCCGAAGTTGCTCTGCGGAATCGTCTTCGCGATCTCGCGGCGCGGCATGATGGAACGGCTGGCTCGCCGCCACGGCAACGTCTTCGCGCTCAACATCCCGATCTACGGTCGCGTGGTGATGGTCGGTGACCCGCAGCTGGCGAAGCAGATCTTCACCACCAGTCCCGAGGAGCTCGGCAACATCCAGCCCAACCTGAGCCGCCTGTTCGGGTCGGGTTCGGTCTTCGCGCTCGACCGCGACGAGCACCGGCAGCGCCGGCGGCTCCTGGCGCCGCCGTTTCACGGCAAGAGCATGAAGAACTACGAGGCGATCATCGAAGAGGAGACCCTGCGCGAAATCGCAAAGTGGCCGGAGGGCAAGCCTTTTGCGACGCTGCCGTCGACGATGCACATCACGCTCAACGCCATCCTGCGCGCCGTCTTCGGGGCCGACGGCGCCGAGCTGGACGAGCTGCGCCGTCTCATCCCGCCGTGGGTCACGCTCGGGTCGCGGATGGCGCCGATGCCCAAGCCCGAACGGACCTACGGCCGGTTCAGTCCGTGGGGCCGGCTGGCCGAGTGGCGCCGCCAGTACGACGTCGTCCTCGACAGGCTGATCGCCGCCGAGCGGGCGGACCCCAACTTCGCCGACCGAACCGATGTGCTCGCACTGATGTTGCGCAGCACCTACGACGACGGTTCGGCCATGTCCCGCAGCGACATCGGCGACGAGCTGCTGACCCTGCTGGCGGCCGGGCACGAAACCACGGCAGCGACTCTCGCCTGGGCCTTCGAGCGGGTGAGCCGCCACCCCGACGTGCTGGCAGCCTTGGTCGAGGAGGCCGATAACGGCGGTGACGAGCTCCGCCAGGCGGCGATCCTCGAGGTTCAGCGGGCCAGGACGGTTGTCGATTTCGTCGGCCGCAGCGTCTGTCCGCCGGCATTCCGGCTCGGGGAATGGGTCATCCCGCAGGGAGATTCGATCATCGTCAGCATCGTGCAGATCCACAACGACCCCGACGTCTATCCCGAACCGGAGCGCTTCGATCCGCAACGCTTCGTCGGTGGAAAGCCCTCGACGTTCGCGTGGATCCCCTTCGGCGGCGGCGCGCGGCGCTGCGTGGGCGCGGCGTTCGCCAACATGGAAATGGACGTGGTGCTTCGAACGGTCTTGCGCCACTTCACCATAGAGACCACGACAGCGCCGGGCGAGCCGTGGCACTGCCGTGGTGTCACCTACACGCCCAAGAACGGCGGGCGGATCGTGGTGCACCGGCGCTGAGTCAGCGCGCGCCGCGCGGCCCGGGGGCCGGCTTCGGGGCGCGACGGGCGGTCTCCAGCGCGATACACAGTTCCGCCGCGGCCCGGGGTTCGGCCAGCAGACGGCCCGTCCGATGCTCGAGTTTGCGCAGTCTCTGGCGAACCGTGTTGGGGTGCACGTAGAGCTGCTGGGCCGCGCGCTCGGTGGAACCCCCGTTGTCGATCCATGCTTCCAGCGTGTCGAGCAGCAGCTCTCGGTCGTGGTCGGGCAAGTCGTCGAGGGGGCCCAGGACGGTCGCCGAAATGTGGCCCATCACGTCGGGGTCGGTCACGGCCGTCACCGCCATCACGTCGCGGTCGAAGACGGTGACGGGTGCACGGTCGGGACGGCATCCCGTCATCGCGATGCGCGCGTATCGCAGCGCGCCGGCGGTTTCCGCGAGGTCGGTGATCAGCGGGCTCATGCCGATTCGGGTCGGCGGGTATCCGCTGAGTTCCTCGATCACGGGATCGAGCGTCGGCTGCGGACCGAGATGCAGGATGCCGATCTCGATGTCGGGTTGCAACCGCCACGTGGACGAGATGCCCCGTACCGAGAGGCGGTGCTCGATGTCGGGTAGCACGGAGCGTCCGATGCTGGCCAGTTCGGCGCACACCACGACGTAGGGCCCGCGCAGCGAAATCCTCAGTGCGTCGGCGGCATTCCAGAGGTCCAGGTTGTCGGGCAGCCGGCCGTCGATGAGCGCCTGCACCATCGCCGAGCGTTCCCGTTGGCGGCGGACAAGCTGGCGGCCCATTTCCTCCTGGTATCCGCTCACCATCGCGGTAGTGAACTCATCCAGCGCCATCCACATCGCCGTGGCGGCATGCACCAGGCCGCTGTCGCTGACCGTTGCGGACCGCACCGCTTCGACGCGCAGTTCGTCCCAGATGAAGCGTGCGCACTTGCGGTAGGAATCCATGACCGCGGGCAACGGCACGCCCGCGGCCGCGCGGTCGCGTCCCGTGGCGGCGGCCGCGGCCGTGTCGTATTCGCTTTCGGGTTCACCGAAAACCCCAAGGATGAACTCGAGATGGTCGCGCACCGTCGCGCGCAGCTGGTCGTCGGTCACCAATGCGACGGTTCGGTGAAAGTCGACGTCGCGGCGCATGATCCCGAGCATGGTGTCGGCCAGTTCGTCGGCGCGCGACAGCAGGGCCGCACCGAGTTCGGCGAGTTGTGCGTCCGCGGAATCGGCTGCCATAGCGGCAGCCTAATCCGAGTCAGGGGATCAGCACCGTTGAGCCGCGGCCCGCATCGTTGCTTCAGCCCAGGTGCGCCAGTTGGGGTTTGGTGGGCACCACGATGACCGTGGGACCGTCGGCGCCGAGCGCGCCGTTGAATTCCTTCACCAGTTGTTCGGTGTCGGCCACCGTGACGGCCCGGCACCCGAAGCCCGTCGCCAGCGATTCGATGTCGAGGCCGGGCAGATCCAGGCCCGGGACTCCCGGCGTCTTCTCGAGCAGCGCAAAGGATTTCAGGACCGCATACTCGCCGTTGCGCATCACGACGAACACGATCGGCAGCTTGTGCTGCGCGGCGGTCCAGATCGCCTGAATCGAGTACTGGAACGAGCCGTCGCCGATGGTCGCCACGACGGCGCGTCTGCGACCGGCCACCCGGTCGCCCAGCGCGACGCCGACCGCGCCCGGCACTCCCCAACCGATACCGCCGCTGCCGGTGGCGAAGAAGGCGTGCGAACGCACGGTGGGCAACCAGCGCGCCTGCTCGGCCATCGTCGACGTCGACTCGTTGACCAGCGCCGCCTCCGGCGGCTTCACGGTGTTCAGCGCGGAGTACACCTGCTCCGGGGTGAACGGGGCGGTGGCGGCTTCCACCGCGCCCGGGCTGCGGTCCAGAGCGGTGGGGGTGGGCCGGCCCGACCCGGCTTCGATCAGCGGGGTGAGCTGCTGCAGGGCCAGCAAGGTGTCGCTCAGCAGGCTGTCGCCCACCGGTGCGGCGCCAGCCAGCCACGGGTCCGCGGTGATGTGCAGCAAGTCGGTGCCCTCGGGCAGGTAGTCGCCGGCCACGTACGGGTAGTACCGGAAGACCTGAGCGCCGACGACGACGACCACGTCGTGGCCGCGCAGCACCGCGTTCACCTCGGCGATCGTCATCGGCAGCATGCCCTGATACAGCGGGTGGTCCTCGGGGAAAGACAGCCGGTCGGGCAGTGGACTGGCATACACCGGAGCGTGCACTCGCTCGGCGAACGCGACGGCGGCGTCCCACCCGCCGGCGCGGTCGACTTCGGGGCCGATGACCACCAGCGGCCGGTGTGCCCGGTTGATGCGCTCGGCGAAATCGCCGAGGCGTGCCGCGTCGGGCGCGCTACGGTGGCTGGCGGTGCGGACGACCGCGGGCCCGAGTGCCGGCTTGTCCCAATCATCAAGGGGGATCGACAGGTACACCGGCCCGGCAGGCGGCTGCACCGCGACCGTGTAGGCGCGCATGAACGCCGCCGGCACGTCCTCGGCGCGGGCCGGCTGGTACGCCCACTTCACCCATGGCAGCGGGAGCAGCGTTTCGCTGGTGTTGGTCAAATACGGCTCGCACAAGACCATTTCGCGAGTCTGCTGACCGGCGGTGACGATCATCGGGGTGTTGCTCTTGTACGCCGCGATGAGGCTGCCCATCGCGTTGCCGGTGCCGGCAGCGGTGTGCAGATTCACCAGTGACGGCTTGCCGGTCGCCTGCGCGAAGCCGTCCGCCATCGCCAGCACCGACGCCTCCTGGAGGCCGAGCACGTACGTGAAGTCGTCGGGAAAGTTCTTCAAGAACGTCTGCTCGGTCGAGCCCGGATTGCCGAAAACCGTCGTCAAGCCCAAGGTGCGCAGCAGATCGTACGTGACATCCCAGACGGTGTTTTTCGACGGCATGAGCCAAAGATCCCTTCGTGGTGGCTTACCCGAATGGATCGAGCGCCCGCGTGTGCGGGCGCTCGATCCCTATTGCGTTAGATTCTCGGGCTCGTGGGGGCGTGTTGTCGATGTTCTGACCGACAGCATCTCGACGCGACCACAGTGGTTGTCCACACTGTGGGAGCGGGACCACCCGCGGGAACGGTTTCGCCGTTGGCTATTGGCCGGCGGCGGCGCGGCGCGGCAACTTCCAACCGGGACGCACGAAGTGGCAGGTGTACCCGTTGGGGTAGCGCTGCAGGTAGTCCTGGTGCTCGGGTTCGGCTTCCCAGAAATCACCCGCGGGGCTGACCTCGGTCACCACCTTGCCGGGCCACAGCCCCGACGCCTCCACGTCGGCGATGGTGTCCAGCGCGATCCGCTTCTGCTCGTCGTCGAGGTAGAAGATGGCCGAGCGGTAGCTGGTGCCCCGGTCGTTGCCCTGCCGGTTTTTCGTTGTCGGATCGTGGATCTGGAAGAAGAACTCCAACATCGTGCGGTAGTCGGTGGCCGCGGGGTCGTAGACGATTTCGATGGCCTCGGCGTGCGTCCCGTGGTTGCGGTAGGTCGCGTTGGGGACGTCGCCGCCCGTGTACCCGACCCGCGTCGAGATCACGCCGGGCTGCCTGCGGATCAGGTCCTGCATGCCCCAGAAGCAGCCGCCCGCGAGAATCGCCTTGCCATACGCCGCCATGCTCGTCCTCCTTGCCGTCCGCTTACACCGCCCGATTATCCCGCATAATCGGCGCGGCTACCGGAGTCGCTGGTGAGAGCCGTCGCCCTCGCGCGCCGAGCGTGAAACGGCTGCAAAAATCGGCGAAAAACTCGCAGCAGTTTCGCGTTCTGCGGAAGGGCCGGGGACGCGGCCGCCCGGACCCCGGTGAGCCGACGCTCGACAAAGGTCAATAGAACGTGTTCTAGTTTCGGCATGACTACGCCGGCGTTCTCCCGCAGCGAGCTGGCTTCCGCGTTCGAGCAGTTCGAGGCGACGGTTGCCCGGGCCGCAGAAACGAGGGACTGGGACACCTGGGTCGAGCAGTACACACCCGACGTCGAGTACGTCGAGCACGCAGCGGGCACCATGCATGGCCGCGACGAGGTGCGCGATTGGATCCGGCAGACGATGACCACCTTCCCGGGCAGCCACATGGTCGCGTTCCCGACGTTGTGGTCGGTGATCGACGAGTCCACCGGGCGGGTGATCCTCGAACTGGACAACCCGATGCGTGACCCCGGCGACGGCAGCGTCATCAGCGCCACCAACATCACGATCATCACCTACGCCGGCGACGGCCAGTGGAGCCGCGAGGAAGACATCTACAACCCGCTGCGCTTCCTGCGCGCGGGAATGAAATGGTGCCGCAAGGCGCAGGCATTGGGCACCCTCGACGAGGACGCCGCGCGCTGGATGCAGCAATACGGAGGAGCCGAGTGAGCACGCATCCCAAGCTGGTGATCGGCGCGAACGGCTTTCTCGGTTCGCACGTCACCCGCCAGCTCGTCGGCGACGGGGCGGAGGTCCGCGCGATGGTGCGGCCGACCGCCAACACGCGGGCCATCGACGACCTCGAGCTCACCCGCTTTCGCGGCGACGTCTTCGACACCGCCACGTTGCGCGAGGCGATGGACGGCGTCGACGACGTCTACTACTGCGTCGTCGACACCCGCGCCTGGCTGCGCGACCCGGCGCCGCTGTTCCGCACCAACGTCGAAGGCCTGCGCAACGTCCTCGACGTCGCCGTCAAAGAACCCGGCCTGCGCAGGTTCGTCTTCACCAGCACCTACGCGACGGTGGGCCGGCGGCGCGGGCACGTGGCGACCGAGGAAGACAGGATCGGCTCGCGCCGGGTGTCCGCCTACGTCCAATCTCGGGTCCAGGCGGAAGATCTGGTGATGCGGTATGTGGCCGAGGCCGGGCTGCCGGCTGTCGCCATGTGCGTCTCGACCACCTACGGCGCCGGGGACTGGGGCCGCACCCCGCACGGCGCGTTCATCGCCGGCGCCGTGTTCGGCAAGCTGCCGTTCTTGATGGACGGCATCGAACTGGAAGTCGTGGGCGTCGACGATGCCGCCCGGGCCATGATCATCGCCGCCGAGCGCGGGCGCATCGGGGAGCGTTACCTGATCTCCGAGCGCATGATCGCGCTGAGCGACGTGGTGCGGATCGCCGCGGACGAGGCCGGTGTGCCGCCGCCGAGGCGGTCCATTCCGGTCCCGGTGCTCTATGCGCTCGGGGCGGTGGGCAGCCTCAGGGCGCGCATCACCGGCGAGGACGCCGAACTCAGCCTCGAGTCGGTGCGGATGATGCGCGCCGAGGCCCCCGTCGACCACGGCAAGGCGGTTCGCGAGCTGGGCTGGCAGCCGCGCCCGGTGGAGGAGTCCATCCGCGAGGCGGCCCGGTTCTGGGTCGCACTCAAGGACGCGCAGGGCGCGCGCAAAGGCGAGGCCGCCCAGGCCGATTAGGCCGCGGCTCGGGAAGCGTTGGGCCCGGGCCGTTGTTGCACGCTTTACCCGTGTCTGAGGAGGAACTCATGAGCCACCCGGAAATCAAGGAGCCCAGCGCCGGGCATCCGATCACCATCGAGCCGACGAAGGGCCGGGTTCAGGTCCGTGTCAACGGCGAGCTCGTAGCGGACACCACCGCTGCCCTGGAGTTGCGTGAGGCGACTTTGCCTGCGGTGCAATATATTCCGCTGGCAGACGTGGTGAGCGACCGGCTGACCCGCACCGACACCAGCACCCACTGCCCGTTCAAGGGGGACGCCAGCTACTACAGCCTGACCACGTCGGCCGGCGACACCGTCGACGATGTGATCTGGACGTACGAGCAGCCGTACCCGGCCGTGGCGGCGATCGCGGGGCACGTCGCCTTCTACCCCAACAAGGCGGAGATCAGCGTCTCGGCTCAGTAGGGCAGCCACCCCGGGAGCGCATCCTCGTGCGCTCTGGTGTCGCTGTATAGGCGCATCGAGACGATCAGGCCATCGCGGGTGTCGAAAATGCACACGAACGGGCTGTCGTATTCGGCGCCGTTGACGGTGGTGCCGCTGGCTTGCGCCTCCACGACCACCGTGTCGCCCTCGTTGACGCAACGCACCATGTCGATGGTGAGCTCGAGGTCCCGTTTGCGCCGCTCGATCGCTGCCCGGAAGGTCTCTTTGTCGCACGCCTTGCGCGTGGCGAGGGTCCAATAGGTGAAGTCGTCGCTGAGCAGCGCGAAGCCCTCATCGACGTCCCCGCCCTCGCTCGTACTCTGCAGGAACATCCAGGCCAGTTCGCCCTGCGGGTCATCGAACGGCGTTGCCACATCGCAATATTGTCTTGGACACGGTTGACGGTCAATCAGGGCGGTCTGGAGAGGACCTCGTGGAAAGCGCGCGCACGGTCACGTTCCCCGGGGCGGCCAGCTTCGGGCACACCCTGGCGCCCCTGCGCCGAGGGCCCCGGGACCCGTGCTTCCGGGTCACCGGCGACGGATCCATCTGGCGAACCAGCCTGCTGCCGACCGGTCCCGTCACGGCGCGGATCACCCGCGCGGCCGCCAACGCCGCCCACTGTGTGGCGTGGGGCGGCGGGGCGCAGGAGTTCGTCGAAATGTTGCCGGCGCTGCTGGGCGCCCACGACGACGCCTCGGACTTCGTGCCGCGCGACCCTACCGTCGCCGCCGCCCACCGGCGCGTCCCACACCTGCGGCTGGGCCGCACCGGACGGGTGCTGGAAGCCTTGATCCCGGCGATCATCGAGCAACGGGTCCCGGGCGCCGACGCGTTCCGGTCCTGGCGTCTGCTGGTCTCGAAGTACGGCACCCCGGCACCCGGCCCGGCCCCGGCCGGGATGCGGGTGCCGCCGTCGGCCGAGGTGTGGCGGCACATCCCGTCATGGGAATTCCATCGCGCCAACGTGGACCCGCGGCGAGCGCAGGCCGTGGTGAGCTGTGCGCGGCGGGCGCCGTCGCTGGAACGGCTCGTGTCGCGGCCGGGCGAACAGGCCCGCCAAGCGCTGACGTCCCTGCCGGGGGTCGGTGAGTGGACGGCCGCCGAAACCGCGCAGCGCGCATTCGGTGACGCCGACGCCGTGTCGGTGGGCGACTACCACATCCCGAAGATGATCGGCTGGACCCTGCTGGGCCGCCCGGTCGACGACGCGGTGATGCTCGAACTGCTCGAGCCGATGCGACCGCACCGTCACCGGGTGGTTCGGCTGCTCGAAGCCAGCGGACTGGCCTACGAGCCCCGGCGGGGCGCCCGGCTGCCGGTGCAGCACATCAGCGAGCTCTAGCCCGGGTTTCCGGCAACGGCCACCGGGTAACCCACCGAAAAGACCGTGTGCGAACCAGGGGAGGGACCGATGACGCAGTTCACCATTCCGGGTCTGACCGACAAACAGGCTGCGCGACTTACCGAATTGCTGCAAAAGCAACTCAGCACCTACAACGACCTTCACCTGACGCTCAAGCACATCCACTGGAACGTGGTGGGCCCCAACTTCATTGGCGTGCACGAGATGATCGACCCGCAGGTCGATGCGGTCCGCGGGTTCGCCGACGACGTCGCCGAGCGCATCGCGGCCCTGGGCGCATCGCCGCAGGGGACGCCGGGCGCCATCCTGGACGACCGCACGTGGGACGACTATTCGGTCGGCCGCGACTGCGTGCAGGCGCACCTGGCCGCGTTGGACCTCGTCTACACCGGCGTCATCGAAGACATCCGCAAATACATCGAGGAGACCGAGGAACTCGACAAGGTCACCCAGGACCTGCTGATCGATCAGGCCGGGCACCTGGAGAAGTTCCAGTGGTTCGTGCGGGCGCACCTGGAGAGCGCGGGCGGCAAGCTGACCCATGAGGGCTCGTCCACCGAACGGGACGCCGCGAGCAGCGCACGCAGCACCTCCTAACGCGCGCGCTCGGCGGCCGCGGCCCACCGGTTCAGCCGCTGTGCCTCGTAAATGGTGACGTTGGTGCGCGACATCACCAGCGCTGCGATCCCGACGGCCAGGATGGCTCCGGGCACCACCGAAAACGAGCCGGTCATCTCGGCGACCATGATCATGATCGCCAGCGGTGCGCGCGCGACGCTGCCGAAGCACGCCATCATCCCCACGACGACGAAGATGCCCGGTTCGTGCGGCACGCCGGGCAGGCCCGACAGCTCGCCCAGTCGCCAGACCGCGGCACCGACGAAGGCGCCGATGACGATCCCGGGGCCGAACAGGCCCCCGGAGCCGCCGGTGCCGATCGACAACGACGTGGCGACGATCTTGGCGATCGGCAGGATGACGACGATCCACATCGGGATCGCCATCAGCGAGCTGCGATCGGCGGCCAGCTGCGCCCAGCCGTAGCCGCTGCTGAGGATCTGGGGAATCACCAGGCCCAACAGGCCGACGAGGAGTCCGCCCAGCGCCGGCTTCAGCACCGGCCCGCCCGGCAGCCGATGGGCGAGCCGCACCGTGGTGTGGAAGGTGCGGGCATACAGGTAGCCGACGGCTGCCGCAGCAAGGCCGATCACCACGAACCACAGCAACGGCCAGGATTTCTCGAACCGGTACTCGGCGTCGATGTAGCCGAACAGCGGATCGAAGCCCAGGAACGCCCCGAGCACCGCGTAGGCCGTCCCCGAGGTGATGAAGCCGGGCAGCAGGAAGCGGTAGTCGAAATCGTCGCGGTAGGGGATCGAGGCTGCGAGGACCGCGCCGCCCAGCGGCGCGGCGAAGATCGCGCCGATGCCCGCGCCGATGCCGAGCGCCACCGCCGTCCGGCCGTCCTCGTCGGACAGGTGCAGCCGCCGGGTGAGCAGCGAGGAGAAGCCGGCGGAGATCTGCGCCGTCGGGCCTTCGCGGCCGGCCGAACCGCCCGAGCCGATGGTCAGCGCGCTGGCCACCATTTTCACCAGCACCGCCCGGAAGCGGATGGCGCGGGGATCACCGTGCACCGCCTGGATGGCTTCGTCGGTCCCGTGACCGGTGGCCTCCGGGGCCAGTTTCGCCACGATGAATGCCGACAGCAACGCGCCTCCCGTCGTCACCAGCGGGAGCGCCCACGGGCGCTGAAAGCCCGCCGACCCGTGGCTGCCGCCCTCACCGACCGGCGTCGGTAGGTGGTAGCCCGCCAGGTAGCCCAGCAGGAACTCGGCGGTGTACTTGAGGACGAAATAGAAGACGACGGCCCCCAGGCCGGCGATGAAACCGATCGTGACGCCCAGTAGCAACCACTTCTGCAGGTAGCCCGACTTGCGGATCGAGGCCCCGAATCGTCCGCCGGCGGCGGGTCCGGAGGCCACCGGCGCCACTTGGGACTCCGTGGGCCGGGGTTCGTCGTCCGTGTGTTCGCTCACGGCGCCGACCTGACCCCAAGCACCACGTCATCTTAGGCGGACCGAAACCCGCGGAATAATCGGACCAGAGTCCGGTTATAGCGGTCAGCACTTGTCGAAGGAGGGCAAACATGCCGGCTATCACCGCAAACACGCTCACGTTGCCGCGCGTCGGCGCTGCAGGTCCGGGCGACACCGAACGGCCGGTCCGATCGATCACCACCGGCCCGCGCGGCTACGAGGGTGAGGGCTTCCCGGTGGTCCGCGCGTTCGCCGGGGTCAGCACCGCCGCGCTGGATCCGTTTGTGCACATGGACCAGATGGGCGAGGTCGAGTACCAGCCCGGCGAGCCCCGGGGCACCGACTGGCATCCGCACCGCGGCTTCGAAACCGTCACTTACATGATCGACGGCAAATTCGCACACCAGGATTCCCACGGCGGCGGGGGATTGATCACCGACGGCGCGACGCAGTGGATGACGGCCGGATCGGGCATTCTGCACATCGAAACCCCGCCGGCCGAACTGGTGGAAAGCGGCGGCGTCTTCCACGGCATCCAGCTCTGGGTGAATCTGCCGAAGCGGGACAAATTCGCCCCGCCCCGGTATCAGGCGATCGAAGGCGACGACGCAGCACTGCTCGCGTCGGACGACGGCGGAGCGCTGCTCCGCATCATCGCGGGCGAGATCGACGGGCACCGCGGTCCGGGCATCACCCACACGCCGATCACGTTGGCGCACGCGACAATTGAAACTGGCGCCCGGCTCAACATCCCGTGGCGGCGCGACTTCAATGCGCTGGTATATGCGCTGTCCGGGAGCGGGTACGTCGGCCCCGTCGCCCACCCGATTCGCTCAGGGCAATTGGCTGTCCTCGGACCCGGTGATCGGATCACTGTGGGGGCCCACCGGGAGGGAATTGATGTGCTGCTGCTCGGCGGGCAACCGATTCGCGAACCGGTATTCCACTATGGGCCTTTCGTGATGAACACGCGCGCGGAATTGGTCGAGGCACTGCAGGACTACCAGGCCGGAAAGTTCGGCAGCGTTCCGCCAAATGCTTTAATGCCGCACCGTGGCGGTGGCACACTTTAGTAATGTCGCAAACGGCGGGTCGCAGGCCCGGGCGCCCGCCTGCCGCCAAGGCCGACGAGACGCGGCAACGGATCATCCAGGCCGCTCGTCTGGTGTTCAGCGAGCGCGGCTACGACGGCGCGACGTTCCAGGCCATCGCCGCCCGCGCCGACCTGACCAGGCCCGCGATCAACCACTACTTCTCCAGCAAGCGGGCGCTGTTTCGGGCGGTGCTGGACGAAACCAACGAATTCGTCATCGGCGCCGGTATCAAACAGGCGGAGCGCGAGACCACGCTGATGGGCAGGCTGACGGCGTTCATCTCCGCAGCGGTGCGCGCCAATTCCGAAAATCCCGCCGGATCCGCGTTCTTAATCAGCGCTGTGCTGGAATTCCAGCGGCACCCGGAATTGCACAGAACCGACAACGATTCCGTCCGGCTCAGTCGGGAATTCCTGATGCATGTCGTCAGCGATGCGATCGAGCGCGGTGAGGTCGTCCCCGGTATCGATCCGTCGGCCTTGGTCGAGACGCTGCTCGTGGTGATCTGCGGAGTGGGTCTCTATTCCGGTTACGTCCGCAGCTACCAGGAGATGTTGGCCGTCACCGGAATGCTGCGGCAGCTCTTGGAAGGCGCGCTCTGGCGTCCCACGCCCTGATCGGCCGGTCGCCGATCCGACCCCAGTGAAGTTGCGCACAAAGCGCATAGGCTAACTAACTTATTCGGTAGCATGGTCGGGTCATGACTGATGTAGATGCATCGTTACCACCTTCATTGCGGACCGCCGGCGACAGCTGGGCCATCACCGAGCTGGTCGGCGCCACGGCGTTGGGCGTCGCGGCGGCGCGCGCGGTCGAGACCGCCGGCGCCGATCCGCTGATCCACGACGAGTTCGCTCGCCTGTTGGTGTCGTCGGCCGGTCCGGCGTGGGAACGGCTGGCCGACCCCGAGCTCGCCTGGCTGGACGGCGACCCGGAGGGGAAACGCGCGCACCGGCTGGGGATCGACTACCAGGCGGTCCGGACCCACTACTTCGACGACTATTTCGCGAGCGCGGTCGCCGCCGGGATTCGCCAGGTCGTGGTCCTGGCCGCCGGGCTCGATTCGCGGGCCTACCGGTTGACGTGGCCGCCGGGCACCGCGGTGTACGAGATCGACCAGCCCAAGGTGCTGGAGTACAAGACCGGGATTCTGGAGCAGCATGGCGCGGTGCCAGCAGCGACCCGGCGCCCCGTCCCGATCGATCTGCGCGACGATTGGCCGGCGGCGCTGACCGACGCCGGATTCGACCGCGCCCGGCCGACGGCGTGGTTGGCCGAGGGTCTGCTGCCGTACCTGCCGAGCGACGCCCAGGACCGGCTTTTCGAAATGTTCACCGCGCTCAGCGCGCCCGGCAGCCAGGTTGCCGTCGAGGTGTTCGGGATGAACTCGCGCAGCAACTCCCAGCGCTGGCTGCGCATGCGCGAACGCCTCGGCCTGGACGTGAACGTCCAGGCGCTGACCTATCACGAGCCCGATCGCACGGACCCCGTTGCGTGGCTGGCCGACCACGGCTGGCGGGTGGCCGGCGTGGACAACCGCGACGAGATGGCCCGACTGGGCCGACCGGTTCCCGACGACCTGGCCGACGAGGCGGTCCGCAGCACCTTGCTGCGGGCGCGTCTCGGCGGACCGGCTGACTGATCCAAGGAGCAAACGCGATGAGCTCACTACGCACCCACGACGACACCTGGGACATCAAGACCAGCGTCGGCAGCACCGCGGTCATGGTCGCCGCGGCCCGCGCCGTCGAAACCGAACGGCCCGACGCGCTGATCCGCGACCCGTACGCCAAGCTCCTTGTCACCAGCTCGGGCGCCGGCGTCCTGTGGGAGGCCATGCTCGACCCCGAGATCGCTGCCAAGGTGGAGGCCCTCGACGAGGATTCCGCGGCCCACCTCCACCACATGCGCGGCTACCAGGCGGTGCGGACGCACTTCTTCGACACCTTCTTCAAAGACGCCGTCGCCGACGGAATCCGCCAGATCGTCATCCTGGCGTCGGGGCTCGATTCCCGCGCCTACCGCCTGGACTGGCCGGCCGGCACGACGGTTTACGAGATCGACCAGCCCCAGGTGCTGGCGTACAAGTCCACGACTCTTGCGCAGAACGGCGTGACGCCCTCGGCCGATCGGCGCGAGGTGGCGATCGACCTGCGTCAGGACTGGCCTGCCGCGCTGCGCGCCGCCGGCTTCGACCCCACCCAGCGCACCGCGTGGCTGGCCGAGGGGTTGCTGATGTACCTGCCCGCCGAGGCCCAGGACCGGTTGTTCACCCTGATCGGCGAGCTGAGCCCGCCCGGAAGCCGGGTCTCGGCCGAAACCGCACCCAACCACGCCGACGAGCGGCGACAGCAGATGCGGGAACGCTTCAAGAGGGTGGCCGACGAGATCGGCATCGAGCACACCGTCGACGTCGGCGAGTTGATGTACCGGGACGACCACCGCGCGGACGTCACCGACTGGCTCAACCAGCACGGCTGGCGCGCGACGGCGGAGCACTCGGTCGATGCGATGCGCCGGCTGGGCCGCTTCGTCGAGAACGTCCCGCTCGCCGACGACAAGGACGCGTTCTCCGACTTCGTCGTCGCGGAACGGTTGTAGATGCCGCGCACCGCGGACGATTCCTGGGACATCGCCACCAGCGTCGGGGCGACCGCGGTGATGGTCGCGCTAGCCCGGGCCGCCGAGACGGCCGGCTCGGAGCCGCTGATCTCCGATCGGTTCGCCGAGGTGCTGGTGTCCACTCCCGAACTCGAGGGGGTTCGGGAGCAGGTTGCCGCCTGGTGGACCCCGGAACCCGATGACGAGGCCGCCGATTTCACCGTCGACTCCCGGAACATGATCGATTACCAGGCCGTGCGGACCCACTTCTTCGACGCGTACTTCGCCGAGGCGGTCGCGGCCGGGATCCGGCAGGTGGTGATCCTCGCGGCCGGCCTGGACTCGCGCGCCTACCGGCTGGACTGGCCCGACGGCACCGTCGTCTACGAGATCGACCTACCCAAGGTGCTCGAGTACAAGGCCGACACCCTGGCCGCCCACGGGGCGGCCCCTGTCGTCGACCGTCGCCCGGTGCCGGTGGACCTCCGCCACGATTGGCCCGGGGCGCTGCGCGACGCCGGCTTCGACGAGACCCGTCCGACGGCCTGGCTGGCCGAGGGGTTGCTGCCGTTCCTGCCGGCGGGTGCCCAGGAGGCCATGTTCGCGTCGATCGACGCCCTGAGCGGATCGGGCAGCCGGGTGGCGGTGGAAATCTTCGGCGTCGACCGGGAGAAGCGTCGCGAGGCGGAGCAGAGGTGGCAGGAGTTGCGGGCCAAGCGCGAAGCGCGCGGGCAGGACACCTCGTTCAACCCGTTCGACCTCTGGTTCGACGACGAGGGCCGGCCCGAGCCCGCCGACTGGTTCGGCGCCCACGGCTGGACGACGCGCGCGGTGAGCGCCCGCGAGGAGGGGCTGCGGCTGGGAAGGGCGCCACGGTCGGAGGACAGGCCGTTCACCAACAGCTTTGTGACGGCCACCAAACCCTGATAAGGCCGGCGCTCGCCTCGGCACCGTTGCTTACCGCAATCGCCCTACGGCTCGCGGCTGCTGTTACCGCGAAATCCCCGGGTGGTCAGTCACAATGGTGACTCGTTATGAGCAGCAACGAATCTGGTTCGTCGCGCCGCGTGGTGGTGTTGAAAGGGCGGCTGATCGCCAGCCTCGCTTCGGCTTTCGTGATGGCCGTGACCGGTGTCGGCTGGACGGGTTACCACACGACATTGGGCAGGATCATCATTTCCCACGCCCTTCCGGATGCGGCGACGCCGCCCGGTGTGGATCAGAACATTCTGCTGATGGGTCTGGACAGTCGCCTGGATCAAAACGGGCGGCCGCTTCCGCAGGAGATGTATGACGCGCTGCATGCCGGTGACGAAACCGCGGGCGGCTACAACGCGAATGTGTTGATCATCGTGCACATTTCGGGCGGTGATGGGCCAGTCACCGCGGTATCGATTCCTCGCGACGACTATGTGGATCTGCCGGGCTGCCCAGGATCGGTCTGCAAGGGCAAGGTCAAGCAAGCATACGGGCTGGCGTATCAGCAGTCTTTGGACTCGCAGGCCGCCGGCCATTCGGACGGTCCGGGCGCGACCGACCTCGCGGCTCGCGAGCAGTCCGCCCGCGAGTCCGGCCGCAAGGCCGAAATCGCTACCGTGACCGATCTATTGGGGATCTCGCTCGACCATTTCGTCGAGGTCACCCTGGGGGCATTCTTCCAGATTGCCAAGGTCGTCGAGCCGATCACAGTGTGCCTCAGTGGGGATACGGTGGACGGCTATTCGGGTGCCGACTTCCACCAAGGGGTTCAGCGGATCGATGCGGCGCAGGCGATGGCCTTCGTTCGGCAGCGGCGCGATGAAAACGACGGCTCTTTCACGGACTTCGACCGGACGCGTCGACAGCAGGCGTTCCTCGTGTCGTTGGTGAAAGCCGCCCGGGACGGCGGTGCCCTGTCAAGCCCGAGCGCCCTGCGAAAACTGCTTGAGGTGGCCCGCGACAACGTCGCCGTCGACGCCGGGTTGGATCTCGTCGATTTTGCGGCGCGGGCCTCGCGACTGAGCGGGAGGCCGATGTCGTTCTACACCCTGCCGATCTCCGGTTTCGGCAGGGACCCGAATGGGTCCGACGTCAACCTGGTCGACGTTGCCGCCATCCGGCGGATCGTTGACGGCCGATTCTTCTCGGACACTCCGGGCGCCGCGGAACCCGCGCCATCGACCACGCCACCATCGCCCGCGTTGTCGCAACCCCTGGTGCTCGACGTCGTGAACGGCACGTCGCGCGACGGACTGGCCGCCGCGATCGAGGATGCGTTGAGCGTCCGTGGCTTTACCCGGGGGAGCGCGACCACTGCCACGACCCCGGTGGTTGACAGCGTCGTCGAGTACGGGTCGGGAGCCGACGAGGGCGGACGCATGCTGGCGGAGGAACTGCGCGTACCCGCAACCGCGGCGGACACCGTGCCGGCGGGAACCGTTCGGTTGACGGTGGGCACGGGCTTTCCGGCAAATGACTACCTCGCCCATCCCGGTGCTACGGTCGACGGCTCGTCATCCGGGCAGGTGACGGCGGTTGCCGCCACTGGCACCGGCGCTCACGCCCCGGCGCCGACCGACCTCAGCCAGATGTCCGCGACGAGCATCCCCTGCGTCAAGTAGCTGTCGTCGGGCCCGGGGGTTTGGCCGGGGCGGATCCTTCCTATTGCTCCCCCAACCGGATGGTTAGGATCGCGGTTAACACCGATGAGCGGTCGCCCGCATTGCAGCGGGCAATTCTGCTCGGGAAGGACAACGATGACCACCGAATCGGTTGCACCGAAGACCGCGGAATCCAAGGAATCCACGAACGGCGCGGCAGCCCAGCCGGTCGACATCCCCGCCACGGTGGCCCGGCTTCGCAAGACGTTCGCCTCCGGCCGCACCCGCGATATCGAATGGCGCAGGCGCCAGTTGCTTCAGCTGGCGAAGCTGATGGAGGAGAACGAGGCCGCGATCACGGCAGCGCTCGCCGAAGACCTGGACCGCAAGCCCTTCGAGGCGTACATCGCCGACATCGCAACCACGGCCGGTGAGGCGAAATACGCGGCCAAGCACGTGCGCAGGTGGACGCGCCGGCGCTATCAATTGCTGGAGATGGCGCAGCTGCCCGGCCGCGGCTGGGTGGAATACGAGCCGTATGGCACCGTGCTGATCATCGGCGCGTGGAATTACCCGTTCTACCTGACGCTGGGTCCGGCGGCCGGCGCGATCGCCGCCGGAAACGCCGTCATCCTCAAGCCCTCGGAGATCGCCGCGGCCTCCGCACACTTGATGGCCGAGCTGGTGCCGCGCTACCTCGACAACGACGCGATCGCCGTGGTCGAGGGCGACGGCTCGGTCAGCCAGGAGCTCATCGCCCAGGGCCTGGACCGCCTGCTGTTCACCGGCGGCACCGAGATCGGCCGCAAGGTCTACCAGGGCGCGGCGCCGCACCTGACCCCGTGCACGCTGGAGCTCGGCGGCAAGAGCCCGGTGATCGTGGCCGCCGACGCCGATGTCGATGTCGCGGCCAAGCGGATCGCCTGGATCAAAGTGCTCAACGCCGGACAGACGTGCGTCGCGCCCGACTATGTGCTGGCCGACGCAAAGATCCGCGACGAGCTGGTCGGCAAGATCGCCGACGCCATTTCCAAGTACGAAGCCGACCACCCGGACGGGATGCGGATCGTCAATCAACGCCAGTTCGACCGGCTGACCGGTTACCTGGCTGAGACGAAGGGTGAGGTCGCGGTCGGCGGCGGCTTCGGCGCCTCGGATCTGCGCATCCACCCGACCGTCGTCGTCGATCCGGCTCCGGACGAGCCGCTGATGACAGAGGAGATCTTCGGCCCGATCCTGCCGGTGATCACCGTTCAATCCCTGGACGACGCAATACGTTTCATCAACTCGCGGCCCAAGCCGCTGTCCGCCTACCTGTTCACCAAGTCGCGCGACGTCCGCGAGCGGGTGATCAAGGAGGTGCCCGCCGGCGGCATGCTGGTCAATCACCTCGCGTTCCAGGTGTCGACGGCCAAGCTGCCGTTCGGCGGCGTCGGCGCCTCGGGCATGGGCGCCTACCACGGCAAGTACGGCTTCGAGGAGTTCAGCCACCGCAAGTCGGTGCTGACCAAGCCGACCCGGCCGGACCTGTCCAGCTTGATCTACCCGCCCTACACCGAGCGGGCCTTCAAGATGGCCCGCAAGCTCTTCTAGCACCAAATCGAATTCCCTTATGCGCCAATTCCTTTAAACAGGAGAGAGGAACCTGATGCCCGGAGTGCAGGATCGCGTCATCGTCGTCACCGGAGCGGGTGGGGGATTGGGCCGTGAATACGCCCTCACGCTCGCCCGCGAGGGCGCGAGCGTCGTCGTCAACGACCTCGGCGGAGCCCGTGACGGCACGGGTGCCGGCCACAACATGGCCGACGAGGTGGTCAAGGAGATCAAGGACGCGGGCGGTCGGGCGGCCGCCAACTACGACAGCGTCGCCGACCCCGAGGGCGCCGAGAACATGATCAAGACCGCACTCGACGAATTCGGCGCCGTGCACGGTGTGGTGAGTAACGCCGGCATCCTGCGCGACGGCACCTTCCACAAGATGACCTCCGAGAACTGGGACGCGGTGCTCAAGGTGCACCTTTACGGCGGCTACAACGTGATCCGCGCCGCCTGGCCGCATTTCCGCGAGCAGAGCTACGGCCGTGTGGTCGTCGCCACCTCCACGAGCGGTCTGTTCGGCAACTTCGGGCAGACGAACTACGGGGCGGCCAAGCTCGGTCTGGTCGGCCTGATCAACACGCTGGCGCTGGAAGGCGCCAAGTACAACATCAAGGCCAACGCGATCGCCCCGATCGCGGCCACCAGGATGACCGAGGACATCCTTCCGAAGGAGGTGCTCGAGAAGCTCACCCCCGAGTACGTCGCACCGGTGGTGGCCTACCTGTGCACCGAGGAATGTTCCGACAGCGCTTCGGTATTCGTTGTCGGCGGCGGCAAGGTGCAGCGGGTCGCGCTGTTCGAGAACCAGGGCGTCAACTTCGACAAGCCGCCGTCGGTGGACGACGTCGCCTCGCACTGGACGGAGATCACCGACCTGTCCTCGGCGCAGAAGGCCGGCTTCAAGCTGTAAGGCGATGAAAGCCTGTGTGGTGCAAGAGCTGTCCGGCCCGGACGGCATGGTCTTCACCGATATCGAGGATGTCGCCGAGGACGGCAACCATGTCGTCATCGACGTCCGGGCCGCCGGGGTATGTTTTCCCGACCTGCTGCTGGCCAAGGGCGAGTACCAGCTGAAGTTGCCCCCGCCGTTCGTCCCCGGCATGGAGGCCGCCGGGGTGGTGCGTTCGGCGCCGGAGGGGTCGGGTTTCCGGGTGGGCGAGCGGGTTTCGGCATTCGGGATCCTGGGCGCCTACGCCGAGCAGGTGGCCGTTCCGGTGCCCAACGTGATGCGCAGCCCCGCGGAACTCGATGACGCCGAAGCGGTGTCCCTGCTGGTCAACTACAACACCATGTATTTCGCGCTGGCCCGCCGCGCCGCGATGCGGCCGGGTGACACGGTCCTGGTGCTGGGCGCCGCCGGCGGCGTGGGCACCGCGGCGATCCAGGTCGCCCAGGCGATGGGCGCAAAGCAGGTGCTGGCCGTCGTGCACCGCGAGGCGGCGACCGACTATGTCGCTTCGCTGGGCGCCGACCTGGTGGTGCCGTTGGTCGACGGCTGGGCCGACCGGGTGCGTGACTACACCCACGGCCGCGGGGTGGACATCGTCGTCGACCCCATCGGCGGGCCGGCCTTCGACGACGCGGTGCGCGTCCTTGCGATCGACGGCAAGCTGCTGGTGATCGGCTTCGCCGCCGGCGGCATCCCCACCGTCAAGGTCAACCGGCTGCTGCTGCGCAACGTCAGCGTGGTGGGCGTCGCGTGGGGCGAGTACCTGAACAAGGTCCCGGGTTCGGCCGCGCTGTTCTCCTGGGGGCTGAGCCAGTTGGTTTTCCTCGGGCTGAAACCGCCTCCGCCGCAGCGCTATCCGCTGTCGGAGGGTGCGGTCGCGTTGCAGAGCCTGGCCGACGGCGGCGTGCTCGGCAAGGTCGTGCTGGAGCCGTAATTGAGCGCGGACCGGTTTCGGGTCAGAGCAGGCTCGCGAGATCGGCGGCGATCGACCGTGTCGCGCCCAACAGCACCAGGCCCTCGCCCGCGCCGATGATCAGGCTCAAGGCGGTGTCCGCGGCGATGGGTCCGACGAGCGCATTGGCAAGTCCGGTTACGACCTGTCCGTTGAGGGCTTGCGAGATCCCGTCCGAGATCAGCGTGAGGTCGTAAGCCGGGAGGGCGGTGAAGAGCGCGGTCACGTTGTCGGCCGTCGGAAGCAGCGTCGCGTACGCCGTCGAGAACGCGTCCGCCAGGGTGTTGATGACGTTCGAGGCCGTCGTTTGCGGGGCGGTCAGCGCTACCAACGGGTTGTACGTCTGCAGGCTGGGAATGCTCGCCAGGTTCCAAAGGTCCGACGGGCTCGACAGCGACGGGAATCCTTGGGCCGCTTGCGCGCTCAGGTCATTGGCGGCGGCGAGGATCCCCTGCTGGGTTCCGGAGATCAGATCGCCGCCCAGGGCAGTGGTCGCCCCGAGCGGTGGGAACAACCCGAACGGCGTGGGCACGTCGGCCGGCCCGGTCGGATAGCCGTAGGCCGGGTTGCCGTAGCCCCAGTTGACGAGATACGTCAGGTCCGGTTGCAGCAGGTCCGCGAGCGGGTTGCCGATGACCGGGATTGCGCGCACCGGATCGAGCAGTGGCAGATTCGGGACGGTGATCATTTCGTACTTGGTGACGCCGGAGTAGCCGGGCGACGTCGGCAACGTCAGAAGCTGGTAGCCGGGCGGGAGGGCCTGCGGATTGATCAGGTAGTAGTCGGGGTGCACGTAATAGATGCCCGCAAGCGCGTTCAGGTCGGACAGGACGTTGAGCGGATACTTCGGGAAATCGGCGAAACCGTCGTATTCCAGCGTGTAGTTGACGGTCGGGTAGATCGTGTTCGGAGGGGTCGCGCCGTAGTAGGTGACCCCCAGGCTCGGGCTGGTGAAACCCGGAAAGCGCGTGAAGAGGCCGCCGTTGGGGGTCATGGGATTTCCCAGCAGGACGAAGCCGAGTTGGTTTGCCGTCGGGGCCGCGGCGCCCATGGCCGCGAGCTTTTCCATTTCCAGCGAGGCGACGACGCAGCTCTGCGAAAAGCCGGTGAACACAACGTTGTTCGGCGAGCCTGGATACAGCAGCGGATGCAGCCCCGGGCCCGTCGCCACCAGCGTGTTGTTCAGGATCGTGACACCCTGGGAGACCGAGGTGTCGAAGGTCAAACCCTTGATGCCGTTGTTCACCGGGTATATCGGATATGCCCCGTTCGGCTCGTACATGACCTGGGCGTTGGCGAGGGTGAAGCTCGGGAAGTTGGGCGTGACGTAGTTGTTGACCAGGTTCGTTATGTACGTTGCGCCGGGTATCGGATTGCCGCTGCCCCCCGCGACCAAGGTGATGTCCGGGTCGTTCGCGATGGCCTTCGCCACCGCCGCGACGGGGGCGGCGGTACTGCCCGCCAGCGCGTTCGCCGCCGCGGCCTCCGCTTGGGTGTAGGAACCCTCGGCGGCGGCCAGTGCCTGAGCGAACGCCGCGTGGAACGCCCCGGCCTGTGTGACCATCGCCTGATACTCGAGGCCGAATCTGTTGAACAGCGTGCCGACGGCCAGCGACACCTCGTCACCGGCCGCCGCGGCCACGCCGGTTATCCGGCCGGCCGCAGTCGCCCTGGCTTGGTTGATCACCGAACCCGTCTTTGCGACGTCCGCGGCGGCCGCCGCCATCGTCTCGCGCTGCGCAAGCAGGTACGTCATCGGCTCATCCCTTCTCCACCAGCGTCCTGCCGTGCCCGACCGACGACGGACGCAAATGATTTGAGACCGAACCACTGCGAAGGTCAGTTAGGCAGCGTAGAGCGGCACGATCCGATTGTCTGGCTTTTGACCGCTTTGCGTCCGCCCGACGGGTCGGGCCGCCGCGCAGGATAATCCCCCGCGCCGGCCAGCACGCCCGTCGTCGCGCCCGCAAGGTTCACGGGCTCGGCCGCCCTGTTCTCCTGGGGGCTGAGCCAGTTGGTGTTCCCCGGGCTGAAACCGCCTCCGCCGCAGCGGTATCCGCTGTCAGAGGGCGCGGTCGCATTGCGCGAGCCTGGCCGACGGCGGCGTGCTCGGCAACGTGGTGCTGGAGCCCTAGCGGGCAGCCCGGCAGACGTCGATCACTGGGGCCCGGGGTTCGGGGTTCCGGTCAAGATGGTGTCGAGCGAGTTCTCGATGGCGAGGAACTCGAAACCACCCGCGAGCGTGGTCAGGCCGACGTCGGCCGCGATCGGCTGGCCGAACGCATTGGTGAGGCCGCCGATGGGATCGCCGTTGACGGCTTGAATGATGCCGTTCAGGAACAGGTTGACGTCGTAGGACGGCAGGGTGACCACGACCGCGGTTGCAATGTCGGCCGTCGGCAGCAGGGCGGAATAGGCGGTCGAGAAGTCGCCCGTCAGTGTGCCGACGATGTTGGTGTTCGCCGACTGGATGCCCTGGAGGACGCCGGTGATCGTCGTGGGGATCGACGCCGAGGGTGGCAGGGTCAGGGCGCCGACGCCCGACGTGGCGGCCCCGGGAAGCGAGCCCGCCAGGTGCGACATGTCGTTGACGAAGGCGTTGACTCCCTGTGCGGTGGCGCCGGGCAGGAGCGCCCCCAGTTCCGTCGTTGCGCTGAGCGGCGGCAGGAACCCGAACGGGGTCTGGACATCGGCCGGGCCGGTTGACCAACCGAAGTTGGGGTCGCCGTAGCCCCAGTTGACGATGAGCTTCAGGTCCGGCTGGATCAGGTCGGCGAGCGGGTTTCCGATCACCGGCAGCGCCCGCAGCGGCGTCAACAGCGGCAGGTTGTCGGTAGGGATCATGTTGTAGGTCGTCATCGACGGATTCCCGGACTGCCCCAGCGCGATGGCCGACGCGAGTTGTGCGTTCGTCAGGTGCGGATAGGTGCCGTGGATGAACACGATGCCGGCCAGCGCGTTGAGGTCGGAGAAGACGTCGATCGGATATTGCGGAAAGTCGGCGAAGCCGTCGTATTCGAGCGACCAGATGGTGGTCGGGAAGTCGTTGCTGGGTGTCGAGGTGCCGAACGTGACGCCCAGGCTCGGGAAGCTGAGGCCGGGGAACCGGGAAAGCAGCCCGCCGTTCGGATTCGCCGGGTCACCGAGCAGGGTGAAGTACGCCTGGATCGGGTTTCCGGCCGTCCCATTCGTGAACCCCTCGGCGAGCAGTTTCGGCATCTCCAGCGAGGCGATGATCGAGCTCTGCGAGTAGCCCAGGATGGAGACGGAGCCGCTGCCGCCGTGCAGGAACGGGGTGATTTGCAGGTTGATCGCGTTGTCGAGCGCGGTGACGCCGCGGGCCAGGGAGATGTCCAGCGTCAGGTCTTTGGTGCCGGTGTACGGATACAACCCCTCGGCCGTGGTCACGGGGATCGGGGGGAGAGCGCTCGTGAATTGCGTCAGGTAGCGGCTGGTGACGTTGGCGATGTAGCTCGATGGGGGATTGGCGGTGCCGCTGCCGGTCATGATCAAGATGGCTTTGACGGTCGGGTCCGCCGCGGTGGTCACCGCCGAAAACGCCGGGCCGGCTCCACCGGTGAGACCCAGCGTGCCGGCGATCTGGGCTTCGGCTTGCGCGTAGGCGCCCCCGGCGGCGGCCAGCGCCGCCACGAACTGCTCGTGGAATGCGGAGGCCTGGCGGAGCAGCGCCTGGTACTCCTGGCCGTAGGTGCCGAAGAGTTGCGCGGTGACGGCGGACACCTCGTCTTGGGCCGCCGCCACCACGCTCGTCGTGGGACCCGCGGCGGCCGCCTTCGCCTCGTTGAGCGCCGATCCGATCGCCGATGCATCCGCTGCGGCCGTCGCCACGATCTGGGGCTGCGTGAACAGGTTCGTCATCGGCTTTTCCCTTCCGGACACGGAGGAACTCGTGTTGGCCTCGACGACGCTGCCGACCCGATGACCAGGCGCATCGCTGAAACCGGCACAGCTAGCTTAGGAGTGATCGGGCGTTCTTGGTGGCGTTTTGCGCCCTTGTCTTTGGCAACGGCTTTGGCCGCGTTAGGGAATGAGGCTCTGGATGTCCTTGACGTTGCTCGAGAGCGCCGAGGCGATGGTCAGGAACTCGACCCCGCCCGCGACCGTTCCCAATCCGACATCGGCGGCGATCGGATACCCGATCGCGTTGATGAGGTTGCCCTGCCCGAGTTGGCTCAGGAAAAGCTCGGAGTCGTAGAAGGGCACCGTGGTGGCGAGGGTGTAACCGATGTCAGCGGTGGGCAGCGCGACGGCGTAGTCGGTCGAGACGATCGTGTTGACGGTGTTGAAGACCTGTTGCGGCGACGGGAAGCCGGCCGGCGTCGTCGGGCCCGGCGCGATCGGCAAGGAGAACTGCGGTACGACCGCGGTGGGCTGCGAGGCGATCTGCTGCAGGTCGAGCGAGAAGTCGTGGACTCCCTGCTGGGTGCCGGCGGCCAGCGCATTGAACACGGTGCCCGGATTGGCATTCGGGAACAAACCGAACGGCGTCGGCACGTCCGCGTAACTCGTCGAGTACCCGAGGGTGGGGTCGGGACCATAGCCCAGGTTGACCAATACCTTCATGTCCGGTTGGAGCAGGTCGACCAGGGGCTTGCCGATGACCGGGATCGCATCCAGAGGCTTCAGCAGCGGCAGGTCGGCCGTGGGAATCATGTAGTACGTGGTGTTGCCGGTGTAACCAGGCGACGTCGGCAATTGAATGGCGTTGTTGACCTGGGTGGGCGTCAGATCCAGATAGGTGGTGTGCACGAAGACGATGCCCGCGACCGCGTTGAGGTCGGAAAGGACGTTGATCGGGTATCGCGGGAAGTCGGCGAATCCGTCGTATTCCAGCGTGTAGTTGGCCACCTGGTAGGGCGTGTTGGCGTTCATCGCGGGATAGAAATCCAGCCCCAGGGCGGGCAGCGACAGGTTCGGGAACCGCGACAGCAGGCCGCCGTTGGGGTTCACCTCGTTGCCGGTCAGCACGAAGTTGAGCTGGCTTACGCTGGGCGGGTTCGCGCCGAAGAGGGACGTGCCGTTGGCCAGGTTCTGCATCTCCAGCGACGAGATGATGGCGCTCTGCGAAATGCCGAAAACGGTCACCGTTTGGCCCTGGCCATGGATCGTGTTGTACAGCGTGTTGTCCAGAATGGTCACGCCCTCGGCCACCGACTGGTTGAGGGTGAGGCTTTTGACACCGGTCAGCGGGTACAACTCCTCCGGCGTGTACAGCTCCGCCAGGGCGTTCATCGAACGGACGTAGAGGTTGTTGGCCCGGGTTGCGAATGAGCTCGACGGTATGGGAACCCCTGTGCCACCGATGAAGTACGACAACTGGTTGGCGGTAAACGGGGGAATCGTGGCCGCCGGCAATGCCGGGGCGGGCGCACCGGGTGCTCCCAGCCCTAAGGTGGTGGCGATGCCGGCCTCGGAGTCTGCATAGGCGATTCCGGCGGACGCGAGCGCCTGCCGAAACTGGTTGTGAAACGCCGCGAACCGCGTGACGACGGCCTGATACTCCTTGCCGACCGCGCCGAACACCTCGGCGATGGCCGCAGACACCTCATCGCCGGCCGCCGCCGCCAGCCCCGAGGTCGGGGCTGCCGCTGCGGCGTTGGCGGCACTGAATGCCGAACCAATCCCGTCGAGCTCGGCCGCGACAGACGCCAGCGCCTGCGGCTCAGCGATCAGATACGTCACGGGCCCGATCCTTTCCCGACCAAAAGACGCGAACCCCGTCAGCGTAGGGTGACGCCGCCATCCTGTCCGGCGTTTGCGTCAAAGCGTTGGGCCCGGCTGTGGGCGCGATTGAGCGCGAAGGGATTTCGGGAGCCGGCGGCTCAGCCGAGCAGCGCGGCGCGCAACCGGTCGACGTCGGCATCGGTGATACCGGCGTCGTTCAGATACGCGCCCAGCGAACCGAATTCGTCGTCGATCGTTTGACGGGCGGCGGCGAGGTAATCCGCTCGGACGCCGAGGACCCCGTCGGACAGCCGCGCCTCGGTGAAGGTCACCACTTCCGGGGTCAGCTCGGTATCGCCGCGCTGCTGGATCATTTCGTAGATATGCGCCCGAAGCTCGGGTACGGCCTCGTTGCTGCGCAAGAAGTCCGCGACGACCGCGTCGCGATCGACGCCGACGGCCTCGAGCACCGTCGCGATGACGAAGCCGGTGCGGTCCTTGCCCGCGAAGCAGTGCGTGAGCACCGGGCGCCCGGCGGCCAGCAGCGTGACGACACGGCGCAGCGCGCGCTGCGCCCCGTTGCGCGTCGGGAATTGCCGGTACTCGTCGGTCATGAAGCGCACGGCGGTCTCGTTGACCGACTCGTCCGACCCGTCGGATTCGCCCCGCAACAGCCGCTGGAACGCCTCTTCGTGCGGGGCGGCGGCGTCGGCTTCCTGGTCGGACAGGTCTGGTACCGGCAGCAGGTGGATCTCGACGCCATCGGGCACCAACCCCGGACCGCGCCGGGCAACCTCGCGGGACGCGCGCAGGTCGGCGACGTCGGTGATGCCCAACCGGCGCAGCGTGGCCCGTCCGTCGTCGTCGAGGCGGCTCAGCTCGCCGGACCGGAACAACCGACCGGGGCGCAGCGCGGCCACGCCGTCGGCGACGTCGCGAAAGTTCCACGCGCCGGACAGTTCCCGGACCGCCGCCTCAGCCACGCGCGGTGACCGCCGCGGCGAGCGCGGATTGCTCCGGGCCGATCTCGGCACGCGCGATGGTCCGCATGTGCACCTCGTCCGGCCCGTCGAAGATCCGCATGGCCCGATGCCAGCCGTACATCCGCGCCAGCACCGTGTCGTCGCTGACACCGGCGGCCCCGTGCACCTGGATCGCGCGGTCGATCACGTCGCAGGCGACCGTCGGGGCCACCGCCTTGATCTGCGAGACCAGCAGATGAGCGGCCTTATTGCCGTGCTGGTCGATCGTCCACGCCGCCTTCTCGCACAACAGCCGGGCCTGGTCGATCTCGTTGCGGGACTTGGCAATTGCCTCCCGTACCACGCCCTGTTCGGCCAACGGGCGGCCGAAGGCCACCCGGGTCTTCGCCCGGTCCACCATGAGGGCCAAAGCACGTTCGGCGCCGCCGAGCGCGCGCATGCAGTGGTGGATGCGGCCCGGACCCAGCCGGGCCTGGGCGATGGCGAAGCCGCCGCCCTCCTCGCCGAGCAGGTTGGTGACCGGCACCCGGACGTTGTCGTAGATGATCTCGCAGTGACCGGGCTGGTCCTGGTAGCCGAAGACGGTTGTGGAGCGGACGACGGTCACGCCCGGCGTCTCGATCGGCACCAGGACCATCGACTGCTGCTGGTGGCTGGCCGCCTCGGGGTTGGTGCGGCCCATCACGATCAGGATCTTGCAGCGCGGGTCCGACGCCCCGGACGTCCACCACTTGCGGCCGTTGATGACGTAGTCGGCGCCGTCGCGCTCGATGGAGGTCTCGATGTTGCGGGCGTCGCTGCTGGCGACCGCCGGCTCGGTCATCGAGAAGGCGCTGCGAATCTCTCCGGCCAGCAGCGGCTCCAGCCACCGCTTGCGTTGCTCCTCGGTGGCGAACAGGTGCAGGGTCTCCATGTTGCCGGTGTCCGGCGCCGCGCAGTTGATCGCCTCCGGGGCGAGTTCGAGGCTCCAGCCGGTCAGCTCGGCCAGCGGGGCGTAGTCCAGGTTGGTCAGGCCCGACTCGGCGGGCAGGAACAGGTTCCACAGTCCCTGCTGCTTGGCCTTCGTCTTCAATTCCTCGATGACGGGCGGAACGGTGTGGTCGTCCGGGCCGGCCTCGTGACGGTATTTGTCGTATTCGGCCTCGGCCGGAAAGACGTTCTCGATCATGAAGTCGGACAGTCGCTTGTGGTAGTCGCTGGCTTTGGCCGACATCGCGAAGTCCATGACCGCCACGATAGGACACGTGCGGTAACAGGGCGCGTCAGGTCGCCAGCGCGCGAGATATAGACGGTTGCGAGCGGCGCAGGCGTGTCGTCGCAGACGTTTATGTGTCGCGATTCCCGTCGAGCACGATGTACCTCATGACCGAATCCCGCCCCCCGTTTCCTCCCTTCACCTACGAAACCGCGATGCAGAAGGTGCAGGCGGCCGAGGATGCCTGGAACACCCGCGATCCCGAACGGGTCAGCCTGGCCTACACGCCGGACTCGCAGTGGCGCAATCGAAGCGAGCATGTCGTGGGCCGCGAGGAGATCGTCGCGTTTCTGACCCGCAAATGGGAGCGCGAGCTCGACTATGCGCTGCGCAAGAGCTTGTGGGACTTCCACGACAACCGCATCGCCGTGCGGTTCCAGTACGAGTGCCACGATCGCACGGGCCAGTGGTACCGCAGCTACGGAAACGAGCTGTGGGAATTCGCCCCGTCGGGGTTGATGGCGCGGCGCGAGGCGAGCATCAACGACGTGCCGATCGACGAATCCGAGCGCCGGTACTTCGGCCCCCGTCAGGAGTCGGAACACGGTCAAGAGATTCCGCTCTGGTAGCGGCGGTTAGGGTGTCTGCGGCAAGCCAAAGACATAAGGGAAGTGGATGTAGGCGCCATGACAGATGCGCAGGCCAACACGTTCAAGGTGGGGGTGGTCGCCGAGTCCGGGACCGACGAGCGGCGCGTCGCTTTGGTCCCCAAGGCGGTCGCGTCGCTGGTCGGTAGCGGTGTGGCGGTGGTGGTCGAGGCGGGCGCGGGCGAAGGCGCGCTGCTTCCCGACGAGCTCTACACCGAGGCCGGGGCCGGCATCGGCGACGCCTGGGCCGCCGATGTCGTCGTCAAGGTCGCCCCGCCGACCGCGGCCGAGGTCGGCAGGCTGCGCAGCGGTCAGACGCTGATCGGCTTCCTGGCCCCGCGCAATCCCGACAACCTGATCGGCGCGCTCACCGACGCCGGTGTGCAGGCGTTCGCTCTGGAGGCCATCCCGCGGATCTCGCGGGCCCAGGTGATGGATGCGCTGTCGTCGCAGGCCAACGTGGCCGGCTACAAGGCGGTGCTGCTCGCGGCCTCGGAGTCGACGCGGTTTTTCCCGATGCTGACGACGGCCGCGGGTACCGTGAAGCCGGCCTCGGTGCTGGTGCTCGGTGTCGGGGTCGCCGGGCTGCAGGCGCTCGCGACGGCCAAGCGGCTGGGGGCGCGGACCTCCGGCTACGACGTGCGTCCCGAGGTGGCCGACCAGGTGCGGTCGGTGGGCGCGCAGTGGCTCGACGTCGGCATCTCAAAAATCACAGCGGCCGGCGAGGGCGGCTACGCCCGCGAGCTCACGGACGAGGAGCGCGCCCAGCAGCAGAAGGCGCTGGAGGAGGCGATCGCCGGCTTCGACGTGGTGATCACCACGGCGCTGGTGCCGGGCAAGCCCGCGCCGCGCCTGGTGACCGCCGCGGCCGTGGAAGCGATGAAGCCGGGCAGCGTGGTGGTGGACCTGGCCGGGGAGACCGGCGGCAACTGCGAGCTGACGGAGCCCGGGCGGACCGTGGTCAAGCACGACGTCACCATCGCCGCGCCGCTGAACCTGCCGGCGACGATGCCCGAGCACGCCAGCGAGCTCTACAGCAAGAACATCACCGCGCTGCTGGAGCTGTTGATCAAGGACGGCAAGCTGGCGCCCGACTTCGGCGACGAGGTGGTCGCGGCGGCCTGTGTGACCCGCCCGCGCGGAGAGGACTCCTAGAGATGTATGACGAGCTGTTGGCCAACCTGGCGATCCTGGTGCTATCCGGATTCGTCGGGTTCGCCGTGATTTCCAAGGTGCCCAACACCCTGCATACGCCGCTGATGTCGGGGACCAACGCCATCCACGGCATCGTGGTGCTGGGCGCGCTCGTGGTGTTCGGAACCGTGGAGCACCCGTCGCTGGCGGTACAGATCATCCTGTTCGTCGCCGTGGTGTTCGGCACGCTGAACGTGATCGGCGGTTTCATCGTGACCGACCGGATGCTGGGCATGTTCAAGGGCAAGAAGAAAGTCAAGCCCGTGCAGACCGAGGATCTGGCGGCGAAATGAACTACCTCGTCACCGTTCTCTACATCGTCGCGTTCTCGCTCTTCATCTACGGCTTGATGGGCCTGACCGGCCCGAAGACCGCGGTGCGGGGCAACCTGATCGCCGCGGTGGGCATGGCCATCGCGGTCGGCGCGACACTGATCAAGATCCGGCACACCGACCAATGGGTGCTCATCATCGCCGGCCTGGTCGTGGGCGTCGTGCTCGGGGTTCCCCCGGCGCGGTTGACCAAGATGACCGCCATGCCGCAGCTGGTGGCCTTCTTCAACGGCGTCGGCGGCGGCACGGTCGCGCTGATAGCGCTCGCGGAATTCATTGAGACCAAAGGTTTCTCGGCGTTCCAGCATGGCGAGTCACCCACCGTGCACATCGTGGTGGCGTCGTTGTTCGCCGCGATCATCGGGTCGATCTCGTTCTGGGGGTCGATCATCGCGTTCGGGAAGCTGCAGGAGATCATCTCGGGATCACCGATCGGCTTCGGGAAGGCCCAGCAACCGATCAACCTGCTGCTGCTGGCCGCGGCGGTGGGCGCCGCGGTGGTCATCGGCCTGCACGCGCATCCCGGCAGCGGCGGGGTGTCGCTGTGGTGGATGATCGGCCTGCTGGCCGCCGCGGGCGTGCTGGGCCTGATGGTGGTGCTGCCCATCGGCGGCGCCGACATGCCGGTGGTCATCTCGCTGCTCAACGCGATGACCGGGCTGTCGGCCGCCGCGGCCGGCCTGGCGCTGAACAACACCGCGATGATCGTGGCGGGCATGATCGTCGGCGCGTCCGGTTCGATCCTGACGAACCTGATGGCCAAGGCGATGAACCGCTCGATTCCCGCGATCGTCGCGGGCGGTTTCGGCGGCGGCGGCGTGGCGCCCAGCGGTGACGGCGGCGGCGACAAGCACGTCAAGTCGACCTCGGCCGCCGACGCCGCGATCCAGATGGCCTACGCCAACCAGGTGATCGTGGTGCCCGGTTATGGCCTGGCCGTCGCGCAGGCCCAGCATGCGGTCAAGGACATGGCGTCGCTGCTGGAGGACAAGGGCGTGCCGGTGAAGTACGCGATCCACCCGGTCGCCGGCCGCATGCCCGGACACATGAACGTGTTGCTCGCGGAGGCCGAGGTCGACTACGACGCGATGAAGGACATGGACGACATCAACGACGAGTTCGCCCGCACCGATGTCGCGATCGTCATCGGCGCGAACGACGTCACCAACCCGGCGGCCCGCAACGAGCAGTCCAGCCCGATCTACGGAATGCCGATCCTCAACGTGGACAAGGCGAAGTCGGTGATCGTGCTGAAGCGGTCGATGAACTCCGGTTTCGCGGGCATCGACAACCCGCTGTTCTACGCGGAGGGGACGACGATGCTGTTCGGGGACGCGAAGAAATCGGTGACCGAGGTCGCCGAGGAGCTGAAGGCGCTGTAGCGGTCTAGACGGGCGGGTAGGCCGGCGGCGGGTAACCGTTGCCGTCGACGACGCCGCGCAGACCCCATGGCACGTATTTGAAGAAGAACTCGATCTCGTCGCTCATGTCATAGTCCGGACTCGGATCCATGTCCCCACCTCTCGACTCGCGACCAGTTCGACACACCATCGTAGTCGCCGAGCCGTCGGTGCGACAGCGGCGATGCCCTTAAACTGTCCAACCAGTTGATTGGTACTTTGCCTTATCCGGGCCCGTCCGCGGCCCGCCGACTGTGACGATAGAGAGTACGAATGGCGTCCGACAACGGGATGACCCGCCGCGAAGAGTTGCTGGCCGTTGCCACCAAGCTGTTCGCCGCGCGCGGCTATCACGGCACCCGGATGGACGACGTCGCCGACGTGATCGGCCTGAACAAGGCGACCGTCTACCACTACTACGCGAGCAAGTCGCTGATCCTGTTCGACATCTACCGCCAGGCCGCCGAGGGCACCCTGGCCGCCGTGCACGACGATCCGTCATGGACGGCCCGCGAGGCGCTCTACCAATACACCGTCCGCCTGCTCACCGGGATCGCGGCCAATCCCGAGCGGGCCGCCGTCTACTTCCAGGAGCAGCCCTACATCACCGAATGGTTCACCAGCGAGCAGGTCGCCGAGGTCCGTGAGAAGGAGGCCCAGGTCTACGAGCATGTGCACGGGCTCATCGACCGCGGCATCGCCAGCGGCGAGTTCTTCGAATGCGATTCGCACGTGGTGGCCCTGGGCTACATCGGGATGACGCTGGGCAGCTACCGCTGGCTGCGGCCGAGCGGCCGGCGCACAGCCAAGGAGATCGCCGCCGAGTTCAGCACCGCGCTGCTGCGGGGACTGATCCGCGACGAGTCGGTCCGCAACAGCTGTCCGCTCGGCCCCTGACGGAGCGGCGGGAGAATCAGCCGAAGTTCGGTGGCGGAATGATGTGCAGCACGCTGCCCGTGGCGCCGCTCAGGATCGACAGCAGCGTCGTGCTCGACTGGCCGAAGGAGACATTCAGGCCGGGGTCGATGGACGGGACCCACGGATAGGTGTTCGGGAACAGCGAGGGCGACAGCAGCCCCGCCTCCACACCGATTTCGACCGCGGCGCCGTAGGGGCCCTGCACGGCGCCCAGGGCCAGGTCCGGGATGACCGTGAACGGATTCGGAAGATCGAACAACCCGGCCGGGGTCGGAACGTTCGCGTAGTTGGCGCCGGTGCCGTAGTCCGCATAGCCCAGGTCGACGAGCACCCGCAGATCGGGCTGGAAGATGTCGGCGATCGGCGGACCGGCGTAGGGGATCGCGCGGATCGGCTCCAGCAGCGGCAGGTTCTGCGTCATCAGCATGTAGTAGTCGGTGTTGCCGCCGTTCGTCGGCAAGGGAACGGCGGTGCCCACCTGGGTGGCCGTCAAGAGGGGATATTGGCCGTGGACGAAGAAATAGCCCATGAACGCGTTGAGGTCAGAGACGAGATTCAGCGGGTATTGCGGGGCGTCGGCGATGCCGTCGTATTGGTAGGTGTAAACGGTGGTGTGCCACGGGGATTGCGGCGTCGCGCCGTTGAACGCCACATCCAGGAACGGAATGTAGAAACCGGGGAAGCGCTCGAGGATGCCGCCGACGGGGTTGTTGGGATCGCCGATCAGCACGAAAGACAACTGGTTGGCAGGGATGGGTGAGCCGGCCGCCAGCAGCGCATTGATCTCGTTGGTGGCGATCGTGGCGCTTTGGGAGTAGCCGAAAACCACGGCGCTGTTGCCTTGCGTGATGACGCCGGTGGGTCCCAGGAGTGCGTTGTTCAGCAACGTGACGCCCTTGGCGACGGACTGGCCGAACGTCATGCTGCCGAGTTGTGGGGTCACCGGCCAGAACTGCTCGGGCGTGAACAGGCCCTGCGGGATGGCCGAGGAGAAAAGGGGATTCGGCTTGATGTACGCGTTGAAGACGCTGGTTACATATTTGGGGTCGGGCATCGGGTTGTTGGTGCCGCCCATGATCAACGCGTACATCGGGTCCCCGGCGGCCAACTGCACGGCCAGTGGGTTGCCGCCCGTCGGCGCGCCGCCCGCGATCGGCGTCTGCGCGAGCAGCGCGGCGCCGGTGGCCTCGGCTTGCGCGTAGGTGCTCGCCGCGGCGGCCAGCGCCCGGGTGAATTCGGTGTGGAAAATTCCGGCCTGGGACAGGGCGGCCTGGTATTGCCGGCCGTACGTGGCGAACAGGGTCGCGATGGCCGTCGACACTTCGTCTTCCGCCGCCGCCAGCAAGCCCGTTGTCCGGGCCGCCTCGCCGGCGCGGGCATCGGTGATGGCCGACTCGATGCTTTGCACGTCGGCGGCCGTGGCGGCCAGCGTTTCCGGGGTGCTGATCAGATCCGACATCTCCCCGCCCTTCCCCACAGACTGGGACCCCGCCCGGCCGAACGGGCTTACCCGCGACCGTGGGTATTAGGTACTGACAGAGACTAAGACCGTGCCCTCGGGAAATCTGGCGTTTCGCGCAAGTTTGCCCGCGCTACACGTTGGCGTGCTTCAGATGCCTGCCGAGAAAGGCGAGTTGGTCCTCCACCACGCGCTCGAACGCGTCGTCGACATAGATGTCGAAATGCCCCTCGGGATACATCCTGACCTCACCTCGGGGAGCCTTGGCCGCGTAGCGCAGCGTGGGGACCGCGGGAGCCACCGAGTCGGCCTCGCACACGCAGAACAGGATCGGGCAGGGCACCTTTGCGGCGCAGCGCCCGGGACGGTAGCTGAGGATCCTCAACGCGAACCGGGCGGCGACCTCGTTCGGCACGTGCTGGCCCTCGGGGACCAGCCGCATGTACCCGGGATACGCGTCGGGGGCGTTCATCAAGGCGACCTCGCCCGGCTTGCCCGCCGCGGCGACCATCACCGGTGGCCGGCCAAGCCCGGCCGCGACGAGGTCGCGAACGGCCAGCACACCGATGCGTGCGAAGATCAGCGGGTTCAGCGTGCGCGCCGAGGCGACGCCGTCGGTGAACGGGCACTGGGCCACGGCGGCCTTGATGCCCGGCAGCCGGGCGGCCATGGCGATCACGTGTCCGCCGCCAAACGATGTGCCCCACAAGCCGATTCGCTGGTTATCGATGCCTTCGAGGGTGCGGCCGTAAGCGACCGCGGCCGCCCAGTCCGCGAGCTGCATCTTGATGTCGAGCAGTTGGCGCGGCCGGCCTCCGCTGTCGCCGAAGTTGCGGTAGTCGAACACCAGGCAGGCGTAGCCGGCCCCGCTGAATCGTTCGGCATAGGCGTCCAGTCGCATGGTGCGCACGGCCCCCAGGCCGTGCGCCATCACCAGCAGCGGCGCGGGATCACCGCTCGCGGGCCGGTAGAGCCACGCGCTGATCGCCTCGTCGCCGGATGCGAATTGGACGTCCTCACGTTGTGTCACAGCGATTCAATTCTGCCGGGTCGGGGCTCGAGTTGGGTGCCGTGGGTGCCTGAGAAATAGTGGACTACTGTCTAGAAACGTTTCGGGCGATCGAGGGACGGAGACTCGCATGGCTATCCGCGTCGCGCACGTCGGTACCGGAAACGTCGGGGGGCTGGCCCTGGCCGAACTGATCACCAACCCGCAGTTCGAATTGACGGGCGTGTGCGTGTCCACGCCGGAAAAGGTGGGCAAGGACGCCGGGGAACTGTGCGGCGTCGGCCTGGGCGCCGGCACCGCGACGGGCGTGGCGGCCGTCGGGGACCTGGACGCCATTTTGGCCACCCGGCCCGACTGCGTCGTCTACTGCGCGATGGGCGATACCCGCCTGCGCGACGCGATGGCCGACGTCATGCGCATCCTGGCCGCCGGGGGCAACGTCGTCGGGTCGTCGCCGGGGCTGCTGCAGTACCCGTGGGGCGTGATGCCCGAAAAGTACATCGCTCGCGTGGAAGACGTTGCGCGGCAAGGGAATTCGAGCGTCTTCATCACCGGCGTGGACCCCGGGTTCATCAACGACCTCATCCCGTTCGCGCTGGCGGGCACCTGCCAGAGCATCGAGCAGGTGCGCTGCATGGAGATCGCCGACTACGCCACCTACGACGGCGCCGAGGTCATGCATTACATGGGGTTCGGCAGGCCGCTCGACGAGGTGCCGATGCTGCTGCAGCCCGGGGTGCTGAGCATCGCCTGGGGGACGGCGATCCGTCAGCTGGCCGCCGGCCTCGGCATCGAGATCGACGAGATCACCGACTCGTGCCAGCGCGAGCCGGCGCCCGAGGACTTCGAGATCGCGGTCGGACCCGTGGCCAAGGGAACCATGGCCGCGCTGCAGTTCGAGATCTGCGGCATGTCCAAGGGGCGCCCGGCCATCGTCGTCGAGCACATCACCCGGTTGCGCCCCGACTTGCGTCCCGACTGGCCCCAGCCCGCTTCCGGCGGCGGCTCGTACCGCGTCGAAATCACCGGCGAGCCGTCTTACGGGGTCGACATCGTGCCGAGCAGCCGCAAGGGCGACCACAACCACGCCGCGATCGTCGGCGCGGCCGGGCGCATCGTCAACGCCATCCCGTCGGTAATCGCGGCCCCGCCCGGCATCCGCACCACGCTCGACCTTCCGCTGGTCACCGGCAAAGGTCTGTACGCACCGAACAACCTGGTAGTCAGGTAACCGAAAGGAGCCCGAGTGGGACGAGTAGACGGCAAAGTTGCGCTGATCAGCGGTGGCGCCCGCGGGATGGGCGCCTCGCACGCCCGGATGCTCGTGGAAGAGGGCGCCAAGGTGGTGATCGGCGACATCCTCGATGACGAGGGCAAGGCGCTGGCCGACGAGCTCGGCGACGCCGCGCGCTACGTCCACCTCGACGTCACCCAGCCCGACCAGTGGGATGCCGCGGTCGCGACGGCGACCGGCGAATTCGGCAGGCTCAACGTGTTGGTCAACAACGCCGGCATCGTGGCGCTGGGGCAGCTGAGAAATTTCGATCTGGGCAAGTGGCAGAAGGTGATTGACGTCAATCTGACCGGCACCTTCCTGGGCATGCGGGTGGCCGTCGACCCGATGACCGAGGCGGGCGGCGGGTCGATCATCAACGTGTCGTCGATCGAGGGGCTGCGGGGCGCGCCCGCGGTGCACCCGTACGTCGCGTCGAAGTGGGCGGTGCGCGGCCTGGCCAAGTCGGCGGCGCTGGAACTCGCGCCGCTCAACATCAGGGTCAACTCGATCCACCCCGGCTTCATCCGCACCCCGATGACCGCGAAGCTGCCCGAGGACATGGTCACGGTTCCCTTGGGGCGCCCGGGCGAGGCGCGGGAAGTGTCGACGTTCGTGCTGTTCCTCGCCAGCGACGAGTCGTCCTACACGACCGGCAGCGAATTCGTCATGGACGGCGGGCTGGTCACAGACGTGCCGCACAAGGAGTTCTGAAGCGAAGCCGTCGGCCTTAACCGGGGCGTCGCGGGGGCTTCGGCCACGGTTTCGGTGGCGGCCGCCGATTATTCAACTGGTGTCGTTTAAGCGGCGCGACGCCGGGAATTCATGCAGGCAAGGACGTGTGTGGCGATCTCGGGCCGGGAGAAGGGGACTGCTCATGTCAGGGTCACAGCCCGGCGGTCAACGGCCGCACCGGGTGGTTATGCGGGGGGTGGCCGGCAACCCGGCCGAGGACGAAGACGCCGGCTGGGTGTCGAGGGCCTTGTGCCGCCACGCCGATCCCGACCGGCTCTTCGTCACCGGTGCCGCCCAACGCAAGGCCGCGGTGGTCTGCCGTCATTGCCCGGTCATGCGGGAGTGCGCCGCGGAAGCGTTGGACAACCGCGTGGAATTCGGTGTGTGGGGCGGCATGACGGAGCGCCAGCGGCGAGCCCTGCTCCAGCGGCACCCCGAGGTGGTGTCGTGGTCAAACTTCCTCAGCGAGCGGACAAACCGCAGCGTCGGCTGAATCGCGCAGCGGGGGCTTTGGTCGGGGACCATCCGGCGGTGCTATAACCGCGAGCATGCCAGGCAGGCTCGTGGAGCTGAAAAGGATCGTCGGTTCCCAACACGTCGTCACCGATACCGACGTGCTGGCCGGCCGCAGCGTGGACTACACCGGCCGCTACCGCGGGCAGGCGAGCGCGCTGGTGCGACCCGGGTCCGCCGAGCAGGTCGCCGACGTGTTGCGGGTATGCCGCGACGCCGGGTCGCACGTGACGGTGCAGGGCGGTCGCACCTCGCTGGTGGCCGGCACCGTCCCCGAGCACGACGACGTCCTGCTGTCCACCGAACGGCTCAACGCCGTCGGCGACGTCGATATCGTCGAGCGCCGCGTTTCGGCCGGTGCCGGCGCCACCCTGGCCGCCGTTCAGAGTGCCGCTGCCGCAGCGGGTTTGGTGTTCGGCGTCGACCTGGCCGCCCGGGACACCGCGACCGTCGGCGGCATGGCCGCCACCAATGCCGGCGGCCTGCGCACCGTTCGCTACGGCAACATGGGCGAGCAGGTCGTGGGCTTGCAGGTGGCGCTGCCGGACGGTTCGCTGATGCGACGCCACAGCCTGGTACGCCGCGACAACACCGGGTATGACCTGCCGGCGCTGTTCGTGGGCGCCGAGGGCACGCTCGGCGTGATCACCGCGCTGGACCTGCGCTTGCATCCCACACCGTCGCACCGGGCGACGGCGGTCTGCGGGTTCGCCGACCTCGAGGCGCTGGTGGCGGCCGGGCGCACCTTTCGGGACGCCGACGGGATCGCGGCGCTGGAGCTGATCGACGGCCGGGCCGCGGTCCTGACTGCCGAGCATCTCGGGGTCGGCGCGCCGGTCGCCGGCGACTGGCTGCTGCTCGTGGAACTGGCCGGCGACCACGACCAGACCGATCGGCTCGCCGACCTCCTGGACGGTGTGCGGTTGTGCGCCGAACCGGCGGTCGGCGTGGATGTCGCTGCGCAGCAACGGTTGTGGCGCGTGCGGGAAGCGCTCGCCGACGTGCTGGGCGTGTATGGGCCGCCGCTGAAGTTCGACGTGTCGCTGCCCCTGTCGGCGATCGACGGGTTCGCCCGCGGGGCCGTCGCCTTGATCGGTGCTCGGGTGCCCGAGGCGGTGCCGGTGTTGTTCGGTCACATCGGTGAGGGCAATCTGCACCTCAACGTGCTGCGTTGCCCGGTCGAGCAGGAGCCGGCGCTGTACGAGCCGATGATGGACCTCATCGCGCGGTGTGGGGGCAACGTCAGCTCCGAGCACGGCGTCGGCAGCCGCAAGCGCCCCTACCTGGGCATGTCGCGGGAGGCCGCCGACATCGCCGCGATGCGGGCGGTCAAAAGCGCCCTGGACCCGACCGGCTACCTCAACGCCGCGGTGCTGTTCGACTGAACCTTCCTGCCGCGAGGGTGCGCAGTTGTACGCGCAATACGGCGTGTTGCCGTACAAACACGCTCACCCGCAAGCGGGCGGTGCCCCCACCTCGCGGGGATCAGGAGGTGCCCTTGATCCCGACGGCGTGGCGCAGTTGCTCCAGGAACTGATCGGCATCGTCGCTGCGGACGATGTAGTGCGAGATCGCGATCCTGATGACCGTCGCGGCCTTCACCGCCGCGTTGGGTCCGGAAAGGTGCCGTTGCAACCCGTCGCGCATCTCGGGGATGACGCGACCGAACTGGGCGATCGTGTGCTCGGGTTCGACGTCGACCATGCGCACGCCCGAGTACGAATGCTGGAACTCGACGATGAACCGCAGCACGGCGTCGAGCTTGTCGACCCCCTTCAATCCGGCCGTGGCCCTGACCAGGCCGCTCTCGAAGGCCTGCCGCTCGTATTGCGAAAACGCCGACAGCAGTTCCTCTTTGGAGGCGAACCAGCGGTAGAGCGTGGGGCGCGACACCCCCGCCTGGGCGGCCACCTCCGACAGGCTGAGCTTGGTCTTGCCGTTGCGGCCGAGCACCTCGGCGGTGGCGTCGAGGATGCGTTGCCGCGTCGAGGTGTCGAACTCTGCCGCTTGGGCCGGTTGGCTCATAAGAGAAACTTTACGAAGTATCGACAAGGTGTCACGGTTTTTTCGTTTCCCGGCCGGGACGCGCCCGCACCAGCACACACTGCTGGATGGCGCCGACCGCGCCCCCCTCGTCGAACAGCGTGCCGACCGTCGTCCCCACTCCGTCCGGCCCGTAGCTGGTCTCCGCGCGAATGCCGATCCAGTCGCCGTCGGGGATCCGGAACACGTGCACGGCGAGGTCGGTGTTGAGGAACGTCCACTTGGTGATGTCCAGCTTGCTGCCGATGCCGTTGGCGCAGTCGGCCACCGCGAACAGCCGCTCCAGCGGCGTCATGGCCTCGCCCTTGACGAGGTCGACCGTCGGATTGATCCAGGATTCGCCCGGACCCGCGCTGAGCGGCTCGGTCAGCCAGAGCCACTCGAGGCTGTGCACGTAGTTGCGGTCCCAGTCCAGCGCCTTGAGGTTGCGGTTGCGGGCCTCGGCCCGCGGCCGCGGCGGCTCGGTCGCGGCGTGAGCAATTGCCCGCGTGTCCTGCCGCTGCAACCGCCAGCCGCTGGCGCGAGCCACCGGCCGCGGCCCGCCGTCGGGACCCACGGCGAGCATCTCGGCGCTGACCAACTCGATCTGCTTGCCGCCGCGCTGCACCTGGGAGCTCACCCACAGGTCGCCCTCGGCCGGCACCCCGCCCAGCAGGTCGATGACGACGCGGGACAGCCGAGTGTCGTCGCGCCGGGCGCAGCGCTCCAGCGCCCGGACCAGCAGCGCCGATACCGGTCCGCCGTGCTGGATCGCGGCCGACCAGGTGCCGCGCGCGAGGTCGGTGGCCCGGAACTTCTCGCCCAACGGGTCGGCGCCGTCGATCAGCTCGTAATAGGAATCCGTCACTCGTCCACCTTCCGGGGTGTCAGGGTAGGCCAGCGCCGGGGGTGTCCACCGTCACGGCGTCCAGCCGCGACAACTTGGTGCCGATCAGGCGCGCGGGATAGGCGTCGGTGCTGGAGAGCAGGAACAGCGTGCGGCGCGAGGGGCCGCCGAACGCGCACGCGATGGCCACCCGCTCGCCCATGTCGATCCGATCGGTCACCACGCCGCCTTCGGTGATCCGCTCGAACTGGTGGGCCAGCGTCATCGACGCCCACACCCCGCCCTCGGCGTCGAGCGCGATGCCGTCCGGTGGCCCGTCGAGGCCGTCGGCGAAGACCCGACGCGCACCGAGCCCACCGTCGTCGTCGATGGTGAACGCGGACAGCCGGCGGGCCGTCGATTCGGCGACGATCAACGTCCTTCGGTCGGGGGTGATCACCATGCCGTTGGGAAAATCCAGGTCCTCGGCGACAACAGCGGCGGTGTCGTCGGCATCGAGGCGGATGATCGCGCCACCGGAGAACGCCTGGCATCCGATGTAGGCCCGCCCGGCGTCGTCAACGACCATGTCACCCAGATTGGCCGGCGTCAGGTAGGCGAGATCGGCGATGGTCACGACCGTTTCGCCGTCGTAGCGCAGCACCTGGCGGTCTTCGGTCGAGGCGATCAGCAGTGACCCGTCGGGGCGGAACCCCAGGCCGGACGGGGAGCGCCCGGGCAGCGGCAACGTGGTCAGCGAGCCGCGCATGTCCGCGGTGTGGACGGCCTCGCCGAGCATGTCGGAGAACCACAGCAGTCCCTCGAACCACCGCGGGCCTTCACCGAAGCAGAAGCCGTTGGCCAGGGGCTCGGGGATCATCCGGCCGGGCCTTTACAAAACATCGGGAAAGTGTCATGCAGGACGTGTGCCGGTGTCAATCTCGCCCGGTTTGTTAGCCAAGCTTTACAAATCCTACTCAAAGTGTCACGCTGAGCCGTGAGCTGCCGGCGCGAGAGATGGAGCGGACTTGACTAAAGCTTCCGAGGAATCCGAGCAGACCGAGTGGACGGTGCAGGGCCTGCTGGATCTCTTCGACGTGCGGGCCGACGGGCAAGATCGGTTCACCGGCGACACCGGCATCGCCGTCGCCGACGAACGGCAGGTGGTGGAGGGCACCCAGGTGCTCGCCCAGGCGATCGTCGCGGTGGCCAAACGATTCCCGGACAAGTCCGTGCGCTCGGCGCACGCGGTGTTCTCCCGCGCGGTCACCGTCGGCCCGCCGATCGAATTGGTGCTCGACGTGGTGTCCGAGGGCCGGTCCACCGCGACCGCGGTGGTCGCCGTGCATCAGAACGGTCGGCGCTGCCTGAGCATCACCGTGCTGGCCGACGTCCCGACCGACGACGTCATTCGCCACCATCTGCCGCGGCCCGACGTGGCCGGGCCCGCCGAAGCCCACCCCTCGCCGATGCCGATGGTCGGACGCGAGCTGCGCCTCGTCGACGTCGTCGATGTGAACAGCCCCGACGAGGTCGGGCCGCCGGAGCTTTACGCCTGGCTGCGTTACGAGCCGATCCCCACCCGGGATGACCTGGCCAAGGCGCTGCTGGCGTACTTCACCGGCCACCTGGGCATTTCCACCACCATGCGCGCGCACCCGGGCATTGGCACCGCCCAGGCGCACCTGACCGTGTCCACTGCGCCGATGAGCATCTCCGTCGCGTTCCACGAGCCGGTGCGCTGGCAGGGTTGGCTGCTCTACACCCACGAGAGCACCCAGGTCGGCGCGGGAATGTCGTACGTGCGCGGCACCGTGCACTCCGAGGAGGGCGAGCTGCTGTGCTCGTTCGCCCAGGAGGCGCTGATCCGTCCGTTGCGCACCAGCGACACGGCCATCGATTCCCGCGCGCGGTTCTAGCGTCTGGCCGCCTTCATGCGCTTCACCATCACCCATCCGATGCACAGCCATCCGTATAACCCGGAACTGGTGAGCGGGGAGGGCATCGGGAAGGTGGCGGCAGCTGCCGAGGCGGCCGGAATTCACGGGTTCGGCTTCACCGACCACCCGGCGCCCTCGCAGCGGTGGCTGGAGGCCGGCGGGCACGACGCGCTGGATCCCTTTGTGGCGCTGGGTTATGCGGCCGCCAGAACGACGACGCTGCGGCTGATCCCCAACATCGTGGTGCTGCCGTATCGAAACCCGTTCGTGGTGGCCAAGTCCGGGGCCTCGCTGGACCTGCTTTCGGGCGGCCGCTTCACTCTGGCCGTCGGCGTGGGCTATCTCAAGCGCGAGTTCGCGGCGCTGGGTGTGAACTACGACGAGCGCGCCGAGCTGTTCGAGGAAGCGCTGCAGGTGATCCGGACCATCTGGACCGGCGACGACATCACCTTCGAGGGAAAGCATTTCACCGCCCGGGGCATCACGGCCCACCCGCGGCCGGCCACCTGCCCACCGATCTGGATCGGCGGCAACACGACGACCGCGCGCCGGCGCGTCGCGCAGTACGGCGACGGCTGGTGCCCGTTTCCGGCTCCGCCGCAGCTGGCCCAGACCGCGGGCACTGCGGTGATCGACTCGGTGCAGCGCCTCACGGAGGGCATCGACGATCTGCGCCGGCGCTGCGACGCGGCGGGCCGCGACTGGTCCGCGATCGACGTCACCTTCACCAACTTCGAGGGCGGCAGCCCCGCGTCCGATGAGTTCAACGCCGACGCGTACCTCGACGGATTGGAAAAGCTTGCGGCAGTGGGCGTGACGTGGGTGAGCGTCGGGCTGCCCGGCGACAGCGTGGCGCACGCGCTAGAGACCCTCGACCGGTTCCGAACCCAGGTGGTCGACGCGATCTAAATGGACTTTTCACGGGTCGAACTCTCCGCCGAAGACCGGGAATTTCTCGACGAGACCCGGGCCTTCATCGCCAAGCACGTCACCGACGAGGTGCTCGCCCGCCAGCTTGAGTTCGGCGAAAACTTCGACGAGAGAGTGCATTTGGCGCTCGGTGAGGCCGGCTATCTGGCCTCGGATTGGAAGGCGGAGGCCGACGGCGGGTTCAGCCCGGTCCGACGGCGCATCTTCGCACTCGAGATCGCCCGGGCCCACACGCCGTGGTACCACTGGGGCACCACGTCCGTCGTCGCCCGGCTGGTCCAGCAATTCGGCGCGCCAGAGCTGGCCGACAAGGTCGTGCCCGGCGTGCTGTCCGGCGAAATCCGGCTGTGCCTGGGGTACACCGAGCCGGAGGGCGGCTCCGATGTCGCCACCTGCAAGACCCGGGCGGTGCGGGACGCGGATGGATCTAGCTGGATCATTAATGGCTCCAAGATGTTCACCTCGAACGCGCAGAACGCCCGGTACGTCTTCCTGCTCACCAACACCGACCCGCAGGGCCCGAAACACAAGAACCTGACCATGTTTCTGGTCCCCCTCGACTCGCCGGGCATCGAGATCCAACCCATCCGCACCCTGGACGGCGACCGCACCAACATCGTCTACTACAGCGACGTGCGCGTCGATGACCTCCACCGCATCGGCGAGGTGAACGGCGGCTGGACGGTGATGCGCGCGGCGCTGGACTCCGAGCACGGCATGGTAGACCCGGAAAACCATGGGCTGCAATACGTTGCGGCGATGGCGGGCCACGGCGATCTGATGGCCGAAGTGGTCGACACCGTCGCGGCGCTTGTTGCCGAAGTGGACGACGAGTCGGTGAAATACCGCCTCGGACGGGCCGTCGCACGGATGGAGGCGGCGCTGTCCACGCCCGGAATGTTCGGTCGCGTGGCGATCGCGCAGACGATGCGCGACATCACCCCGGACCTGATGGACATCCTCGGGGCGGCGTCGGCGCTGCCCACCGGCGCCCGGGGTGCCGCGAGCGACGGTGCGGCAGAACACCTTTACCGTCTTTCGTTGCCGCTCGGGATCTACGGCGGAACCCTGGAGGTGTTCCGCAACATGATCGCGCAGCACGCGCTGCGGCTGGGGCGTCCTAGTTACTCCTGATTTCGCCGCGAAGGTGCAACTGCCGACGGCGGCACTCGGGAAATGCGTTGCCAGTTGCACTTTCGCGGCTCAAGTGAGTGGCAGTTGGGCCGTCACATCCGCCCGGGCGGTGTCGAAGCTCAGGAATCCTTTGATGGGCAGGCATTCGGGGGGTGGGTCCTCGTAGCTCCAGGCGACGTCGTCGACGGTGCGGTCGTCGAGGGCGACGGACCAGTAGGTCGCAAAGCCCTTGTAGTTGCAGTAGCTCGACGTCTCCGATCGCCGCAGCAGATCGGTGCGTACGTGCTTCGGGTCGACGTAAAGACGAGCCTCGAGCGCCGTTTCGAACAGGATCAGTGTGTCGTCGGTGTCCACCAGTGTGGCGCCGGCGACCGAGACGCGCAGCCGGCGCCGCGTCGGGCGGCAGTCGACGCGATGGTAGGGATTCGGCGGGTAGTGGACGAGCTCGCGGCCCTCCTCCAGCCAGGTGTCGACGGCGTCCCAGGGCACGTGGACGAAGCCCGGCGCTTCGGGTTCCGGCTCCGCCGGGAGGTCACCGACCTCGTCGGCCGGAAACACGTAGCTGAGCGGGCGGCCCCGCCGGTGCACCATCAGTGCCCGCTCGGTGTCGATCACCGGACGCCCGTCCCGGAAGGCTTGGACGCGCCGGGGGTGTGGCTCGATGTACACGACCTCGGTGGGTATCGCCGGCGAGAACCGCCCGGCCGGATCGGTGCTGAGCGGACCGCGTCCGGCTACCAGGCTCATGGTCTTCCTTCCTGAGCCTCCGCATGAGCGGATGCTTCAGCCGTCAATCGATTCCAGAAACAACATGGTGGGGTGATGATCGGGCGAATAGTTCGGAATGTCGGCGATCACGTCCCTACCGGCAGGAGAAGCGAACGCATCCTTGATCGCTTCTAGACTGTCGAATGTTGCGATGGAAAAAGCAGAAGAACGCACCCTCCTGGTTGTCAGGCCCCGTCGGGTAGCGGTAACTATAGTCCTTGATTCCGGGCATTCTTTCAACGAGCGGGACGTGGACTTCGCGGTAGAACCGCTCAAAGTGCGCCGTATCCTTCGGCTTTGGATACATGACGACAAGCTTGGCGACCGATGCCCCCCTTGTATTTGGTTTCAGATCAGTCGGTTTCCCCTCAACTACCCGATATTCGGGTCAGCGTCTCGGCTACCCGGTCATCGTCGCGGTAATCGTCGTGCGTTCCCGGATGGGAGCTGCTCGGTGCTGGTGGCAAAACCCATCACTTCGGAACATCGCCGAGCAGTGCCTCGACCGGGGTCAGCGGATCTTCATCGTGTGTGAGCGCTCGCCGACCCAGTTCGGCGATTGCGAGCTCGTGCGCGAGGACATAGTGGAAGAACGCGGCCCGGGGCCCACCGGCGAAATGTTGGTCAAGCTTGCGGAAATGCGGGATGAACAGCTTCGTGGCGACGACCAGCGAGCGCATCTGCATCTGATGAGGCAACACCGTCACGGCCGCCCCATTCGCCCCACCGAGGGTCTTCGCCATGCGTTTTGTGGCGGTGAATCGCGCGGCGGCTCCGCCCAGCTGATCGAAAACCGCTTCGCGCGTTTGCAGCTCAAGTTCGCGCAAAGCCGCCCAGATGTCGCGTTCCGCTGCGTTACGTGCGTGTCGTTCGGCGAATGCCGCGGCCTGAACGCCACCGACCTCGGACCCAACCAAGACCCGGACGCTTCGGATGACTTTGCGATCCAACAAGTCGTCTGGCATATCGTGGCCGGCCCCCACAACGCGCACCCTACGCCGGGAGCTACCCGAGCGCCATGGTCGACCGCGTGACCCGGTTGAGAGAGGCGGCAGCAACACGGAGTAGGAACTTAGCCATGGCTGGACCGGTGGAGGGCGTCAAGGTCGTCGAGCTCGGCGTGTGGGTGGCCGGGCCGGCCACCGGCGGGATCCTGGCCGACTGGGGCGCCGACGTCATCAAGATCGAACCGCCGACCGGTGACCCGGGGCGTCTGTTCGGCCGGATGCTGGGGTGCGACCTCGGGGTCAACCCGCCGTTCGAGATGGACAACCGGTCCAAGCGCAGCATCGTCCTGGACCTCACGACCGACGAGGGGCGCGACACCGCCCTCGAATTGCTCAGCGACGCCGACGTTTTCGTGACCAATGTGCGGCCCGGCGCGCTGCGGCGCCTCGGGCTGGACTTCGAGTCGGTGTCGGCCCGCAACCCCCGGCTGGTCTACGGCCTGATCACCGGGTACGGCGAGACGGGTCCCGACGCCGACCGCGCCGCCTACGACGTGGCCGCGTTCTGGTCGCGGGCGGGGGTGGCCCACCTGCTCACCCGGCCCGGCGACACGCCCCCGTTCCAGCGCGGCGGCATGGGTGACCACTCCGCCGGGATGACCCTGGCCGCGGCGGTGTGCGCGGCGCTGCTCGCCCGCGAACGCACCGGTGCGGGCCAATTGGTGAGCACGTCGCTGTACCGCCAGGGTGCCTACACGGTCGGCTTCGACCTCAACACCTATCTGCTGACCGGCCAGCAGATCGCGATCGGCCAGCGGGAATCGATGGGCAACCCGTGCATGAACAACTACGCCACCGGTGATGGGCGACGGTTCTGGATCGTCGGGCTGGAAGCCGATCGCCACTGGCCGCCGCTGTGCCGCGCCGTGGGCCGGCCCGAGTGGGCGGACGATCCCCGGTTCGCCGACGCCCGGTCCCGCGCCGCCAATGCGGTGCCGCTGATCGCCGAGTTGGACGAGATCTTCGCGACCCGCCCGCTGGACGAGTGGGCGCAGATCTTCGCGGGCGAACCCGACCTCTTCTGGTCGCCGGTCAACTCGCTCGAGGACGTGGTGGCCGACGAGCAGTTCCACGCCGCGGGCGGCATCGTCGACGTGCCCAACGGACAAGCCGGCGTGGCGATGGTGGCCACACCGGCGGATTTCCATGGCACGCCGTGGGCGCCGCGGTCCGTGGCGCCGGAACTGGGGCAGCACACCGACGAGATTCTCGCCGAACTCGAGGCACGCCGCGGGTCCTGACCGGCCCGCGACCTTTACAAATTTTTCCCGAAGTGTCACGCTGTCCGGTGACAACAAGCCCAGGACGAGCGCTGCAGGAAACACCAACGATGGTCACTCCAACGTTCAACATCGGCCACCAGGGCCGGGTCAGGTCCGCGCGGTCGACCCGTGCCGATGGTGAGTGTCTGCGATATCGGTTGGACGTCGTCGCTTCCAGCGCCGCCGATGTCGTGCAGTCCGCCGGGGGCTGGCTCTATGACCGCGTGATGGCCGGTTGGGAGGTGACCGTCATGTTGCCGCACGGCTGCGACACCCGCGCGCTGCGGATCCTCGGGGTGCGGGCAGTGGACTCCGACGAGCAGCCGGATCCGGCGGCCGCGAGGAGCCACAGCCTGGCGGTCAGCGCCGAGGCATTCACCGCCGACGCCCGCGTGCGCGAGAAGGTGCTCGAGGCCATGGGTGATCGGTTGACCGAGGTCGCGTTGTGGGGTGACGGATGGCCGTTGGCGGTCGACCGCGCGATGAACCAGGCGCAGCACGTGCTCAGCATGGCCGCGCGCCGATTCAAGGGCCACGCCCTGGCGGCGGCCGGAATCGGCTGCGGCCCGGTCGATCCGACCGAGACGCTGCTGTGCGACGCCGCCACCCGGCTCGACTGATGAAGAAGTACTACGGCCACACCCTGCTCTACCTGCACGAGACGATTTCACTGGGATCCGGGCGAAGTGACGGCTTCACCGAGGCTTTCACCGACACATACCAGCCGATGATGGACGACCTCGGAGCCCGGCTGTTCGCAATCTGGGAAACCACCCCCTACAACGGCCACTGGCCGCAGGCCACGGTCATCTGGGAGATCGACGGGTTCGCCGACTACGCCCGCATCGGCGCAGCGCAGGCGCGCGGCGGCAGCCACGAAGCCGCGGCCGGCAAGTGGGCGGCGTACCTGTCCGACATCGGCGCCTCGGGGGAGGGGCGGATCATGTACCCCGGTCCCAGCAACAGGACGCTGGAACAGCTGCGCGAGACGAATTTCGCTGCTCCGCTGGTGATCCAGGAGATCATGCAGACCAAGCCCGGGCGCCAGGACGACTACATCCGCGAGCTGGAGCGCCTGTACGTCCCGTGGTCGGAGCGCACGGGCAAGCGCTGGCTGGGCTCCTTCACCACCACGTTTCGCTACAACGAGGTCATCCACTACTGGGCGCTCGACGGCGGCTGGGAGTGCTTCGCCAATCACTACCCGTCCTGGAAGGAGAGCCCGCCGGCCGAGATCGTCACGTGGATGAGCGTGGCGCCGGCCCTGCGCGACGGCTGGGAAGACTCGATTCTGCAGGCCCTACCCCCATCGCCACTGCAGTGACCTTCTCGTACGATCCCTTCGACGCGGAAGTCATGGCGAACCCGCTGCCCTACTACCGGATCCTGCGCGACGAGCACCCGGTGTATTACATGCCGCAGTGGGACACCTTCGCGCTGTCCCGTTTCGAGGACATCTGGCAGGTGCTGGAAGTCAACGACGGAACGTTCGTCGCGACGGAAGGCACATTGCCCCCGGCGTCAGTGCTGGCTTCCCACAACGACGGGCCGCTCGACGATCCGCCGCTGCACCCGCTGCCGTTTCACGCGGTCTTCGACACCGATCTGTACGCCGAGATCCGTCGCGCGCATTCGGCGCCGTTACGCCCGAGGTCGGTCGCCGGGCTGGAAGCACGGATCAGAACGCTGGCCAACGAGCGCCTCGATGAGCTACTGCCACGGGGCTCCTTCGATCTGACTCAAGAGTACGGCGGCATCGTCGCGGCTTCGATGGTGTGCGGATTGCTCGGCCTGCCAGACGATCTCGCCCCGCAGGTGCTGGCCGCGGTCAACGCCGGCAGCTTGGCCGAGCCCGGCGTCGGCGTCGACACCGCGCAAGCCCGGCCCAACTACCTCGAGTACCTCACACCGGTGGTCGAGGGCCGCCGGGCCGCCTCCCCCGGCGATGCGCTCCCAGTCGTCGACGGCCTGCTGGGCTATCGGTTGCCCGATGGCAGCGCCCTGTCCGACGTCGAGGTCGCCACCCAGATGTTGTGCATCTTCATCGGTGGGACGGAGACGGTGCCCAAGATCGTCGCGCACGGGCTGTGGGAACTCAGCCGACGGCCCGACCAGATGGAAGCGGTCTGCGCCGATCCCGTCACCAATGTGCCGATCGCACGCGAGGAGATGATCCGCTATTGCGCGCCGGCGCAGTGGTTCGCCCGAACGGCGCGGAAACCCTTCACCATTCACGACACGACGATCAAGCCGGGCCAGCGCGTGATCACGCTGCTGGCGTCGGCCAACCGCGACGAGCGGGAGTATGCCGAGCCCGACGAATTCATCTGGAACCGGCCCATCCGCCGCTCGCTGGCCTTCGGCCGGGGCCAACATTTCTGCATCGGGTATCACCTGGCCCGGCTGGAAATCGATGTGCTGCTGGCCGAATGGCTGCGGCGGGTGCCCGACTTCGCGATCCGCGGCGACGCCGCCACCCGGCTGCCGTCCAGCTTTCAATGGGGATACAACAAGATCCCGGTGGAGGTCTGAGGTGTGGTCCTACCGGATCATCGCGCCGTACCTGTTCGAGCGGACCTCGATCCCCGACACCACGGTCGAGCACCTCACCGACGGCCAAGTGTTGCTGCAGTTTTCGGCCGCGGGCGTCTGCGGCAGTGACCTGCCGGCCTTCCGCGGCAACCGGGGCCGGCTTCCGGGCGACGACGGCAGAAGCGCGGCCGGGAAGGACGGCTTCCCGGTCCACGAGGTGGCCGGCGAGGTCATCGCCAGCCGGCACCCCGACCACCGGGCCGGCGATCGCGTGGTGGGCTGGGCGTCGGGGTTCGACGGCTTGATGGAGCGGGTGATCAGCGACGGCAACATGCTGGCGCCGTACGACCCGGCGCTGAGCCCCGCGGAGGCGATCGGCCTGCAGCCGCTGGCGTGCGTCCTGTACGCGTGCGAGCAGTTGCCGGACCTGTCCGGGCGGCACGTCGCGATCATCGGGCAGGGTTCGATCGGCCTGCTGTTCTCCTACGTCGCCAAGGCGGCCGGCGCGCGCCGCGTCACCGGCGTCGACCCCGTCGACCGCACCTGCCACGCAACGGCTTTCGGCGTGGACGACCCGGTGCGCGCCACCAGCGACCGGTGGGTGAGCCAACTGGCTCCCGGCGATCGCGCCGACGTCGTTATCGAGGCCGTCGGACACCAGGTGGCCACCCTGGGGCACGCCATCGAGGCCGCCACCCCGGGCGGCACGGTGTTCTATTTCGGTGTGGCCGACGACGACGCCTACCCGATCAACATGCGCCTGATGCTGCGCAACAATCTGACGCTGAAATCCGGTGTGACGCTTGACCGGCGACGCGTCCTGGACCTCGCGGCCAAGTTCGCCGACGAGCACCCCGAGCTGCTGCGCACCTACCTCACGCACACCTTCGGCGTCGACGATGTCCAGGCCGCGTTCGACCTGGCCTGCCGCCCGGTCCCCGAGCGCATCAAGATCGTGATCGCCGGATGAGCGTCTTCGATCGCAACCATCCGGCCCCGATCTGGGGCGGCTGGATCACGGGGCCGACGGCGCTCGGGCCGGAGGAATTCGCCCGGGCCGGTTACGACTACGTGGGTTTCGACGCCCAGCACGGCTACCTCGACGACGCCGACATCGCGCGCATGCTGCGCCGGCTCGGCCACGTGCCCATCGCGACGGTGGTGCGGCTGCCCAACGCCGACGCGGCGCCGATCGGGCGGGTGCTGGACGCCGGCGCCGACGCCGTCCTCATCGCGATGATCGAGTCGGCGGAACAGGCCGCCGCCGCGGTGGCCGCCACCCGCCACCAGCCCCGGGGGATCCGCAGCTTCGGCCCGTTGCGCGCCGACCTGGGCCACGACGTCGCCGCGCTGGAGTCACGGGTGAGCGTGTTCGCGATGATCGAGACGGCGGCGGCGCTGTCGGGCCTGGGCGAGATCTGCGCCGTCGGCGGCCTGGCCGGGTTGTACGTCGGGCCCGCGGACCTGGCCCTGTCGATGGGCGTCGATGTGGTTGGCGCGACCAAACATCCGGCGGTCATCGACGCCATATCCCGGGTGCACGCCGCCGCCACCGCCGCGGGCCTGCTCACCGGGATTCACGCGGGCGACGGCGCGACGGGTCGCGTCATGGCGAAGCTGGGCTTCCGGATGATCACCCTGGCGGCCGAATCGCAGGCGCTGCGGCGCGGGGCGGCCGAACACCTCCGCGAGGCGACCGGGCAATGACCGAAGACGAAGCCGCGATCCGCGACCTGATCGCCGCGTACGCGCTGGCCCTCGATGCCGGCGACATCGACGGCTGCGTGGCCCTGTTCGTTCCCGACGCCGAGTTTCGCGTCTACGGAAGGTCGTTCGGCGGGGTTGGCGACATCGCCCAGATGTTCCGGGACGCGCCGCGCGGGCTGCACCTGACCGGGGTCTCGCGGATCGACGTCCGGGGGGACACCGCCACGGCACGCTCACAGGTGCTGTTCGTCAGGGCCGGAGATCTGCACCTGCGGCCCGCCCTGTACGACGACGAGCTGGTCCGCGTCGCCGGGCGATGGCGCTTCCGGCGGCGGCGCTGCCAGTTCGTCACCAGCCGCGGCCTGTCCGAGAGCCCCGAGGTGCCATGATGCAACGACGCGTCGCGCTGGTCGCCGGCGCCGCCGGCGGGCAGGGCTTGGCCATCGTCAAACGACTTCGCGGAGAAGGTTATTCGGTGGCGGCCTGCGACCGCCGGGCCGGCCAACTGGCCGCCGCGGTCGACGAGCTGGGCGACGACGGGCTGATCGCGATCGACCTGGACGTGACGTCGCAGGCGCAGTGGCAAGCGGCGGTGCGCGCGGTGGTCGACCGATTCGGCGCGTTGACGACGCTGGTCAACGCCGCCGGCGTCCTGCACCGCGCGTCGCTCGCCGATGAGACGGCCGAGGGATTCGAAAACGCCTGGCGGGTCAACTGTCTGGGTGCGTTCCTCGGCATCCAGGCGACGCTCGAGCAGCTGCGGGCGGCCAAGGGTGCCGCCGTCGTGAACATCTGCAGCACGGGTGCGATCCGCCCCTTCCCCCGGCACAGCGCCTACGGTTCCTCGAAATGGGCGCTGCGTGGCCTGACCCAGAATGCCGCCGCCGAACTGGCGCCGCTCGGCGTCCGGGTCAACGCCGTGTTCCCCGGGCCGGTCGCGACCCCGATGCTCGACGACGCCACCCAGCTGAGGCTCGCCGCCGCGTCGGCGTTCGGGCGGATCGGGCAACCGGGCGAGATCGCCGACGCGGTCGCATTCCTGGTCTCCGACGCGGCGTCCTTCATCACCGGTGCGGAGCTGGTCGTCGACGGTGGCCAGTGCCTGCAGATCCGATGAGCGGCAACCCGTCGGTCGGCATCATCGGTGCCGGACCGGGCGGCATGGCACTGGGAATACTGTTGTCCCAGGCCGGTTTCCATGACTTCACGATCTTTGACCGCGAAGACGACGTCGGGGGCACCTGGCTGATCAACACGTATCCGGGGCTGGCGTGCGACGTCAAGTCGCACCTCTACTCCTACTCGTTCGACCTGAATTCGGACTGGTCGCGGCTGTGGCCCGCGCAGCCCGAGATCCTGGAGTACTTCCAGCGGTGCGCCGACAAGTACGGCTTGCGCCCGCACCTGAGGTTGCGCACCGAAATCGTCTCCGCGCGTTGGGAGGAAGACACGCAGCGGTGGTGCCTGACCACAGCGACCGGCCACCGGCACCACTTCGACATCGTGGTGTCCGCCGTGGGCCTGTTCACCCGGCCCCTCTTCCCGGAGCTGGTGGAGGAGGAACCGTTCACCGGGACGCTGTTGCACTCGTCGCGATGGGACCATTCGGTTCCGCTCGAGGGTGCGCGGGTCGCGCTGCTGGGCACCGGATCGACGGCCTCGCAACTGTTGCCGGAACTGGCGAGGGTGGCCGACAAGGTGTATTCCGTGCAGCGGTCGCCCACCTGGATCCTGCCCAAGCCCGACCGGCCCTACACCGAACGGGAGCGCTGGGTGTTCGCGCACGTGCCGTTCGCAAAGAGGCTGTACCGGACCCGGCTCTGGCTGCGCAGCGAATCCAACATCTCGGTGATCGAGCACGGCAGCGAAAAAACCCGGGACTTCACCGCGACTGCGCTGGGCCTGCTCGAAAAGACCGTCGCCGATGAGGAATTGCGCCGCAAGCTGACCCCCGATCACCCGATGGGCTGCAAGCGGCTGGTGTTCTCCTCGGACTACCTGCCGGCCCTGACCCGCCCCAACGTCGAGGTGCTGAGCAGCCCGGCGCGCTGCCTGCGCGCGCGCAGCCTGGTCACCGCGGACGGCACCGAGCGCGATGTCGACGTCGTGGTCTGCGCGACGGGTTACGCCGCGGCCGATTACCTGGGTGAGCTGGAGGTGACCGGGGAGGGCGGGACGACGCTGCGGGAGGTCTGGCGCGACGGCGCGCACGCGTATCTCGGCATGGTCGTTCCGGGGTTCCCGAATTTCTTCATGCTGTACGGGCCGAACACCAACGTCGGCTCCAACAGCGTCATCTTCATGCTCGAGGCCCAGGCCCGCTACATCGTCCGGGCGTTGAAGTACTTGCGGCGCAAGAGCAAAACGTACCTGGCGGTGCGGCCCGCCGCGCTGGCGGACTTCGTCGCCAAGGTGGACCGGTGGATGGTCGGCACGGTGTGGACCACCCAGTGCAGCAACTACTTCCGCGCCGCCAATGGCCGAGTGGTGACGCAGTGGCCGCGCAGCGCGCGTACCTTCTGGGGAATGACGCGCAGATTCGAACCCGCCGACTTCAGCTTCCAGGCCCCCGAGACGCGTGCCCGATGAGCGAATTGCACGGCTTTGACCGGCTGGATCCCGCGCTGCGCGCGGTGGCGACGACGCGAACCGACTTCTCGCCGCAAGCGATCCAACTCATGCGCGAGCCGTTCAACGAGCGCCGCCGCGAGGCCGCCGAGCACACCGACACCCACGGCGTGCGGATCGTCGACGACACCGCGCCGGCCGAATCCGGTGGCGTGGCCGTGCGGATCTATCGCGGTGCGCAAGGCGATCCCGCACCGGCGATCGTGTACTGCCACGCCGGCGGCTTCGCGCTGGGAAATCTGGACACCGATCACCGGCAGTGCGTGGAGCTCGCGCGACGCGGACGCTGCACGGTGGTGTCGGTCGACTACCGGCTGGCGCCCGAGCACCCCTACCCGGCCGCCCTCGACGACGCGGTCGCCGTGTTGCGGTGGGTGGCGGCCGACCCCGCGGGGCTGGGCGTCGACCCCGCCCGCCTGGCCGTCGCGGGCAGCAGCGCCGGCGCCACCCTGGCCGCGTGCCTGGCGCACGGCGCCGCCGACGGGTTGCTGCCGGCCGTCGCGTTCCAGCTGCTGCATCAGCCGGTCCTGGACGATCGGGAGACCGCGTCGAAGGCCGAGTTCGGCGCGAGCCCCGCTTTCGACAGCGAGGCGGCGGACCAGATGTGGCGCCACTACCTGGGCCCCGACGGCACGGGCGGACCCGCCGCCGTGCCCGCGCGCCGCCGCCAATTCGGCGGCCTGGCACCGGCTTTGATCACCTGCGCGGAGATCGACCCGTTCCGCGACGAGGCGGTCGACTACGCCCTGCAGCTGCTGCGCGCCGGGGTCTCCGCCGAGCTGCACGTGTTTCCGGGCGCCTGCCACGGCTTCGACTCGCTGCTGCCGGACTGGTCCGACTCGGAGCGGTTGTTCGCCCTGCAGGGCCACGCCCTGTCAAGGACCTTCGGCTCTACTTGACCGCGCGATCCGCCCGGAACAATCGGCTGTCATGAAGATCACCGGGCTTGAGGTCGTGCCGTTCGAGACCTGCGTCGATCGAATCTCGTTCGGCCAGTTGAACACCGACTACCGCGTCGTCCAGACCGTCACCAAGGTGCTCACCGACGAGGGAGTCGAGGGTTACTACTTCGGCGGTCACTTCCACGGCGACCAGGACGGCCTGCTGCCCGGGGACCAGGCACTGATCACGCAGTTCCTGAGCCCGCTGCTCGCCGGGCAGGACCCGTTCGACCGGGTGGAGATCTGGCGGCAGCTGCGGGCGGCGAAGCTCCCCGAAAACGTCTGCAGCGTCATCGATCTGGCCCTGTGGGACCTGGCGGGCCGGCTCGCCGGGCTGCCGGTGCGCAAGCTGCTGGGCGGTGCTCGCGACCGGGTCAAGGCGTATGCGAGCAGCTTCAACAATCTCGGATCGCCCGACGAATACGCCGCCCACGCCGTCGAATGTCAACGACAGGGCTATCGCGCCTACAAGATCCATCCCTACCACTACTGGAACCCCGCGACCCGCCAACCCGCGCTGCCGCGGCCGTCGTACGTGGACTGGGACGTCCGGGTGTGCCGGGAGGTTCGGGCGGCGGTCGGCGACGAGATGGTGCTGATGTTCGACCCGTGGGGCACCTACCACACCTACGCCGACGCGCTGCGCGTCGGCCGCGAACTCGAGCGGCTGGGCTTCTACTGGTACGAGCACCCGATGCCCGAGCACCGGGTCGAGGCCTACGTGAAGCTGGCCGACGAGCTCGAAATCCCGATCTGCTCACCGGAGATCGCCGAGGGCGGCATCGACACCCGCGCCGACTGGATCCTGCGCAAGGCGTCCGACATCAGCCGCATCGACGTGCTGCGCGGCGGCATCACCGGCGTCATGAAGCTGGCCGGCATGTGCGAGGCGGTCGGCATGCGCTGCGAGCTGCACATGAGCGGCTTCGGCAACCTCCAAGTCCTCGGCGCCACAAGCGAAGACGTCTGCGAATACTACGAGCGCGGCCTGCTGGGGCCCGGGGTCCGCTACGACGCCGCCCCGCCCTACCTCGACGCGCCCTGCGATCCGCTCGGCCCGGACGGCTTCGTCGAACTGCCGCAGGCGCCGGGACTCGGCTACCTGATCCGGTGGGACTACATCGACGCTCACCGCCTGCTCGTCAGCACCGCCGAACCGGTCGCGCCGCTGCACCCGAGATAATGGCCGCATGGCGTGCTGCGGATACCCCATTCCCGCCCAGGACTGCGACGGAGCCTTCACCGTCGACGCGTCGCGGGTGACCTTCGGGAGAGGTTGCCTGGCGGAGGTGGGTGACCGTGCCAAGGCCCTGGGCATGCGGCGGGTGGCGTTGTTCTCCGACGCCGGCGTGGCCGGCCTGCCCGTCTTCGCCACGGCCCGCGACTCGCTCGCCGCGGCCGGGCTCGACGTCGTCACCTACACCGACGTGCATGTCGAGCCCACCGACGCGTCGTTTCGGGACGCGGCACGGTTCGCGGCGGAGACGAACCCCGACGGCTACGTGTCGCTGGGCGGTGGCTCGGTCATCGACACGTGCAAGGCCGCCAACCTGTACGCCACCCATCCCGCCGATCTCCCGGCCTACGTCAACGCGCCGATCGGGGAGGGCAGACCCGTGCCCGGCCCGCTCAAGCCGCACATCGCCTGCCCCACCACCGCGGGCACCGGGAGCGAGGTCACCGGCATCGCGATCTTCGACCTGCTGTCGCTGAAGGCCAAGACCGGCATCGCTTCGCCCGCGCTGCGCCCCAGCGAGGCGCTCGTCGACCCCGACTGCACCGCGAGCCTGCCCCGCGAGGTCGTCGCGTCGGCCGGCCTCGACGTGCTGTCGCACGCGTTGGAGTCCTACACCGCGCGGCCGTACGTCCGGCGGCGCGCGCCCGAACGCCCGAGCCTGCGGCCCATGAGCCAGGGCGCCAACCCGTGGAGCGATCTCGGCTGCCGCGAGGCCTTGCGCGTGCTGGGGCAGTTCCTGGAGCGCGCGGTGAGCGACGCCTCCGACCGCGAGGCGCGCGAGCAGATGATGTGGGCCGCCACCCTGGCGGGCATCGCGTTCGGCAACGCGGGCGTGCACGCCCCGCACGGCATGGCCTACGCGGTGGCCGGGCTGGTCCGCGAATTCCGGCCGCCCGGGTATCCGGACGACGAGCCGCTCGTGCCGCACGGCATGGCCGTCATCCTCAACGCGCCGTCGTCGTTCCGCTTCACGGCGCAGGCCAGCCCGGAGCGGCACCTGGAAGGCGCGCGGCTGCTGGGCGCCGACACCCGGGGCGCGGACCCGAGGGATGCGGGCGAGGTGCTGGCCGACGAACTCATCCGCATCATGCGGGCGGTCGGCATGCCCAACGGGCTGGGCGGGGTCGGCTACACCGACGACGACCTGGCGGCCCTGACCGAGGGCGCCTACCCGCAGCAGCGCCTGTTGCAGAACGCCCCGCGCGAGATGAGCAAACCGGTGCTGGCCGACCTGTTCCGGCAGGCCATGCGGTACTGGTAGACGATGGGCTCACCTGCGGCGGGCGACCTCACCAGCGCCGACTTCCCGGTGTTGTGGCCGGTGGGAACCCGGTGGGCCGACAACGACATGTTCGGCCACCTCAACAATGCGGTGTACTACCAACTGTTCGACACCGCGATCAACGCCTGGATCAACACGACGACCGGCCTCGACCCACTCACCACGCCGGCGCTGGGCATCGTCGCCGAGTCGGGCTGCCGCTACTTCTCGGAGCTGCATTTCCCGGAGAGCCTCGTGGTGGGCCTCGCGGTGACGCGGCTGGGCCGCAGCAGCGTCACCTACCGGCTCGGCGTGTTCCGCGGCGACGGCGGCGGACCCCGGCCGATCACGGCGCTGGGCCACTGGGTGCACGTCTACGTCGACCGGATCAGCCGCAAACCGGTGCCCATTCCCGACGCCATCCGCTCGCTGCTGTCGACGGCTCGCGTTGGCGAGATGGCATAGGAGTCGGCCACTTTCGCCGCCCCGGCTATGCTTCGCCAATGCCAGTTCTGAGCAGGACCGTCGAGGTCGGCGCCGACGCCGCGTCGATCATGGGGATCGTCGCCGACTTCGAGCGCTACCCGGAATGGAACGAGGAGATCAAGGGCCTGTGGGTGCTCGCCCGCTACGACGACGGGCGCCCCAGCCAGGTGCGGCTCGACGCCGATTACCAAGGCATGCAGGCGACGTTCATCCAGGCGGTCTACTACCCGGGGGAAAACCAGATCCAGACCGTGCTGCAGCAGGGCGACCTGTTCACCAAGCAGGAGCAGCTGTTCAGCGCGGTCGAGACGGGCGCATCCAGCCTGCTGACGGTGGACATGGACGTCGAGACCAACATGCCGGTGCCCGCCCCGATGCTGAAGCAGCTCGCCAACAACGTGCTCGACCACCTCGCCAACAACCTCAAGCAGCGCGCCGAGCAGCTGGCCGGCGGCTAGGGCGCTCGGCTCAGCCGAAGACTCCCGTGCGGTCCAGCATCACCGTCAGCCGGTCCGCCGCGTCGCTGAACTGCCAGACGGCGTGCTCGATCACCGCGGCGGCGTCGCGCCGGCGCAGGGCCGCCACCAGCTGCCGGTGGTTCTGCACCGCGGCCGCACCCCACTCGGGATCGGCCGCGTACACCAGCAGCGGCGCGTAGCGGGCGGCGTTGAGCAGGAACCACGCCAGCTTGATCCGTCCGCTGGCCTGGTTGAAGACGCGGTGAAAAGCGAACTCGATGCCCGCGATGGTTTCGGCGTCGCTGGATCCCAGGGCCGCCGCAAGGGCGTTGGTGATGCGGTCCAGCTCGTCGATCTCGGCGTCGGTGATGTGCTCGGTGGCCGCGGCGGCGAGTTCCCTGGCGATCGTCGCCTGTAGCCAGAAGATGTCCTCGATGTCCTGCCGCGACAGCGGCAGCACGACATGCCCGCGGTGCGGCTCCAGCTGGACCATGCCCTCGCCGCGCAACTTCAGCAACGCTTCGCGCACCGGGGTCACGCTGACGCCGAGTTCCGCCGCGGTCTCATCGAGGCGGATGAACGTCCCGGGACGCAACGCCCCGGACATGATCGCGGCGCGCAGGTGGCCCGCGACCTCGTCGGACAGCTGCGCCCGGCGGAGTGGCCGCCGGGTCCTCCGGTGCGTCCTGATCGGTGCGTTCACGCGGGCTGCCAGGGGTTTCGCGGGCTGGGCGGGTCTTGTCTTTGTGGCACTAAAGCCATAATGTGACCCACACAACACTATGTTTTATCAAATATCAACCTGGCGCAAGCGGTGCGCGAGGTGAAGGGGAGGCAACTAGTTGACCGCGCAACTGGCCAGCCAGCCGACCCGGGCCACCGAGCAGCCCTACCTGTCCCGGCGGCAGAACTGGGTCAACCAACTGGAACGGCACGCGCTGATGCAACCGAACGCAACGGCGCTGCGGTTCCTGGGCAACACGGTCACCTGGGGCGGCCTGCACCGCCGGGTGATGGCGCTGGCCGACGCGCTGAGCCGCCGCGGGGTCGGCTTCGGTGATCGCGTCATGATCCTGATGCTCAACCGCACCGAATTCGTCGAGTCGGTGCTGGCCGCCAACGCGCTCGGGGCCATCGCGGTCCCGCTCAACTTCCGGCTCACCTCGGCGGAGGTCGTCTTTTTGGTCGAGGACTGCGAGGCGCGGGTGATGATCACCGAAGCCGTGCTCGCGCCGGTGGCCACCGGCGTTCGTGACATCCAGCCGATGCTCGACACCATTGTCGTGGCCGGCGCGGCGACCGACGATCGTGTCTTCGGCTATGAAGACCTCGTTAGCGAGCGCGGCGACGAGCGCGGGTCCAGGGACATCCCGGACATCCCGAACGACTCGCCGGCGCTGATCATGTACACCTCGGGCACCACCGGGCGGCCCAAGGGTGCGGTGCTGACCCACGCCAATCTGACCGGCCAGACCATGACCGGCCTCTACACCAACGGCGCCGACATAAATAGCGATGTCGGTTTCATCGGTGTCCCGTTCTTCCACATCGCCGGGATCGGCAACATGCTCACCGGCATGCTGCTCGGCATCCCCACGGTGATCTATCCGCTCGGCGCCTTCGACCCGGGGCAGCTGCTCGACGTGCTGGCGGCGGAGAAGGTCACCGGCCTGTTCCTGGTTCCCGCGCAGTGGCAGGCGGTGTGCGCCGAGCAGCGGGCGCGACCCCGCGACCTGAGGCTGCGGGTGATGTCGTGGGGGGCCGCCCCGGCGCCGGACGCGTTGCTGCGGGAGATGTCGGCAACCTTCCCCGGCACCCAGATCCTGGCGGCGTTCGGCCAGACCGAGATGTCGCCGGTCACCTGCATGCTGCTCGGGGAGGACGCGATCCGGAAGCGCGGCTCGGTCGGCAAGGTGATCCCCACGGTCGCGGCGCGCGTGGTGGACGAGAACATGAACGACGTGCCGGTCGGCGAGGTGGGCGAGATCGTCTACCGGGCACCGACTTTGATGAGCGGCTACTGGAACAACCCGGAGGCCACGGCGGAGGCGTTCGCGGGCGGTTGGTTCCATTCCGGAGACCTGGTGCGCATGGACGAGGAAGGCTACGTCTGGGTGGTCGACCGCAAGAAGGACATGATCATCTCCGGCGGCGAGAACATCTACTGCGCCGAGGTCGAGAACGTTCTCGCCGGCCATCCCCAGATCGTCGAGGTCGCCGTCATCGGCCGGGTCCACGAGAAGTGGGGCGAGGTGCCGATCGCGGTCGCGGCCATCGCCGGCGACGAACTGCGGCTCGACGACCTGCACGAGTACCTGGCCGAGCGGCTGGCGCGTTACAAGCATCCGAAGGCGCTCGAGATCGTCGACGCCCTTCCCCGCAACCCGGCCGGAAAGGTGCTCAAGACTGAGCTACGGGTGCGCTACGGGGTGGTCACGGTGACCGAAAGCGCTTCTGGCGCAAGGGATTCAGCTACCGGAGAGGAAGGTTGACGGAAACTGTAACGTTTGCCCGCTGTTGACGAAGGGTTAATTGTGCGGATGCAGTTCACACGTTCACGGCCATCGGGTACATTCCTGTGGTCTCCGTTACTACTTGCCGGTAGGGAGCCGATGGTCACAGACGTAGGGTCGCGGCAAGGCGGGGGCGGCGTGCGACACGATAGGCCGCGGATCCGCCAGTCCCGCGGTGTCGAGGGGAGGGGGCAGCGGTGACTTCGACGACGGAAAGTCGACGCGGCCCCTATCTGGTCGGCTACCTTCGCGACCAGCTCGAGACTCCGCTGACCCTCATCGGTGGCTTCTTCCGGATGTGCGTCCTGACCGGAAGGGCGCTGTTCCGCTGGCCTTTCCAGTGGCGCGAGTTCGTTCTGCAGTGCTGGTTCATCATGCGGGTGGCGTTCCTGCCGACCATCATGGTCTCGATCCCGCTGACCGTTCTGCTGATCTTCACCCTCAACGTCCTGCTGGCCCAGTTCGGTGCGGCCGACCTGTCGGGTGCGGGCGCCGCCATCGGCGCGGTCACCCAGTTGGGCCCGCTGACCACCGTGCTGGTGGTGGCCGGCGCCGGCTCGACGGCGATCTGCGCGGACCTGGGTGCCCGCACCATTCGCGAAGAGATCGACGCGATGGAGGTGCTGGGCATCGACCCGATCCACCGGCTGGTGGTGCCCCGGGTGATCGCCGCGACCCTGGTCGCCACGCTGCTCAACGGCCTGGTGATCACCGTCGGCCTGGTCGGCGGCTACCTGTTCGGTGTGTACCTGCAGAACGTCTCGGGCGGGGCCTACCTGGCCACCCTGACCACCATCACGGGCCTGCCGGAGGTGGTCATCGCAACGGTCAAGGCCGCGACGTTCGGCCTCATCGCGGGCCTGGTCGGCTGTTTCCGCGGCCTGACCGTGCGCGGCGGGTCCAAGGGGCTGGGCACCGCGGTCAACGAGACCGTGGTGCTCTGCGTGGTCGCGCTCTACGCGGTGAACGTGGTGCTGACCACGATCGGTGTTCGGTTCGGGACGGGGCGCTGACATGTCGACCGGTGCGGTGTTGCGCGCCCGCTTCCCGCGGGCGGTCGAGAACGTCAATCGCTACGGCGGCGCCTTCGGCCGTGGACTCGACGACATCGGGCAGATGGGCTGGTTCGGGGCGGTGGCCCTCGGCAACATCCCGCACGCGCTGCGCAACTACCGCAAGGAGACGCTGCGGCTGATCGCCCAGATCGGCATGGGCACCGGCGCGATGGCCGTCGTCGGCGGCACGGTCGCGATCGTCGGCTTCGTCACGCTGTCCGGTAGCTCGCTCGTGGCCATCCAGGGGTTCGCATCTCTGGGCAACATCGGCGTCGAGGCGTTCACCGGCTTCTTCGCCGCATTGATCAACGTGCGCATCGCCGCACCCGTCGTGACCGGGATCTCGATGGCCGCCACCGTCGGCGCCGGCGCCACCGCCCAGCTGGGGGCCATGCGGATCAGCGAGGAGATCGACGCCCTCGAGGTCATGGGGGTCAAGTCGATTTCGTTCCTGGCGAGCACGCGGATCATGGCCGGCCTGGTGGTGATCATCCCGCTCTACTCGCTGGCCATGATCATGTCGTTCCTGTCGCCGCAGATCACCACGACGGTGATCTACGGGCAGTCGCACGGCACCTACGAGCACTACTTCCGGACGTTCCTGCGCCCCGACGACGTGTTCTGGTCCTTCGTCGAGGCCATCATCATCACGGCGGTGGTCATGATCACCCACTGCTACTACGGGTACAACGCGGGCGGCGGACCCGTCGGCGTCGGCGAGGCCGTCGGCCGGTCGATGCGCTTCTCGCTGGTGTCGGTGCAGGTTGTCGTTCTGGCCGCCGCGTTGGCGCTCTACGGCGTCAACCCCAACTTCGCTTTAACGGTTTAGCCATGACCACTGCGACAGGGACCGCCGGAAAGGTCAACGCCCCCCACAACCCGCCCTACAAGCTGGCCGGGGTCGCGATGCTGGTCGTCGCCGCCGTGCTGCTGGTTTTGGTGTACGGGCAGTTCCGGGGGGACTTCACGCCCAAGACCAAGCTGACGATGGTGGCCTCCCGGGCCGGGCTCGTCATGGATCCGGGCTCCAAGGTCACCTACAACGGGGTGGAGATCGGCCGGGTCGCCAATATCTCCGAGATCGTCAAGGACGGCAAGCCGGCCGCCAAGTTCAGCCTCGACGTGTACCCGCGCTACCTCAAGCTGATCCCGTCGAACGTGAACGCCGACATCAAGGCGACGACGGTGTTCGGCGGCAAGTACGTGTCGCTGACGACGCCGAAAAACCCTTCCCCGCAACGGATCACGCCGCAGACCGTGATCGACGCCCGATCGGTGACGACGGAGATCAACACGCTGTTCCAGACCATCACCGAGATCGCGCAGCAGGTGGACCCGGTCAAGCTGAACCTGACGCTGAGCGCCGCCGCCCAGGCGCTGACCGGGCTGGGTGATCGGTTCGGTCAGTCGGTCGTCAACGCCAACGCGATCCTCGACGACGTCAACCCGCAGATGCCGCAGGCCCGCCACGACATCCAGCAGCTCGCGGGTCTGGGTGACACCTACGCCAACGCCGCGCCCGACCTGTTCGACTTCCTCAACAACGCCGTCGTCACGTCGCGCACGATCAATGCGCAGCAGAAGGACCTCGACCAGGCGTTGCTGTCGGCGGCCGGCTTCGGCAACACGGGCGCGGACATCTTCGAGAGAGGCGGGCCGTACCTCGCCCGCGGGGCCAAGGACCTGGTGCCCACGGCCCAGCTGCTGGACACCTACAGCCCCGAGCTGTTCTGCACGGTCCGCAACTACCACGACATCGAGCCCATCGCCCAGAAGTTCCTCGGCGGCAACGGCTATTCGCTCAACGCCGACACGAAGGTGCTGTCCGGACTGGGCTTGTTGCTCAACCCGCTGTCGGCGGTGACCCTCGTCGGTCTGATCGGAATCTTCGCGCTGCCCACCCAAGGGCTTGCGGGCCTGGGGAACATCGCCACCCTGATCGGCGGGGCGCCGAACCCGTACGTGTGGCCCGAGAATCTGCCGCGCGTGAACGCGCGCGGCGGGCCGGGCGGTGCGCCGGGTTGCTGGCAGCACATCACCCACGACCTGTGGCCCGCGCCCGAGTTGGTGATGGACTCCGGCAACAGCATCGCGCCGTACAACCACCTCGACACCGGTTCCCCGTACGCGATCGAGTACGTCTGGGGCCGCCAAGTAGGGGACAACACGATCAACCCATGAAAATCACCGGAACCATCGTTCGACTCAGCATCTTCTCCCTGGTGCTGCTGGTCTTCACTGTGATGATCATCGTGGTGTTCGGTCAGATGCGCTTCGACCGCACCTACGGGTACTCCGCGGAATTCACCAACATCAGCGGGCTGCGGCAGGGCCAATTCGTCCGGGCCTCGGGCGTGGAGATCGGCAAGGTCAGCTCGGTCGAGCTGGTCGACGGCGGCCGGCGCGCGCGGGTGAACTTCAGCGTCGACCGTTCGATCCCGCTGTATCAGTCGACGACGGCGCAGATCCGCTACCTCGACCTGATCGGCAACCGGTACCTGGAGCTCAAGCGCGGCGAGGGCGAGGGAGCCGACAAGGTGCTGCCCCCGGGCGGCTTCATCCCCGTGTCACGGACCTCGCCGGCGCTCGACCTCGACGCGCTGATCGGTGGTTTCAAGCCGCTGTTTCGGGCGCTCGACCCGCAAAAGGTCAACACCATCGCGACCGCGCTGATCACGGTGTTCCAGGGTCAGGGCGGCACCATCAACGACATCCTCGACAACACCGCGCAGCTGACGTCCCAGCTGGGGCAGCGCGACCAGGCGATCGGCGAGGTGATCAAGAACCTGAACGTCGTGCTGGACACCACGGTCCGGCATCGCCAGCAATTCGATCAGACGGTGAACAACCTCGAGGTGCTGATCACCGGGCTGAAGAACCACGCCGAACCGCTGGCGGCGGGCACCGCGCACATCAGCAACGCCGCCGGGACGGTGGCCGACCTGCTGGCCGAGGACCGCGGGTTGCTGCACAGCACCCTGAACTACCTGGACGCGGTGCAGCAGCCGCTGATCGATCAGCGCGAGCAACTGAACGACTTCATCCATAAAGTGCCGACCGCGCTGAACATGATCGGGCGCACCATCGGTTCCTACGGGGACTTCGTCAACTTCTACGCCTGCGACATCACCCTCAAGATCAACGGGTTGCAGGCCGGTGGTCCGGTGCGCACGGTCAAGCTCTTCTCGCAGCCGACGGGTAGGTGCACGCCGCAATGAGGACGCTGGAACCCCCCAACCGGATGCGCATCGGCCTGATGGGCATCATCGTGACGCTGCTCGTCATCGGTGTCGGTCAAAGCTTCACCAGCGTGCCCATGCTGATGGCCAAGCCGCACTACTACGGGCAGTTCACCGACACCGGCGGCCTCAGCAAAGGCGACAAGGTCCGCATCGCCGGCATGGACGTCGGGAAAGTGGAAAGCCTCAAGATCGACGGCGACCACATCCTGATCAAGTTCAATCTCGGCAGCCAACGGATCGGCACCGAAAGCCGGCTGGCGATCAAGACCGACACCATCCTCGGCAAAAAGGTCCTGGAGATCGAGAACCGGGGCAGCCAGACGCTGCGTCCCGGGGACTCGTTGCCGATCGGGCAGAGCACCACGCCTTACCAGATCTACGACGCGTTCTTCGACGTGACCAAGGCCGCGCAGGGTTGGGACATCGACACGGTCAAGCAGTCGCTGCACGTGCTGTCGGAGACGATCGATCAGACCTACCCGCACCTGAGTTCCGCGCTCGACGGCGTGGCCAAGTTCTCCGACACCATCGGCAAGCGCGACGAGCAGGTCAAGCACCTGCTCGCGCAGGCCAATCAGGTGGCGGGCATTCTGGGTGACCGCAGCGAGCAGATCGACCGGCTGCTGGTGAACGCGAAGGTCTTGCTGGCCGCGTTCAACGAGCGCGGCCAGGCGATCAACGCGCTGCTGAGCAACATCGCCGCCTTCTCCGAGCAGGTCAAGGGCTTCATCAACGACAACCCCAACCTCAACCACGTGCTGGAGCAGTTGCGCACGGTCAGCGACATCCTGGTCCAGCGCAAGGACGACCTCGCCACCGGCTTCACCGAGGTCGGCAAATTCCTGCCATCGCTGAACGAGGCCATCGCGTCGGGACCGTTCTTCAAGGTGGTGCTGCACAACCTGTTTCCCGGTCAGATCGTGCAGCCGTTCATCGACGCCGCGTTCAAGAAGCGCGGCATCGACCCCGAAAACTTCTGGCGCAGCGCCGGTCTGCCGGAATTCCGGTGGCCCGACCCGAACGGCACCCGGCAGCCCAACGGCGCGCCGCCGCCGGCGCCGCCGGTGCTGGAGGGCACGCCCGACCATCCGGGACCGGCCGTCCCGCCCGGGTCGCCGTGCTCGTACACGCCGGCCAACCCCGGCGGCAACGTCACCGTCGGCGACGAGGGCCTGCCGCGGCCATGGAATCCGTTGCCTTGCGCCGGCGCGAACATCGGCCCCTTCGGTGGAGTGAACTTCCCGGCGCCCGTCGACGTCGCGACGTCGCCGCCGAACCCCGACGGGCTGCCGCCCACCCCGGGCATCAACATCGCCGGGCGGCCGGGTGACCCGCCGCCGAACGTGCCGGGCACGCCGGTGCCGCTGCCGACTCAGGCGCCGCCGGGCGCGCGGACCGAGAACCTGGGACCGGCAGGCCCGACGCCGCCCCCGTCGACGTTCGCGCCGGCCCTGCCGCCCGGACCGCCGGCACCGCCCGGGCCGGGGATCCAGCTGCCGGCACCGTTCATCAACCCCGGCGGCACGGGAGGTAGCGGCGTCACCGGAGGTAGCCAGAATTGAGCACCATCTTTGACGTCCGCAACATCCGGCTGCCGAAGCTGTCCCGGACGTCGGTGATCATCGGGTCGCTGGTCATCGTGCTGGCCCTGGTGGTCGGCTACGCCGGGTGGCGGCTGTACCAGAAGCTGACCAACAACACCGTCGTCGCGTACTTCCCGGCGGCCAACGCGCTGTACGCCGGCGACAAGGTCCAGATCATGGGCCTGCGGGTGGGCACGATCGACAAGATCGAGCCGGCCGGCGACAAGATGAAGGTGACCTTCCACTACGAGAACAAGTACAAGGTGCCCGCAAACGCGTCGGCGGTGATCCTCAACCCGACCCTGGTGGCCTCGCGCGCGATCCAGCTGGAGCCGGCCTACAAGGGCGGCCCGGTGCTGGCCGACAACGCCGTGATCCCCGAAGAACGCACCCAGGTGCCGGTGGAGTGGGACACCCTGCGCAACAGCATCACCAACATCATCTCCAAGCTCGGCCCGACGCCCGAGCAGCCCAAGGGCCCGTTCGGTGAGGTCATCGAGTCCTACGCGAATGGCCTGGCCGGCAAGGGCAAGCAGATCAACACCACGCTGAACAGCCTGTCGCAGGCGTTGACCGCGCTCAACGAGGGGCGCGGCGACTTCTTCGCGGTGGTGCGCAGCCTGGCACTGTTCGTCAACGCCCTGCACCAGGACGACCAGCAGTTCGTCGCGCTGAACCAGAACCTCGCCGATGTCACCGGCCGGCTCGCCAGCTCCGACGGCGCCCTGGCCGACGCGATCTCACAGTTCGACAGCCTGCTTTCCACCGTGCGGCCCTGGCTGGACCAGAACCGCGAGGTGCTGACGCACGACGTCAACAACCTGGCGACGGCGACGAACGCGCTGCTGCAACCCGATTCGCTGAACGGTCTGGAGACCGCCCTGCACGTCCTGCCGACGGCCGCAGCGAACATCAACCAGATCTATCACCCGACGCACGGGTCGGTGGTGGCCATCCCGGCGATCACCAGCTTCGCCAACCCGATGCAGTTCATCTGCAGCTCGATCCAGGCCGGCAGCCGGCTGGGTTACCAGGAGTCCGCCGAGCTGTGCGCGCAATACCTGGCGCCGATCCTCGACGCGATCAAGTTCAACTACTTGCCCTTCGGCCTCAACGTCGCCAGCACGGCCGAGACGCTGCCCAAGGACGTCGCCTACTCCGAGCCGCGGCTGCACCCGCCGAACGGATACAAGGACACGACTGTCCCGGGCATCTGGTCACCGGATACGCCGACGTCACACCGCAACACCCAACACGGGTGGATCGTGGCCCCCGGCATGCAGGGGCAGCAGGTGGGACCGATCACGCAAGGTCTCATGACGCCTGAGTCGCTTGCCGAACTGATGGGTGGGCCCAACATTCCGCCCGTGGAGTCGACCCTTCAGACCCCGCCCGGGCCGCCGAACGCCTACGACGAGAGCCCCTCGCCGGTGATCGGGCAAAACCCGCCACAGGTGCCGATACCCCCGCCGCCGCCGGGGCCGGAGGTGGCCCCCGGCCCGGTCGCTCCGACGCCCGCGCCGGTCGCGGCGCCGGCCCCCAACGCCGGCGGGCCGGCGGCGCCCGCCGCCGCTGACCTAGGGGGTGGCCAGTGAGCGCGATTGCTCGTCGGATGCGTCACCGGGCCTGGCAGGGGCTGGTGCTCGGGGTGGCCGCGCTGGTGCTGAGCTCGTGCGGATGGAAAGGGATTTCCAACGTGGCGATCCCGGGCGGCCCGGGCAGCGGCTCGGGCGCGATGACCATCTATGTGCAGATGCCGGACACGCTCGCGATCAACGGCAACAGCAAAGTGATGGTCGCCGACGTCTTCGTCGGCTCGATCAAGGCCATCAACCTGAAGAACTGGGTGGCCACACTGACGCTCGGCATCGACAAGAACGTCAAGCTGCCGAAGAACGCGACGGCCAAGATCGGTCAGACCTCCCTGCTGGGTTCGCAGCACGTGGAGCTGGCGGCGCCGCCCAACCCGGTGGGGCAGCTCAAGGATGGCGACACCATTCCGCTGAAGAACTCGTCGGCGTTTCCCACCACCGAGCAGACCCTGGCGAGCCTGTCGCTGATCCTGCGCGGCGGCGGCATCCCGAACCTGGAGGTGCTGCAGAACGAGGTCTTCAACATCTTCAACGGCCGGGGCAACCAGATCCGGGCCTTCCTGGGCAAGCTGGATACCTTCACCGACCAGCTGAATCAGCAGCGAGATGACATCACCCACGCCATCGACTCGACCAACCGGCTGCTGGCGTACGTGGGTGGCCGGGCCGATGTGCTGGATCGGGTGCTGACCGACGTCCCGCCGCTGATCAAGCATTTCGCCGACACCAAGCAGCTGCTGATCAACGCCGTCGACTCGGTGGGACGGCTCAGCCAGGCCGCCGACCAGTATCTGTCGGAGGCGAGAGCACCGCTGCACCAGGATCTGCAATCGCTGCAGTGCCCGCTGAGGGAGCTCGGCCGGGCGTCGCCGTATCTGATCGGGGCGCTGAAGCTGATTCTGACGCAGCCCTACGACATCGACACCATCCCGAAGCTCATGCGCGGCGACTACCAGAACGTTTCGATCACCCTGGACGTCACCTACAGCTCGATCGACAACGCGTTCCTGACCGGCACCGGGTTGTCGGGGGCGCTGCGGGCGCTCGAGCAGTCGTACGGGCGCGACCCGGAGACGATGATCCCCGACGTCCGCTACACGCCGAACCCGAACGACGCGCCCGGCGGGCCCCTGGTGGAGAGGGCGGATAGGAATTGCTGACTCCTTTCATCAGACGCCAGCTGATCGCGTTCGGGATCCTGACCGTGGTCTCGATCCTGGTGCTCGGTGTGTACTACCTGCAGATCCCGAGCCTGGTGGGCATCGGGCGGTACACGCTCAAGGCCGACCTGCCCGCCTCCGGTGGCCTGTATCCGACGGCGAACGTGACCTACCGCGGCGTCACCATCGGCAAGGTCACCGACGTCGAGCCCACCGAATCGGGCGCGCAGGCGACGATGAGCATCGACAGCCGGTACAAGATCCCGAGCGATGCGGTCGCGAACGTGCACTCGGTGTCGGCGGTGGGTGAGCAGTATCTGGACCTGGAGTCGACCGGCAACCCGGGCAAGTACCTCTCGTCCGGGCAGACGATCACCAGGGGCACCGTGCCCGCCGAGATCGGGCCCGCGCTGGACACCGCCAACCGGGGGCTGGCCGTCCTGCCCAAGGAGAAGATCGGCCAGCTGCTCGACGAGACGGCGCAGTCCGTGGGTGGGCTGGGCCCCGCCCTGCAGCGGCTGGTCGACTCGACCCAGGCGATCGTGGGTGACTTCAAGACGAACATCACCAACGTGAATGACATCATCCAGAACTCCGGGCCGATCCTGGACAGTCAGGTCAACTCCAACGCCGCGATCGAGCGCTGGGCGCGCAACCTGAACAACCTGTCCGCGCAGGCCGCCCAGGAGGACGGGCACCTGCGCAGCGTGCTGCGCCAGGCGGCGCCGACGGCCGACCAGGTCAACTCGGTGTTCAACGACGTGCGCGACTCGCTGCCGCAGACGCTGGCGAACCTCGAGGTGGTGTTCGACCTGCTGAAGCGCTACCACACCGGTGTGGAGCAGGTGCTGGTCTTCCTGCCGCAGGGCGCCTCGATCGCGCAGACGGTGGCAGCGCCGTTCCCGAACCAGGCCGCGCTCGACCTGGCGTTGTCGATCAACCAGCCCCCGCCCTGCCTGACCGGCTTCATTCCGGCGCCGGAGTGGCGGTCACCGGCGGACACCAGCCTGGCGCCGTTGCCGTCGGGCACCTACTGCAAGATTCCGATGGAGACCCCGGCCAACAGCGTGCGCGGATCGCGCAACATCCCGTGCACCGACGTCCCGGGCAAGCGGGCGGCCACGCCGCGGGAGTGCCGGGACCCCAACCCGTACGTGCCGGCGGGCACCAACCCCTGGTACGGGGACCCGAACCAGATCCTGACCTGCCCCGCCCCCGCGGCGCGCTGCGATCAGTCGGTGCGGCCCGGCATGGTGATTCCGGCACCGTCGGTCAACAACGGCCTGAACCCGGCGCCGTCGGACCGGGTCCCGGGCACGCCGCCGCCGACCAGCGACCCGCTGTCGCGGCCGGGAAGCGGCACGGTGCAGTGCAACGGCCAGCAGCCCAATCCGTGTGTCTACACTCCGAGCGGGCCCCCCGCCGCCATCTACAGTCCGCAGAGCGGTGAACTGGTGGGGCCCGATGGGGTGAAATACTCCGTCGAGAACTCGACCAAAACAGGAGACGACGGATGGAAGGAGATGCTGGCGCCGGCCGGCTGAACCCCCCACCCATGCCGAGGTTTCGTCGACTGCGCAGGCCCTCCCAAAGATCCAGTCCGAAGATCGACCAGGAGCCGGCGGCTGCTGAGGAACCCACCCCGGAGCTGACGGCCGAGGACCCGGAGGCCGCCGAAGCCCAAGCGACGGCCCCGGCGGCCGTCGACGCGGTGCCGGAACCGGAGGGCGAAGCCGGGGAGACGAGCCCGGAGGCGCCGGCGGAGCATGCGCCGGTGGCCGAGGTCGAAACCGCCGCTGCGGCCGCCGGCGTCGAGCGCCGGTCGTCGCGACTGGGTCGCTGGTGGCTGGCCGGCATCGCCGCCGCGCTCATGCTGCTGGCCGCCGGCCTGGGGGCGGGCGGCCACTTTGCCCTGCGCTACCACCACCAAAGCCAGGTGATCGCCCGCAACGACGCCGCGGCGCTCAAGGCGGCGGTGGATTGTGTGTCGGCGACTCAGGCGCCCGACACCAATGCGATGGTCCAGAGCGAACAGAAGATCATCGAGTGCGGCACGGACGCGTACCGCTCCCAGGCGCTGCTGTACACCAACATGATCGTTCAGGCCTACCAGGCCGCCAACGTTCACGTTCAGGTCTCCGATGCGCGCGCGGCGGTGGAGCGTAACAACGACGACGGCACGGTCGACGTGCTCGTCGCGATGCGCGTCAAGGTGTCAAGCGACCAGTCGCAAAAGGAAACTGGCTACCGCCTGCGGGTGAAGATGGCATTCGCCGAGGGGCAGTACCGGATTTCCAAGCTCGACCAGGTGACGAAGTGACGGTGGTGGTCGAGGAGATTCCGGCTCGGACTGAAAACACGGCGGCCGTACCGGAGTCACCGCGGGACACCTTGGCGCCCTGGCAAATTCGAGCTGCCGCGTTCGCCGTCGACGTCGTGCCGTGCGTCGCCGTGGCGACGACGATGGCGTTGGTCGCCTGGACCGTCGCCGCGTACTCCGCTTGGTGGTGGGTGTGTGTCTCGGTCGGTGGCCTGGCCATCCTGCTGATGTTGGCCGACCGGTTGATGCTGCCAACCCTTACCGGGTGGAGCCTGGGACGCGGCCTGTTCGGAATCGCCGTGGTCCGCCGCGACGGCACGGCCATCGGGCCGTGGGGGCTGCTGCTGCGGGATCTGGCCCACCTGCTCGACACCGCATCGGTAGTGGGATGGCTTTGGCCGCTGTGGGATTCGCGGCGCCGCACGTTCGCCGACATGCTGCTGGGCACCGAAGCGCGCCGCGTCGAACTCGACGACGAGGCGCCGGGAAAGTTGCGGCGCTGGACCGCGATGGTGGTGCTGATCGCGACGGCGGTGTGCCTCGCCGGGGTGGCCGTGAGCTACCTGGTGGTGTACTCCCGCGATCGGGCGAGCGAGCAAAGCAGGGCGCAGATCGAGGCGCAGGGGCCCAAGATGGTCGCGCAGATGCTGACGTACGACCCGAAGTCGTTGCGCGACGACTTCGCTCGTGCCCGGTCGCTGGCGACCGACAAGTACCGAAGCCAGCTGGCGGCGCAGCAGGACGTGGTCGAGAAGGGCAATCCGGTCATCAACGAGTACTGGCCCACCGACTGGTCGGTGCAATCGGTCACGCCGGATCGCGCGACGATGCTGCTGTTCCTGCAGGGGCGGCGTGGCGTGGGACCCGGCGAGCGCTACATCAGCGCGACCGTTCAGGTGGAATTCGCCAAGGGCGCGGACGCGCATTGGCGCGTTGACGACCTCGCCGTGCTGACCAGACCGAAACCGCCGGAGAACGGAAAATGAGCCCCCGCCGCAGGTTTGAGCCCGGCGCGGAGTCGCTGCTCGTGGCGCGCCCGGTGCCGGCGTCGCGACCGCGGTGGATGCCCGCCGTCGGCGCGGGCGCCGCGGTGCTGATGGTCGTGTCGATCGCGGCATGCACGCTGATGCTGATTTCTCACGAACGCCGTGCGCGCCTCGCGTCGAAGGAGCGCGAGGTGCTCGCCTACGTGGGCGGGTTCATGACGCAGTTCACCTCCATCGACCCCTATCACGCCAACGACTATGTGAACCGGGTATTGGCCCAGGCGACAGGTGATTTCGCCAAGCAGTACCACGACAAGGCAAACGAGATCCTGCTGCAGGTCGCCCGGGCCGAACCCGCGACCGGCACCGTCCTGGGCTCCGGCGTGGAACGGTGGAACGACGACGGCAGCGCCACGGTGATGGTGGCCACCGACGTGACCTCCAAGTCGCCGGACGAAAAGCAGGTATTCGACAACACCAATCGTTGGACGGCAACCGTCACGCAGGAAGGGAATCAGTGGAAGATCAGCAACCTGCTGCAGGTGACCTGACCGCCGACGCGGAAGAGACCGAAGAATCCTCCGGTGAAGACGCCGCGGAGACCAGCGAAAGCGCCGACGGGGCAACCGAATCCGCCGACGCTGCCACGCCGGACGAAGAAGAGGCGGCGACGGACGCCAACAAAAAGCGACCCCGGCGCAAGATCCTGGCCGGCAAGCGGCTCGCCATCGCGATCGCGTTGGCCGCCGTGCTGTTCGTCGGCTCCGCGGCGTTCGCGGGCGCGGCGATGCAGCCGTACCTGAGCGATCGCGCCACGACCGCGACAAAGCTGAAGGTGGCGCGCACCGCTGCCAACGCCATCACGACGTTGTGGACCTACACCCCGGAGAACATGGACGGCCTCGCCGATCGCGCGGCGGTCTACCTCAGCGGTGACTTCGAGGCCCAGTACCGCAAGTTCCTCGACGCGATCGTTGGCCCCAACAAGCAGGCCAAGGTGACCAACAGCACCGAAGTCACCGGCGCAGCGGTCGAATCGCTGGACGATCCAAATGCCATCGTCATCGTGTACACCAACACCACGTCCACCAGCCCGCTGACCAAGAACATCCCGTCGCTGAAATACCTGTCCTATCGGCTGTTCATGAAGCGCACAGGCGGGCGCTGGCTGGTGACGAGGATGACGACCATCACCTCGCTGGACCTGACCCCGCAGGTCTAGCCCGTGCCCGTCGCGTCACCGGTCTCCGAACGCGCGACCGTCGCGGCGCTGCTGCTGCTGACCTTCGCCACCGGCCTGGCCGACGCGATCAGCATCCTGGTACTCGGCCACGTCTTCGTGGCCAACATGACCGGCAACGTGATCTTCCTCGGCTTCTGGCTGGCCCCGCGAACCAACATCGACCTGACGGCGGTCGTGGTGGCCCTGCCCACCTTCGTCTGCACCACGATCGTCAGCGGCCGGCTGGCACGGCATTTCGGTGGGCGGACGCGACCGTGGATCACCACGGTGCTGGGCAGCGAGATCGTGTTACTGGTGACGCTGTCGATCCTGGCCGGCGGCGGCGTGCTGCACTACCACGACAACAGCAAGCTGGTCATGATCGGGCTGCTCGCGGTGACCTTCGGCTTGCAGCACTCGAGCGCGCGCCAGTTCGGCATCCAGGAGCTGTCCACCACGGTGTTGACGTCGACGATCGTCAGCCTCGGCCTGGACAGTCACCTGGCCGGCGGGACCGGCGCCCGCGAAAAGCTGCGCTTCAGCGTGGTTTTCACGATGTGCGCCGGCGCCCTGGTCGGCGCGACGATGTCGCGATTCGTCGTCGCCCCGGTGTTCGCGGTCACGGCGGCGGTCGTCGCGACCAGCCTGCTGATCTTCCGCCTGGGACCGCCGCCGTCGAGGTCTAGCGGCGATCGCGAGGGCGGCGAAGCCGGGCGAAGCGGGTCGCCGCCGTCGAGGTCTAGTTGAAGGCCAGCCAGCTCGGCAGCGCCCGCTCGTGCGAGTCGCACAGCACCTCGCGGGTGTCGCACGATCCCCGCGGCGACCCGGCGCCTGCCCACATGCCGCCGGTGTCGCGCCGCAGCACGATGGCCGACGACCCGCCGCCGTCGAGCAGCACCGCGGTGTCGCTGCCCAGGCCGCGGAACAGGTCCTGGATGTTGTCCGGCGTGTAGCTGCCGCCCTCGAAGATGTACATCTCGTCGCGTTGCTTGACGTAGGCCAGCGCCGTCCGCGCCGCGCTGGGACCGCCGTCGTTGAGCTGCCCCGTCTTGCCGGGCGACAGCAGGCCGATCCCCGACACGGCGACGAACCGTTCGTTGCGGTTCAGGAGGTCCTGGACGACCGGGGTGGCGACGTCGTAGTCCTGGGGGCTCTTGGGGCGCAACACATACGGCGCGGCGCCCGACGGCAGGATCATCGTCGACAGGGCGCTCCAGCTCTCGCCGCCGCCGGAGAGGCCCTGCTTGCCCGGATACGCGACGGTGCCGGTGACCGCCTGGTTCGCCCGGCCCTGGCCGCGGGTGTTGTCGACGAAGGCGCCCAGCGGGGAGCTGCAACCGGTCTGGCGCCAGGAGCCGGCCTTCTGCGGCCGGATGTCGAAGAAGTTGGCGTTGATGGCGATCGTCGGCTGCCCGAGCCGCTGCCATGCCTGCAGCGGCGGGTAGATCTCCGACGCCTGCCACAGGCCCTCGCCGGTGCGGGCGCCGGGGTTGTTCTCGCAGCGCGCCTGGTCGCCCTGGTGGGTGTCGACGAGCAGGTGCGGCGCGAGCCGTCCCGCCGCGTTCTTGATGATCATCAGGTGCCCGCCGTTGTTCATCTCGTACCAGCTGCCACCGGCGTTGAGCATCGGCGTGGGGTGACCGGGACCGAAGTTGTACACGAGGTAGGAGCCCTTGGTGGTCTCGATGGCGTTGGCCAGCAGGTCACGCCCGTCGGCGGCGCGCGCGACGGGTTGCCCCGCGGTGCTCGCCAGCACCGCGCATGCCGCCACGGCGGTGCAGCAGGCCGCCAGCCGGCGCAGGCTGGCAAGGGGCGTGAGCACGGTGGACCTTTCGGCACTGATGGCTATGCAACATCAATAGCATCAGTCACACCAGTCACACTGTCAATTTTGATAACGAACGCGTGACGCTTAGGGCGCGTCCGAATTACGTTTGCTCGCTTGGGCTTTCACTCTCGGTGTCGACCACGCCAGCTTGGCTTTCGGCGGCGCTCTCGCGCTTGTTCACCCGCGCCTGATGCTCCGCCTGGTGTTGGGCGGCGATCGCCAGCTCGACCGCGCCCGGGATCCGGTGGAAGCCCTGGCGGTCGTAGAGACGCGTGATGATGCCGCCCAGCAACAGGCCGATCACCAGCCCGATCGCCGTCAACCACAACGCCTGGGACAGACCGCTATCCGCGCGGCCGTCGAGATAGACCAGCGACCGCACGCCCAGGAAAACCTGGTGCATCGGCTCGAATTCGGCCAGCCAACGAAAGAACTGTGGCGTGGCCTCCAGCGGGACGGTGGCGCCCGCGGACGGCAGCCCGAGGATCACGAAGATCAGCATGCTGACCAGCAGGCCCATCGAGCCCAGCACCGACAGTATCGAACTCGACGTGATGCCCACCGCGATGATCGCGAACACCCCGAATGCCCACAATTGCCAGCCGAGCGGAATGGGCATGCCGAGCCCGTGGGCGATCGCCAGGTACACCGCCGACGTCAGCAGCGCCAGCACCACCATGATGGCCCACTTGAGCAGCAGCGTCTGGAAGCGCGAGATCCTGACCTGCTCGGCGAAGCGGTACACCGGGCCCCACTCGGCCGGCACGTAGCCCAGCAGCGCGTCCACCAGCGTGCTGACCACGACGCTGCCGGTGAACCCGGCGAGCAGCAGCAGGAGCGCGAAATAGAAGGCAGACAACCCGTTACCGGTGCCGTTCGGCAACGGCTTGTACACGCTCGCCTTGATCTCGATCGGATTGGCCAGGCCGAGCGCCGACGCACCGGTCAACGGCGCGCCGCCGGTCTGCGCGGCGACATCGGCCGTAAGCCGTTGGCCCGCTTTGCCGTTGGCCGCGGTCATCGCCTGGGTCAGGGTCTGTCCGGCGATGCTCGACCCGAGGGTGCCCGCCCGCGGGTTCGTGGCGATGGTGACCGACGGCCGGGTCGCACGGCCGGGAGTGACCGCGCTGGCCCCGTATTCGCGCAAATTGGACGAGAAGGTAGGTGGGATCACCATTTCGGCGTAGACCCGGGCGGTGTCCAGCTGTCGCTGCGCCTCGTCGTGCGACACGACGCGGACGTCGAACTTTTCCTTGTCCAGCCCGGCGACGAGGCCATCGGTGATCTGGCCCCCGAACGGGCCGGCGTCCTCGTTGACCACGGCGATCGGGAAGTGCCGCAGGTTGGTCATCGGGTTCAGGATGCCCCCGAGATAGAGCGCGCACAGCGCCGACATCAGCGCCAGGGTGACAACGATGGGCAGCGCCCAGAACCGCACGGTCCGAACCGCCGTGATGTTCCGCTTGGGGTTGGGCGCCGCGTGCCGCGGCTGCGATTGAGACATGCGGGCTCCTGTCTGTCGTGCCCACTCTATGTGGTCTCAGGCGCCCAACTCCGCATGCATCTCCCAGATCAGCAGCTCCGCCGGGTCGCTCGCTGTGACGCGCGTCCCGTCGGCGTCGGTGCACCGGACGGCGTCGCCGGCCTCGAGGACACCGATTTCCGCCGCGTCGACCCGGCCTCGCGCGACGAATAGGTGCAGGTAGGGCGCCCGCGGCAGGTCCACCGAGTCACCGGGTGCCAGCCGCGCGGCGTGCAGCGCGGCGGCGCGGTTGTGCAGCGTGATGGCGGCCGCACTGCCGGGGATGCCTGAGGCGATGGTCACAAGACCGCCCGAGAGGTCCCTGTCGCCGATCTCGTGCTGCTGGTAGCTGGGTGTGATGGACGTCTCGTCGGGGACCACCCACATCTGCACGAAATGCACTGGTTCCGTTGGGGAGTCGTTCTTCTCCGAGTGCAGGATGCCGCTGCCCGCCGACATGCGTTGGGCCAGGCCGGGATAGATCACCCCGCGGTTGCCGGCGGAATCCCGGTGTGTCAGTTCGCCACTGAGGACCCAGGTCACGATCTCCATGTCCCGGTGCGGGTGCGTGTCGAATCCCGTTCCGGGCGCCACGATGTCGTCGTTGTTCACCAGCAGCAACCCGTGGTGGGTGTTGTCGGGGTCGTAGTGGCCGCCGAACGAGAACGAATGCCGCGACCGCAGCCAGGGCGTCGTGGTGACGGCCCGGTCGGCCGCCCGCCGGATCTCCGCGGTGGCAGGCATGGGTTCCAGCCTAGGCCAACATTCCCTGCGCGCGATGCAGCGCGGCGTCGAGCGCGGCCAGCGTCAGGCCGGCCGGGCGCCCCAGGTGGATCTCGATCTGGTACTCCGGCTGGCCGTCCCGGCCGAACACTGGCAGCACAATGAATTCCGTTGAGGCAAGCTCGTTTTCGAGTTCATGCGTGACGGATTGCAGCGTAACCATCGTCATCAGGGTGGTGAGCTGGCGCGTCACCCGCGCGGTCGGCTCCAGCGACGCGAGCACGTCGGCCAGGCGGTGGTGCAGCGAGGAGTGGGTGTCGTCGAAGCGCCATGCGCCGTAACCGCGGGCCCGGATGTCGGCGAGCACCCGCTGGTGCCCGGCGATTTCGGCGCGCGCCAGCCGCGGTGTGACGCGGCGCAGCCAGGCCTCCACGAAATCGGCCTCGCGCCACGCCATCGCGACGAGACCGAACGGCGGGTCGATGGGGAAACGCTGGCCGACGGCGTGCTCGCCGTCGGTGCCGTGGCCGACCGCGTCGACCGTGACCAGGTGGCGGTCACCGATGCGCGACATCGAGCAGCCGGCGCCGAGCGTGTCGTGCAGGAAGCGCAGCGCGTCGCGGCCGCGGTCCAGCAGGGGGAACTGCCCGCGCAGCCCATGCACCAGGCCGAACAAGCCACTGCCCAGCACGTAGCGGCGGTCTTCGCACCGTGCCACCCAGCCGCGCCCCTCCAGCTCCGCCAGCACCAGGGCGCAGGTCGAGCTGCTGATGCGGCAGAGCTTCGCCAGTTCCGCCGACGTGCGCCCGCCCGGTGAATCCGCCAGTGCGCCAAGCACATCCATCACGCGGGCGGTCGGCGGCGACTTGGTGGTTGACTCACCCACGCGCAGCTCCCTACGATCCGTCCAAAATCCAACGCTTAGCGTCCTAATATTAGGAGAACATGGTGGTCAAGGTGGGGGTTTGGGGGCCGGGTTCCATGGGCGTGATCGCCCTGCGCGGCGTGATCGACCATCCGGAGCTGGAGCTCGTCGACCTCGTCGTGCACAGCGACGCCAAAGCCGGTCGCGACGCCGGAGAACTGTGCGGGATCGCTCCGGTGGGGGTCGTCGCCACCCAGGACCCGGCCGCGATGCTCGCCGGCGACGCCGACGCGGTGGTGTACGCCGCGGGTGCCAACCTGCGTCCGCTCGACGCCGTCGAGGACATGGCGTCGATCCTGCGGTCCGGCAAGAACGTCGTGTCGTGCTCGGTGGTGCCGCTGGTATTTCCCGACGCCCTCGATCCGGCGTTCACCGATCCGCTGCGGCGGGCGGCGCTGGACGGGGGCGTGTCGTTCTTCACCACCGGCATCGACTCGGGATTCGCCAATGATATGCTGCCGCTGGTGCTTTCGGGGGTTTCCCGGGCGATCGAGTCCGTGCGGGTGACCGAGATGTTCAACTACGCCACCTACCCGGACCGCGCCGCGGTCTACGAGATCCTCGGTTTCGGCCAGCCGCCGGAGTACCAGGCCTTCGCGGCCCAGCCGGGAATCTTCACCTTCGGCTGGGGGCCCGTGCTGCACCAGCTGGCCGCCGGGCTGGGCGTCGAGATCGACAACATCGAGGAGAGCAACGAACGCATCGCCGCCGCCGAGTCCTTCGACACGCACACCGGCCACATCGCGGCGGGAACGATCGCGGCCATGCGCTCCACGCTGACCGGATATGTCCGTGGGAAGCCGACTTTCGTCCTCGACCACGTGACGCGGATGCGCGACGACATCGCCCCCGACTGGCCCCAGCCGCACATCTCCATCCCGCCCAAGGATCTCGGCTACGGCCCCGCGTCGGGACGAGGCCTGTATCGCGTCGAGATCGAGGGATCGCCGACAATGCGGTGCGAATTCGAGATGGCCGAGGACCACGACCACGACCTCGGCGCGCGCATCGCCGGCGCGTCGCGGATGGTCAACGCCATCCCCGCGGTCTGTGCGGCGCCGCCCGGCCTGCTGTCGGCGCTGGACGTGCCGCTGATCACCGGCGCGGGCCTGGTCCGCTCGGTGGCGGGACCGGCGCCCGACAGCCGGCTGTTCTAAGCGGGATACGTCGCGGCGGCGAGCTCGAGGATCTCGGCGCGGTCGGCCGGCAGGATGAACCCCGATCCGATCGCCCGGTCCAGCGCCGCGGTGAAGCCGTCGAGGTACTGCTCGGCCCCACCCGGATACAGCCGGCGCAACGTCGCGGCGTCGAACGGTTCGCCGGAGCCGAAGATCGCCGCCATGACGCCGTCCCCGTCGGCGATCCCGGACGTCCGGGCGATCGGCACGTCCACCCACGGGGTCCGAACGCCGCCCCGGGCCAGGCCGTCGGGATCCAGCACGGGCCGGGGCAGATCGCCGTCGCGTACCTCGATGGGTGGGGCCGCGGGCGCCGGCTCGCCGGTTCGCACCCAGTTGTGCAGCGCGGCGAGCGCCGCCTGCACCACGTAATGGTGCTGCGGGCCGAAGTTGATGAAATGCCCCAGCCGCTGGCCCATCAGCATCCTCGTCGGCGCGTAGGCGGCCACGATGGCATCAACCGGAGCGGAGCCGTCGTCGATGGGCGCCACCTGGATCGTGTAGTTGTCGGCGTGCGCTGCGCCGGCGATCTCCCAGACCCGCAGCGAATGGTCGTCGGGCTGGCGCGCGAAGTAATAGCCGTGCCGGGGGCCGCCGAACAGGTCGGTCTCGGTGATGATCGTGACCACCGGGACGCGCAGGTCGGCGCGGAACGCGACCGCGTCCGGCACGCCGGCCTGCGATTCGTCGAAGATGGACATGCCGTCCAGCGGCGCGGCCGAGCCGAACCGCGAATGCACCAGGAAGCCGTCGTAGCTTCGGGCGAGCGGATCGATGGCGTTGACGTAGGTGGTCAAAAACATCGCCGATTGCGACTCGCCCACGGCGATCACGTGGCGCACACCGAGCTCGCCCAGCGCGCCGGTGCGGACGAGTTCGCCCGCCTGGGAGAAGATGTCGTAGGAAAACTCGTCGCCGGGGTGGTGCAGGGGCGCATACCGCGCCGGGTCCCGGCTCTTCAGGGACATGTCCGCGCCGAGCAGGCTCGCGCCGCCCTCCACCCCCACCCGCTGGGCCGAGACCGCGACGTAGGCGTAGCCCGCGCGCAGGATCTCGCGATGGGCCATCATCCAGACGGCCGGGGCATCGATGCCGCCGCTGACGTTCAGCCATTCCACGAGCACCGTCCCGTTGAAACGAGCCGGCTCGGTCGGGGTCAACACCACCATGCGCGTGGTGTATTCGGCTGTGCGATCCGGTGTTACGTGCCAGCGGCCGTCGGATGCCAACGCGGCGGTGGGGGTGTAGGACGAGGCCGTTCCGGAGACGAAGAACTCCTCGGCGGCGTAGCCCAGGGCGGTGATGTCGAAGGCGCCCAGCAACAGCAGCGGTTTCCCGGGCGCGGGGGCGGCGTTCGGGGGATTCGGCATCGTCACAGGGAAGCGGGCAGCCCGAACTTGGGGAACAACGCGCCGTCGAGGAATGCCACCACGCGCGCCACGCGGCCGTCGACCACGTCGAGCACGTGCAGCTGAAATGGCACGTGCACGTCGCCGGCGCGCATGTACATGGCCGCGGCGGGCTGGCCGTTGGCGACCAGGGGAAGCAGGCGCATGTCCCCGGGGTGCTCGGCGGGGCACTGCTGGTGGATGAGCGTGACGATGTCCCGCGCACCCCGGTACCAGCCGACGTACGGCGGCATCTCCCAGACCGCCTCGGCGGTGAACAGGTCGACCAGCCGGTCGATGTCATACGCCTCGAACGCGGCGATGTAGCGGTCCAGCAGGTCCTGCGCCTCGACCGAATCGGGCGGCGTCAGCCGGTCGCCCGCGCTGGGCTGCACGGCCTCGAGCTGGGCGCGGGCCCGCTGCAGCAGGCTGTTGACCGCGGTGGTGGTGGTGCCGATCGCCGCGGCCACCTCGGCGGCCTTCCACTGCAGCACGTCGCGCAGCAGCAGCACCGCCCGCTGCCGGGGCGAAAGGTGTTGCAGCGCGGCGACGAACGCCAACCGCACCGACTCGCGCGACCCGACGATGACCGACGGGTCGGCCGGGTCGTCCGTCAGCTCCGGCAGGGGCTCCAGCCAGGGCACCTCGCGGCGCTCCACCAGCTCGGCCGTCGGGTCCGAGCTGGGCTGGCCCAAGCCGGTGGGCAGCGGCCGCCGCTCGCGGCCCTCCAGCGCGCTCAGGCAGGTGTTGGTCGCGATGCGGTGCAGCCAGGTCCGCATCGAGGACCTGCCCTCGAAACGGTCGTACGCCTTCCAGGCCCGCAGCAGCGTCTCCTGCACCAGATCCTCGGCGTCGTGCAACGACCCGGTCATCCGGTAGCAGTGCGCGAGCAGTTCGCGGCGGTACGGCTCGGCGTCGGTGGAGAAGTCCCCGCCGACCGCCGAGTCACCGCCAAGGTCCCCGGCGTTTTCGGTGAGCAGCCTCACGCGCACGAGCCTACGCAGGGTGTCCGACAGTGTCTCGGTCAAGGCCCGCCCCCCGAGCCACTACGCTGCCTCTGATGGCTACGCGCACTGAACGGACCTTCGACGGCGTCGGCGGCGTGCGCATCGTCTACGACGTCTGGACGCCGGACACCGCGCCGCGGGCGGTGGTCGTCCTGTCGCACGGTCTCGGCGAGTATGCCCGCCGCTACGACCACGTCGCGCAGTGCTTCGGCGGCGCGGGGCTGGTCACCTACGCGCTGGACCACCGCGGGCACGGCCGCTCCGGCGGCAAGCGCATGCTCGTGCGGGACATCTCCGAGTACACGACGGATTTCGACACCCTGGTCCGCATCGCCACCCGGGAACACCCCGGCCTCAAATGCGTCGTGCTCGGGCACAGCATGGGCGGCGGGATCGTGTTCGCGTACGGCGTCGAACGCCCGGACAGCTACGACCTGATGGTGCTCTCGGCGCCGGCGGTGGCCGCCCAGGACCTGGTGTCGCCGCCGATGGTGCTCGCGGCCAAGGTGCTCGGCGTCGTGGTGCCCGGCCTTCCGGTGCAGGACCTCGACGTCGACGCGATCTCCCGCGACCCCGCGGTGGTGGCCGCCTACAACGCCGACCCGCTGGTGTACCACGGGAAGGTGCCGGCCGGCGTCGGACGGGCGCTGATCCAGGTCGGCGAGACCATGCCGCAGCGGGCGCCGGCGCTCACCGCGCCGCTGCTGGTGGTGCACGGCTCCGACGACCGGCTCATCCCCGTCGCCGGCAGCCGCCGGCTGGTGGAATGCGTCGGGTCCACCGACGTCGAGCTGAAGGTCTACCCCGGGCTGTACCACGAGGTCTTCAACGAGCCGGAGCGCGACCAGGTGCTCGGCGACGTGGTCTCCTGGATCACCGCCCGGCTGTGACCGGCCGTCGGCAAACTGTCGTCCCGCTGAAGTAGTTTGGCGCGTATGACCGACGACAAGATGCTGGCCCGGATCGCCGCGCTGCTGCGTCAGGCCGAGGGGACCGACAACGCGCACGAGGCGGACGCCTTCATGAGCGCCGCGCAACGGCTGGCGACGGCGGCCTCCATCGACCTCGCGGTCGCCCGTTCGCACGCGGCCAAACGCTCGCCGGTGCAGGCGCCGACGCAGCGGACCATCACCATCGGCGCGGCCGGCACCCGGGGGCTGCGGACGTATGTGCAACTCTTCGTGGTGATCGCGATGGCCAACGATGTGCGCTGCGACGTGGCGTCGAACTCGACGTTCGTCTACGCCTACGGATTCGCCGAGGACATCGACGCGACCCACGCCCTCTACGCCAGCCTGGTCGTCCAGATGGTGCGGGCCTCGGACGCCTACCTCGCGTCCGGCGCGCACCGCCCGACGCCGACGATCACCGCCCGGCTCAACTTCCAGCTCGCGTTCGGGGCCCGCGTCGGCCAGCGCCTGGCCGAGGCCCGCGAGGAGGCCACGCGTGCGGCCACCGCGGATCGCCGCCGTCCGCCCGGAACCGCTATCGCGTTGCGCGACAAGGAGCTCGAGCTGCGGGACTTCTACCGGGGCGCGTCGAAGGCGCGCGGCACCTATCAAGTGAGTCGCGCGACGGCGGGGTATTCGTCGGCGGCGCGGCGCGCTGGCGACCGGGCCGGCCGGCGGGCGCGGCTCGGGAACAGCCCCGAACTGCCCGGCGCCCGGAGCGCATTGCGACGGTGACTCGGGCCGGCGGCGCCCGCGATTCGCAGCGCGCCAAGGTATATGCGGCCGAGGACTTCGTCCGCACGTTGTTCGACCGTGCCGCCGAGCACGGCTCTGCGGCGGTGGACTTCTTCGGCACGCAGCTGACGCTGCCGCCCGAGGCCCGATTCGGCTCGGTCGCCTCCGTGCGACGCTACGTCGACGAGGTGCTGGCGCTGCCGTCGGTGCGACGCCGTTGGCCCGGCGTGTCGCCACTGAAGGTACGGTCGCGGCGGGCCGCCACCGCGGCCCACTACGAAAGCCAGGACGGCGCAGGCACTATCGCGGTGCCCGACCGCGACACCGCCGACTGGGCGTTGCGCGAGCTGGTGGTGCTGCACGAGGTTGCGCATCACCTGTGTCAGGCCGAGCCGCCGCACGGCCCCGAGTTCGTCGCGACGATCTGCGAGTTGAGCGAGCTGGTGATGGGGCCGGAGGTGGGGCACGTGCTGAGGGTCGTGTACGCCAAAGAGGGTGCGCGGTGAGCGATCCGGACGCCCGGGCCCGCGACGTCGAGTCCCAGATGACCGACGACGAGCGGTTCTCGCTGCTGGTCGGGGTGATGGGCGCCAGTGAACTGTTCCCCCGGCGCGACGACCGCATCCCCGCCGGCGTGCCGATGAGCGCCGGGTACGTGCCCGGGATCCCCCGGCTCGGCGTGCCGGCCCTGCTGATGAGCGACGCCGGGCTGGGCGTCACCAACCCGGGCTACCGCCCGGGTGACACGGCCACCGCGTTGCCGGCCGGCCTGGCCCTCGCCGCCAGCTTCAACCCGGCGCTGGCCCGCGCCGCCGGGGAGGTGATCGGCCGGGAGGCGCGCAGCCGCGGGTTCAACGTGCAGCTCGCCGGCGCCATGAACCTCGCGCGCGACCCCCGCAACGGCCGCAACTTCGAATACCTCTCCGAGGACCCGCTTTTGACCGCCGCAATGGCGGCCGAGTCGGTCACCGGGATCCAGCAGCAGGGCGTCATCTCGACGGTCAAGCACTACTCGCTGAACTGCAACGAGACCAACCGGCACTGGCTGGACGCCGTCATCGATCCCGACGCGCACCGCGAATCCGACCTGCTGGCGTTCGAGATCGCCATCGAGCGCTCCCGGCCCGGAGCCGTCATGACGGCCTACAACAAGGTCAACGGCGATTACGCGGCCGCCAACGACGCCTTGCTCAACGGGGTGCTGAAGGGTGCGTGGGGATACCGCGGCTGGGTCATGTCCGACTGGGGTGCCACCCCGAGCTGGCAATGCGCGCTGGCCGGCCTCGACCAGGAATGCGGCGCGCAGATCGACGAGCTGCTGTGGGATGCCGAGGCGTTCGGCGAGCCGCTGCGCGCCGCCTACGCCGACGGCCGGTTTCCCCGACGGCGGCTGTCGGACATGGTGCGGCGAATCCTGCGGTCGATATTCGCCGTCGGCGTCGACCGGAACGACGCCGCGCCCGCGCCGGACATGCACGCGCACAACGAGATCGCGTTACGGGTCGCCCGTGAGGGGATCGTGCTGCTCGTCAACCGGGGGGTGCTGCCGCTGTCGCCCGAGTCGACGGCGCGCATCGCGGTCATCGGTGGCCACGCGCAACTCGGGGTCGCGGCCGGATACGGGTCGAGCGCCGTCGTCCCCGCCGGCGGTTACGCGGCCGTGATCCCGCTCGGCGGTGCGGGTTTGGAGGCCGGCATGCGCAGCCTGTACGTGCTGCCGTCGAGCCCGCTGCGGGAGCTGGGCAAGCTCCTTCCGCACGCGCGCATCGAGTTCGATCCCGGGGTGACGCCGGCCGAGGCGGCGCTGGCGGCGCGGCGGGCCGACGTCGCGATCGTGTTCGCCGTCCGCGCCGAAGGGGAGGGCTTCGACGCCGCCGACCTCTCGCTGCCGTGGGGCCAGGACGCGCTGATCGCCGCCGTCGCGGCCGCCAACCCGAACACCATAGTGGTGCTGGAGACCGGCAACCCGGCGGACATGCCCTGGCGCGACTCGGTGAACGCGGTCGTGCAGGCGTGGTATCCGGGTCAGGCGGGTGGCCGGGCGATCGCGGAAGTGCTTGCCGGGAGGGTGAATCCGTCGGGCCGGCTGCCGATCACGTTCCCGGTCGACCTGGGCCAGACGCCGCGGCCGGAACTCCCCGGCCTCAGCGTCCCGTGGGGCACGCCGACCACCATCGACTACGTCGAAGGGGCCGACGTCGGCTACCGCTGGCACGCCAGGCGCGGCCTGGCGCCGATGTTCGCGTTCGGTCATGGCTTGTCCTACACCAGCTTTGAGTACGACGACCTGGTGGTCCGCGGCGGGAACACGATCAGCGCAAGTTTCAGCGTCGTCAACGTCGGCGGCCGCGACGGGGCCGACGTCCCGCAGCTGTACCTGACCGCGGCCGCCGGCCGACAGTGCTTGCGGCTGCTCGGATTTCAGCGGGTCGAACTCGAGCCGGGCGCGACCCGCCGGGTGACCATCGAGGCCGACGCCCGCCTGCTCGCCCGTTACGACGGCGGCGCGCAAACCTGGCGCATCGAGCGGGGCGGCTACACGGTGGCGGTCGGCGCGTCGGCGGTCGCGCTGCACCTGTCGGCCGGGGTCGAACTGGCCGGTCGCGCGTTCGGGCGGTGATCGCCACGACTCTTGACGGCCCGAACGCGCGACCGGCGGGCCCTGGGCTACTCGACCGGGGTCAGCTCGTCGCCGCAGGTGCAGCGGTACGGCTCACCGGCGCCGGAGCAGTGGCACGGCACCTCGATGCGAACGCGACATCCGCAGCCCTCGTGGCCACACGTCAACAGGGTTCCCGCGTCATAGGTCGCCATCTTTTCATCACCCTTCTCTGTGTTGTGGACTCACACGTTGTGGAACACCACGCGGCCACTCTATACCCCCCACGGGTATATCGTAAATAGGCGGCGCGAAGCGCGCCGGGCCCGGTAGCGTGGACGTCATGAGCCACGACCCCACACCGCAAGACGTCGACGCATTCCTGGACAGCACGGTGGTCGGCGAAGATCAGGCCCTGATCGCGGCGCTGGAGGCCAGCGACGCGGCCGGCCTGCCCAAGATCGCGGTCTCGGCGCAGCAGGGCAAGTTCCTGTCCTTGCTGGCCGGTGCGATCGGCGCGCGGCGCATCCTCGAGATCGGCACGCTGGGCGGCTTCAGCACCATCTGGCTGGCGCGCGGAGCGGGACCCGAAGGTCGCGTGGTGACGCTGGAATACGAGCGCCGGCACGCCGAGGTCGCGCGCTCCAACCTGCAACGGGCCGGCGTGGGCGACCGCGTCGAGGTGATCGTCGGCGCCGCGCTGGACACCTTGCCGACCCTGAACGGCGAGCCCTTCGACCTGGTGTTCATCGACGCCGACAAGGAGAACTACGCCGCATATCTCGAGTGGGCGGTCCGGCTGGCTCGTCCCGGATCAGTCATCGTGGTGGACAACGTCATTCGTGAGGGGCGCATCCTGGATGCGGAGTCCGACGACGCCCGGGTGCAGGCGACGCGGCAGACGTTGCAGGCGATGGGCGAGCACCCGCGGCTCGACACGGCGGTGATCCAGACCGTCGGGGCCAAGCACTGGGACGGTTTCGCGGTCGCGCTGGTGCGCAACGGCGTCAGCGCGGCGTGAGGTCCTCGACGGCCTGCTCGGCGGAGGTGAGTTCGTCGATGCGCAGCGCGGTTTCGCCCGCGTACAGGGCGGCGCTGTCCAGCCGGGACTCGGGCATCCCGGCCACCGGGGCCAGCGGTGTGAAGACCGGGACGGCCGGCGACTGCAGGCGCATCAGCGCGCCCGCGTCGAAATAGCCCAACACCGACAGCGGGCGGCTGGCCGCGTTGAGGGCGGCGGGCAGCGCCTTGGCCCTCCCGTCGGCGCCGCACCAGCGGCGGGTGGCCGCGTTGGGCACCACCCGGTGGCGCAACGGCCAGCTCAGCCCGAAAAGGTTCGTCTCAATCGTCCTGTCCGCCTGCAGGACCCGTTGCTGATAGCCCCGGCTCGCGTTGGCCTCGTGCGTCAGGAGGAACCGCGTGCCGGCGATGACGCCGGCGGCGCCGGCATCCAGCGCGGCGCGGGTGTCGGCGGCGGTGGCGATGCCGCCGGCCAGGAAGACCGGTCGGTTGCCGGCCACCCCCATGGCGTGGGGCAGGAAGTCCAGGGCCGGCATCGTTCCCACCAGGTGGCCGCCGGCCTCCCGGCCCTGGGCGATCAAACCGTCGGCGCCCCAGGCGATTGCGACGCGCGCCTGCGCCTCGGTGCCGACCATCACGAAGACGAACACTCCCGCGTCGCGCAGGTGCTCGACGAGTCCCCGCTTTTCGCCGAACGCAAGCACCACCACGTCCACGCGGGCGTCCACGCACGCCGCGACGTGGTGGCGATGAACGAAGGGCAGCAACAGGTTCACCGCAACCGCGCGCCCGGGCGCCTCGGCGCGCACCCGACCGATCCACGCCCGCAATTGGCGTGGGGTGGCGATGCCGAGCGTTCCGAGGCCGCCCGCTTTGGCGACCGCGGCCGCCAGCGGCGCGGTCGCCAGGCCGCCACCCATTCCGGCCTGGCCCACCGGAACGTCGAGCCGCAATCGGTCGGCGATGTCCACGACTTACGACGCTACGCGGTTGGTCGATCGGGCGTAATCTTGACAGCGGATGGATGGGTTGCAGCGCGGCCCACTGTGCTTGTCGCACAACGAGCTTGCTGCATTACAGAAAGGTCACAAAATGAGCACGGTCCATTCATCAATCGATCACCACCCCGATCTGTTGGCCCTGCGCGCGAATTACGAGCGCGTCGCCGAGTCGACGAGTGCGCATGTCACCTTCGGCGTGGCCCTGCTGACGGGCCTGTACGTCGCCGCGTCGCCGTGGATCGTCGGGTTCAGCGCGACGGCACCGCTCGCCACGTCCGACCTCATCGCGGGGCTCGCGGTGGCATTCCTGGCGTACGGGTTCGCCACGGCGCTGGACCGCGCGCACGGCATGACCTGGACGCTGCCGGTGCTCGGCGTCTGGCTCGTCGTGTCGCCGTGGGCCCTGCGCGGTTTCGAGCCGACGACGGGCATGATCTGGTCGAACGTCGTCGCGGGTGCGCTGCTGACGGTCGTCGGCCTCAACGCCGCCTATTTCGGCATGCGCACGCGCGAGGCGGCGACCCGGGGCTAGCCGCAGACCGCGCCGATCGCCGCCGAGCTGACCAGCTTGACGTACTTGGCCAACACCCCGGTCTTGTAGCGGGGCGGCGGAGGGCTGAAATCCCTTCGCCGTGACTCGAATTCGGCCGGATCGGCGAGCACGTCCAGGGTGCGGCCGGCCACGTCGAGGCGGATTTGGTCGCCGTCGCGCAGCAGGGCGATGGGTCCGCCGTCGACGGCCTCCGGCGCGACGTGTCCCACGCACAGCCCGGTCGTGCCGCCGGAGAACCGGCCGTCGGTCAGCAGCAGCACGTCCTTGCCCAGCCCGGCGCCCTTGATCGCACCGGTGATGGCGAGCATCTCGCGCATGCCGGGGCCGCCCTTGGGGCCCTCGTAGCGGATCACCACGGCGTCGCCCTTGGTGATGGTGCCGTCCTCGAGGGCGTCCAGCGCGGCGCGCTCGCCGTCGAAAACCCTTGCGGTGCCTTCGAACACGTCGGAGTCGAACCCGGCCGTCTTGACCACCGCGCCTTCGGGAGCCAGTGATCCGTGCAGGATGGTGATGCCGCCGGTCGGGTGGATCGGGTTGTCCAGGGCCCGCAGCACCTTGCCGTCCGGGTCGGGCGGTGCGATGGCGGCCAGGTTGTCGGCCACGGTCCGGCCGGTGACCGTCAGGCAGTCGCCGTTCAGCAGGCCCGCGTCCAGCAGCGCCTTCATGATCACCGGCACGCCGCCGATGTGGTCGACGTGGGACATGACATGCCGGCCGAACGGCTTGACGTCGGCCAGGTGCGGCACCTTCGACCCGATCCGGCTGAAGTCGTCGAGGGTGAGCGCGACTTCGGCCTCGTGGGCGATGGCCAGCAGGTGCAGCACCGCGTTCGTCGAGCCGCCGAACGCCATCACCACCGCGATCGCGTTGTCGAAGGCCTCCTTGGTGAGGATGTCGCGCGCGGTGATGCCGCGCCGCAGCAGCTCGACGACGGCCTCGCCGCTGCGGCGCGCGAACCCGTCGCGGCGCCGGTCGGTCGCCGGCGGCGCGGCGCTGCCCGGCAGCGACATGCCGAGCGCCTCGGCGGCGCTGGCCATGGTGTTGGCGGTGTACATGCCGCCGCACGCGCCCTCGCCGGGGCAGATCGCCCGCTCGATGGCGTCGACGTCCTCGCGGGGCATCAGGCCGCGGGCGCACGCGCCCACCGCCTCGAACGCGTCGATGATCGTGACCTCACGCTCGCTGCCGTCGGACAGCTTGGCCACCCCCGGCAGGATCGAGCCGGCGTAGAGGAACACGGCCGCCAGGTCCAGCCGCGCGGCGGCCATCAGCATGCCGGGCAGCGACTTGTCGCAGCCGGCCAACAGCACCGAGCCGTCGAGCCGCTCGGCCTGCATCACGGTCTCGACGCTGTCGGCGATCACCTCGCGGGACACCAGCGAGAAATGCATCCCCTCGTGCCCCATCGAGATGCCGTCGGAGACCGAGATGGTGCCGAACTCGAGGGGGTAGCCGCCGGCCGAGAACACGCCCTCCTTGACCGCCGTGGCGAGCCGGTCCAGCGAGAGGTTGCACGGCGTGATCTCGTTCCAGGACGACGCGACCCCGATCTGCGGCTTGGCGAAGTCCTCGTCGCCCATGCCGACGGCGCGCAACATGCCCCGGGCGGCGGCCTTCTCCAGGCCGTCGGTGACGTCACGGCTGCGCGGTTTGATGTCGGCATCCCTTTTCGGTGGCGCCGAATCCGTGGGTGTGGCCTGCCCTGAATTCATCGTGCAAGTATGCCGGGGCGATCGCCCCCGCAGACGCGCGGGTCATACCCCGTCGGGGTATGGGGTAGACTCGAGCGGTGACGAGCGCACACGGATATTCGCAGCAGAAGGACAACTACGCCAAGCGGCTGCGGCGCATCGAGGGACAGGTGCGCGGGATCGCGCGGATGATCGAGGAAGACAAATACTGCATCGACGTCCTCACCCAGATCAGCGCCGTCAACAGCGCCCTGCGCTCGGTGGCGCTGAACCTGCTCGACGAGCACCTGGGCCACTGCGTCACGCGCGCGGTGGCCGAGGGCGGCGACGATGCCGACGAGAAGCTGGCCGAGGCGTCGGCAGCGATCGCGCGCCTGGTGCGGTCCTGACCGCTCGTCGGTGGGCGTGTTGAACCGCTAACTCGCGGGAACCTATTGTTGCGGTGCGTACGGTAGGTGCAGCGTGATCTCGCCCAGCAGCCTTGCCCGGCCGATTGCGTGCCCAACCGATGACCGCCATGACTGCCGCCACCAGCACCGCCGCGCGAACGTGGACGCCACGGGTCGCGGCGCAGCTGACCGTGCTGGCCGCCGCGGCGTTCACCTACGTGACGGCCGAACTCCTGCCGGTGGGCGCCCTGTCGGCGATCGCGCGGAACCTGCACGTCAGCGTGGTTCTGGTCGGGACGCTGCTGTCCTGGTACGCGCTGGTGGCGGCCCTGTCGACGTTCCCGCTGGTGCGCTGGACGGCGCACTGGCCGCGCCGGCGCGCGCTGGTGTTCAGCCTGGTCTGCCTGACCGTCTCGCAGCTCATCTCGGCGCTGGCGCCCAACTTCGCGGTGCTGGCCGTCGGGCGGGTGTTGTGTGCGGTGACCCACGGGCTGCTGTGGTCGATCATCGCCCCGATCGCCACCCGGCTGGTGCCGCCCAGCCATGCGGGGCGCGCCACGATGTCGATCTACGTCGGCACCAGCCTGGCGCTGGTGATCGGCAGCCCGCTCACCGCCGCCATGAGCCTGATGTGGGGCTGGCGGCTGGCCGCGGTGTGCATTACGGCCGCCGCGGCCGTCGTCACCGTGGCGGCCTGGCTGTTGCTGCCCGAGCTGGTGCTCACCGACGATCAGCTCAAATGCGTGGGTCCGCGGGCGCGGCACCACCGCAACCGCCGGCTGATCATCGTCAGCCTGATCACCATGGTCGGGGTCACGGGCCACTTCGTGTCCTACACGTACATCGTGGTGATCATCCGCGACGTCGTCGGCGTGCGCGGGCCCAATCTCGCCTGGGTGCTGGCCGCCTACGGCGCCGCCGGCGTGGTGGCCGTGGGTTTGGTGGCGCGCCCCCTGGACCGGCGGCCCCGCGGAGCGGTCCTGCTCTGCATGGCCGGCTTGACCGCCGCGTTCGTGGTGCTGACCGCGCTCGCGTTCGGCGGCGCGCCGGCGGCGGTGACCGCCCTGACGGGGACGGCCGCGATCGTCCTGTGGGGCGCGATGGCCACCGCCGTGTCGCCGATGATGCAATCCGCCGCGATGCGCAACGGGGCCGACGACCCGGACGGCGCGTCGGGCCTGTACGTGACGGCGTTTCAGGTCGGCATCATGGCCGGCTCGCTGGCCGGCGGGCTGCTCTACGAGCGCAGCGTCGCGCTGATGCTGACCGCCTCGGCGGCCCTGATGGCCACCGCCCTGGTCGCCATGGCGGCCAACCGGCAGACGCTCGACGTAGCCGCGGCAACCTCACGCAATTCATAGCTGCGCAGCTCAAGAGCGTAAACCACGTGGCGGGCCGCCCGCCTACGGCCTCGGCGGAGGTAGCTGGCCAGCTCGCTATGCCACACTGTTTCGTTAGATGGCGACTGGAGGGATGCATATGTCGAAGGGCCTCTTCGCGGCGCTGAAGGCAGCCGGAGTGGCGTCAATGCTCGGTGTGCTGGTGCTGAGCGCCGGCCCCGCGCTGGCGGACCCTGACCCCGCCCCCGGCGACCCGGGCGTCGTCGCCGCGCCTCCCGGACCGCCGTCGCCGCCGCCGGCGCCGGCCGACCCCCTGGCGGCCCCGCCACCGGCGCCATGGATGCCCTTCCCCGGTGCCGCGCCCGCGGCCGCGGGTCCCGCCGCCGGGCAGAACCCGACGGCCTTCACCGGCACCCCGCCGTTCGGTCCGCCGTCGTTCGTCCCGAAGCCCGGGTCGACGGTGGGTGTGGGCCAGCCGATCATCATCAACTTCCCCGGGACCGTCGAGGACGCGGGCGCGGCCATCGACGCCGTGCACGTGATGTCGACCCCGCCGGTGCCGGGCAAGTTCTACTGGATGACGCCGACCCAGCTGCGCTGGCGCCCGCTGAGCTTCTGGCCCGCCCACACCGCGGTGACCGTCGACGCCGGCGGCACCGTGATGAGCTTCCAGACCGGGGACACACTGATCGCCACGGCCGACGACGCCACGCATCAGCTGACCGTCACCCGCAACGGCACCGTGGAGAAGACCTTCCCGATGTCGATGGGCATGACGTCCGGCAACCACCAGACGCCCAATGGCACCTACTACGTGCAGGACAAGAAGGCGTCGGTGGTGATGGACTCCTCGACCTACGGGGTCCCGGTCAACTCGACCTACGGCTACAAGGTGACGGTCGAGGACGCGGTCCGCTTCGACAACGTCGGCGACTATGTGCACAGTGCGCCATGGTCGGTGGACGACCAGGGCAAGCGCGACGTCAGCCACGGCTGCATCAACATCAGCCCGTCCAACGCGCGGTGGTTCTTCGACAACTTCGGTCCCGGTGACCCGATCGTCGTGAAGAACTCCACCGGCGGCGACTACAAGAAGAACGACGGGTCCGCCGACTGGATGTCGTGACGGCGTAGCCGAGCAGTCACAAAAGCCCCCTTTTCGCCTACGAATGGGGGGCTTTTGCGACTGCCGGGCCCCTTTCGCGGGCCCGGGGGTTATGTATAGCATCATACATATGCGCAGCCCACGCGAGCGGATGGTGGTTTCCGCCGCGCTGCTGATCAGGGAGCGCGGCGCGCATGCCACCGCCATCTCGGACGTCCTCGAGCACAGCGGCGCGCCGCGCGGCTCGGCCTACCACTACTTCCCCGGCGGGCGGACGCAGCTGCTCTGCGAGGCCGTCGACTACGCCGGCGAGCACGTGGCCGGCGTCATCGACGAGGCCGGCGGCGGCCTGGAACTGCTGGACACGCTCATCGACAAGTACCGCCGCCAGCTCTTGGAGACTGACTTCCGCGCCGGCTGCCCCGTCGTCGCGGTCTCCGTCGAGGCCGGCGAGCAGTCCGACCGCGAGCGGATGGCGCCGGTGGTCGAGCGCGCGGCCGCGGTGTTCGACCGGTGGTCGGACCTGATCGCCCAGCGCCTCATCGCCGACGGCATCGCGCCGGACCGCGCCCACGAGCTCGCGGTGCTGACGACCTCGGCGCTGGAGGGCGCGATCCTCCTGGCCCGGGTGCGGCGCGACCTCACCCCCCTCGATGTCGTCCACCGCCAGCTGCACCGACTGCTCGTCACCGAGCTCGCCGAAGGGAACGCGCCATGACGACAACTGAAAAGACCACCACCGACTGGCAGCCCACCGCCTGCATCCTCTGCGAATGCAACTGCGGCATCGTGGTCCAGGTCGAAGACGGCCGGCTGGCCCGCATCCGGGGCGACAAGGCGCACCCCGGGTCGCAGGGCTACACCTGTAACAAGGCGCTGCGGCTCGACCACTACCAGAACAACCGCGCCCGCCTGACCGCGCCGATGCGCCGCCGCCCCGACGGAACCTTCGAGGAAATCGACTGGGACACCGCGATTGTCGAGATCGCCGAGGGGTTCAAGCAGATCCGCGACACCTACGGCGGCGACAAGATCTTCTACTACGGCGGCGGGGGTCAGGGCAATCACCTCGGCGGCGCCTACAGCGGGGCGTTCCTCAAGGCGCTAGGGTCGAGGTACCGGTCAAATGCGTTGGCGCAGGAGAAGACCGGCGAGGCGTGGGTCGACGCCCAACTGTACGGCGGGCACACCCGCGGCGAGTTCGAGCACGCCGAGGTGTCGGTGTTCGTCGGCAAGAACCCGTGGATGTCCCAGAGCTTCCCGCGCGCCCGCGTGGTGCTCAACGAGATCGCCAAGGACCCGGCGCGCTCGATGATCGTGATCGACCCGGTGCTCACCGACACCGCGAAGATGGCCGACTTCCACCTGCGGGCGCGGCCCGGAACCGACGCGTGGTGTCTGGCGGCGCTGGCCGCGGTCCTCGTCCAGGAAAACCTTTGCAACGAGGTGTTTCTCGCCCAGCACGTGCACGGCGCCGACGCCGTGCGCGCCGCGCTGCGCGACGTCCCGGTCGCCGACTACGCGCAGCGCTGCGGGGTCGACGAGGAACTGCTGCGCGCGGCGGCGCGGCGCATCGGCACCGCCGGCAGCGTCGCGGTGTTCGAGGACCTCGGGGTGCAGCAGGCGCCCAACAGCACGCTGTGCTCCTACCTGAACAAGATGCTGTGGATCCTGACCGGCAACTTCGCGAAAAAGGGCGGCCAGCACCTGCATTCGTCGTTTGCGCCGCTGTTCAGCACCGTCTCTGGCCGCACGCCCGTCACCGGTGCGCCCGTCATCGCCGGGTTGATCCCCAGCAACGCGGTGCCCGAGGAGATCCTGACCGATCACCCCGACCGGTTCCGGGCCATGATCGTCGAAAGCGCGAATCCCGCGCATTCCCTGGCCAATTCGGCCGCGTGCCGGGAAGCCTTCCAAAGCCTCGAGCTGATGGTCGTCGTCGACGTCGCGATGACCGAGACCGCCCGGCTGGCCCACTACGTGCTGCCCGCGGCGTCGCAGTTCGAGAAGTGCGAGGCCACCTTCTTCAACTTCGAGTTCCCCGCCAACACTTTCCAGTTGCGCCGGCCGCTGCTGCCGCCGTTGCCGGGCACGCTGCCCGAGCCGGAGATCTGGGCGCGGCTGGTGCGCGCGCTCGGCGTGCTCGACGATGCCGAGTTGCGCCCGCTGCACGAGGCCGCGCGGCGCGGCCGCCAGTCCTACACCGAGGCGTTCCTGACCGCGGTGGCGAGCAATCCGACGATGGCGAAACTGGTTCCGTATGTTCTCTACGAGACGCTGGGTCCGACGCTGCCCGACGGGTTGGCCGGCGCGGCCGCCGCGTGGGGGCTGGCCCAGAAGACAGCGATGGCCTACCCCGAGGCCGTGCGGCGGGCCGGCCACGCCGACGGCAACGCGCTGTTCGACGCAATCCTCGACAACCCGTCGGGCGTCACCTTCACCCGGCACGAGTACCAGGACGACTTCGGCCTGATCGGCCACGCCGACCACAAGATCGCGCTGGAGATCCCCGAAATGCTCGACGAGCTAAGGGCCTTGGCCGCGACGCCGCCCCGGCTGACCACACCGGAGTTCCCGATCGTGCTGTCGGTGGGGGAGCGGCGCGCCTACACCGCCAACGACATCTTCCGCGACCCGTCCTGGCGCAAACGCGACGCCGACGGGGCGCTGCGGGTCAGCGTCGAGGACGCGCAGGACCTCGGACTGGTGGACGGTGCACGGGCCCGCATCAGCACCGCGGCCGGCAGCGCCGAGGCGACGGTCGAGATCACCGAGACCATGCTCGCCGGGCACGCTTCCCTGCCCAACGGTTTCGGCCTGGACTACGTCGACGACGACGGCAACGTCGTCACGCCCGGTGTCGCCCCGAACGCGCTGACGTCCACCCAATGGCGCGACCCCTACGCCGGCACGCCCTGGCACAAGCACGTGCCCGCCCGCATCGAATTGTGCCGAGCAGACACAAAAATTCCCGTTTGACGGCGTGTCGCGGCGCTTTTGCGTCTGCTCGCCAGATAAGGCGGCCTAGTTCCAGATGCGGACGCGCCGCCCGGGCTCCAGGTACAGGGCGTCACCCTCGGCCACGCCGAAGGCGTCGTAGAAGGCGTCCATGTTGCGGACGACGCCGTTGCAACGGAACTCCGGCGGCGAATGCGGGTCGACCGCCAGGCGCCGGATCGCTTCCGCGTCACGGGATTTGGTGCGCCACACCTGGGCCCAGCCGTAGAACACGCGCTGCACGCCGGTGAGTCCGTCGATGACGGGGGCGGGCTCGCCGTTCAGCGACAACTGGTAGGCGAGCAGCGCAATCGACAACCCGCCGAGGTCGCCGATGTTCTCGCCCACGGTGAAGGCGCCTTGAACATGGGGCGGGCCCTGATGTTCGGCGAGTGCTCGCGGCACGTACGCGTCGTACTGCTCGATCAGCGCCCTGGTGCGGGTGCCGAACTCGGTGCGGTCGTCGTCGGTCCACCAGTCGACCAGGTTGCCGTCGCCGTCGTACTTGGCACCCTGGTCGTCGAAGCCGTGCCCGATCTCGTGACCGATCACCGACCCGATGCCGCCGTAGTTGGCGGCGTCGTCTGCCTCGGCGTCGAAGAACGGCGGCTGCAAAATGGCCGCGGGGAAGACGATTTCGTTCATGCCCGGGTTGTAGTACGCGTTGACGGTCTGCGGCGTCATGAACCACTCGTCGCGGTCCACCGGACCGCCGAGCTTGGCCAGCTCGCGGTCGTGATTGACCGCGTACCCGCGCCGGTAGTTGCCGTACAGGTCGTTGCGGTCGATCACCAGCGCGGAGTAGTCCCGCCACTTGACCGGGTAGCCGACCTTGGCGGTGAACTTCTCCAGCTTCCTCAGCGCGCGCTCGCGGGTCTGCGGCGTCATCCAGTCCAACTCGCTGATGGACTCCCGGTACGCGGCCTTGAGGTTGTCCACCAGGGCGTCGATGCGGGCCTTGGCGCCCGGCGGGAAATGTCGCTGCACGTACAGCTTTCCGACCGCGTCGCCCAACAGGCTCTCCACCAGCGACACCGCGCGCTTCCAGCGCTCGCGGATCTGCTCGGCGCCGGTCAGCAGGCGGCCATAGAACTCGAAGTCGGCGGCGACCAGCTCATCGGTCAGCCAGGACGCGCGGGCGCGGATCACCCGCCACCGCGCCCAGAGCTTCCAGTCCTCGATGTCCTCGCTGTCCCACAGCGCCGCGAACGCGGCCAGGTAATCCGGTTGGCGCACAACCACTTCCGCGAGGGCGTCGCGCGTGCTGCCCAGCGCCGCCGCCCAGCCGGCCCAGTCGAAACCGGTTGCCTCGTCCCGCAACTCGGCGAAGGCGCGCAGGTTGTAGCTCAGGTCGGCGTCGCGGCGCTTCACCACGTCCCAGTGCGCGGCCGCGAGTTTGCTCTCCAGCGCCACGATACGGGCCGCGGCGTCCGCGTGATCGCCGCCGACGACCAGGCCGAACATCCGCGCGATATGCCCCGGGTACGCGGCGAGCACGGCGGCGTGCCGCTCCTCACGGAAGTACGACTCGTCGGGCAGTCCGATCCCCGACTGCGAGAAGTGCATCAGGTAGCGGGCCGAGTTCTTGGCGTCGGTGTCCACGTAGAACGCCACGCCGCCGCCGACACCGGTGCGTTGCAGGGCGCCGAGCACCGCGGCCAGGGCGTCGGGGTCCGCGCAGTCGTCGATCAGGGCCAGTTCGTCGAGCAGCGGCGCCAGGCCGCGGCGCTCGACGGCTTGTTCGTCGAGGAAGCTGCCGTAGAGGTCACCGATGCGTTGTTCGTCGCTGCCCGCCGGGGCGCCCTGCCGGCCGGCCTCCTCGATCAGGTCGCGAACCTGTTCCTCGGCGCGGTCGAACAGCTGCCTGAACGCGCCGTCGGTCGCCCGGTCCGGGGGGATCTCGTAGTCGGCCAGCCAGCGGCCGTTGACATGGCCGAACAGGTCGTCCTGGGGGCGGGCGTTCGCGTCGACAAAGCTCAGGTCTAATCCCGATCGGATGGCCTCTACAGTCACCCCGCCATCCTGCCAGCTTCTTTTGGGTGCAACGATCGGCCCATGTCCGCCGACGCCGACGAGGTCGACTCCGAAGACGACGTCGAATCCGAGGACGACGTCGAGTCCGAAGCCGGCGCCCCGGGGCCCGGACCGGGCGGCCGCATCTTTTCCCCGTACGGCATCGCGTCGACCGTGCTGGGCGTGCTGGCGGTGGCCGCGGTGGTGTTCTGCTACCTCATCTGGTCGGCGCACCGCGACGAGCTGGGCGAGCGGGCCTATCTGACCCGCGTCATGCAGACCGCCGCCGAGTGGACCGGCGTGCTGATCAACATGAACAGCGGCAACATCGACTCGAGCTTGCAGAAGCTGCACGACGGCACCGTCGGGGAGCTCAACACCGACTTCGACGCGGCCGTGGAGCCCTACCGGCAGGTGGTGCAGAAGCTGCAGTCGCAGAGCGCCGGGCGGATCGAGGCGGTGGCGATCGAAACGGTGCGCCGCGACCCGGACACCCAGCCGGGGGGCGGCAGGCCTCCCCGGGAGGTGGTCACCACCAAGCTGCCGCCGTTCGCCAGCCGGACGGACTCGGTGATGGTGGTCGCGACGTCGGTCAGCGAGAACGTCGGGGCCAAGCCCCAGGTGGTGCACTGGAACCTGCGCCTCGACGTCTCCGACGTGGACGGCAAGCTGATGATCTCCGGGCTGGGATCCATCCGATGAGAAACCTGTGGCGGCTGCTGGCCTTCGACATCGCGGCGCCGCTGGCCGCCGTCGCCGCCCTGCTGGCGATCGGGGTGGTTCTCGGCTGGCCGGTGTGGTGGGTCGCAGGGTGCACGGCGCTGCTGGTGCTGATCGCCGAGGGCGTCGGCGTCAATTTCTGGTTGCTGCGCCGCGATTCGGTCAGCGTCGGCACCGACGACGACGCGCCGGGGCTGCGGCTGGCCGTGGTGCTGCTGTGCGCGGCGGCCCTGTGCGCGGCGGTGCTGACCGGCTATACGCACTGGACGAGGGCGGACCGCGACTTCAAGAAGGATTCCCGGGAGGTGGTGTCGGTCGCGACCGGGATGGCCGAGGCGATGGCGTCGTTCACCCCCGGCGCGCCGGCCAGCTCCCTCGACCGGGCCGCGGCGCTGATGATGCCGGAGCAGGCGGCCGCCTTCCGCGACCAGTACCAGAAGTCGAGCGCAGACCTGGCCCAGCACAACGTCACCGCCCAGGCCGCGACGCTGGCGGCCGGGGTAGAGGCCCTCGGGCCGTCGGCGGCCAGCGTGGCGGTGATCCTGCGGGTGACGCAGAACGCGCCCGGCCAGCCGCCCACACAGGTCGCTCCCGCGTTGCGGTTGACCCTGGCCAAGAAGGGCGGCACCTGGCTGGTGGCCGACGTGCGGCCGATCAACTCCCGTTGATCAGTTCGATTCGGTCGACCGCGCGGACTTGACCTTGACGAACCGGTCCGACAGCCGGCGCATCCGGATCATCAGCGCCGACGTCGGGCTGATGCTGCCGTCCAGGTAGGTGGCCAGGTCCTCGGACGACACCCCGATGCGCGACGCGAATTCCTGCTCGCCCAGGCCGGACCGGTCGATCAGCAGCCGCACGTGGCGCGCCACCTCGGCGCGTTCGTTGGCCTCCAGGTGGGTGCGGGCGCGCTCCAGCACCTCCCACAGCGCCTTGGAGATGCCGTAGGGCCGCGTCCCCTCGAGGACCTCCTCGACCTGGCGGGCCGTCCGGCCGTACGGATCGCGCTTCAGCGCGGCGGCGATGCGCTTCCAGGTCGCGATGTCACCGCCCTGCAGGGCCGAGCGGATGGCGGCCGTCGGCCAGAACTCCACCGGCTGCTCGGGGTCCTGAAAAGGTTCCGGAGGTGCCCCGTTGGGGCTGCGCCGTTCGCCTGCGGGCGGCTGGGGCGGCGGCGCCGGGCGTCGCTCGGATGCCAACGTCACCTCGCCTCCTCCAGCATCGCTACGGCCACCGACAGGCAGCGCTGCCGGACATCTTCCCAGTTTGCCCTGGCGTCGGGCTCCGACCACCCGTTGTCGCCCAAATCGGACGGATGCGGATCCGCGAGCCGGCGGACCAGCTGCGTCGCCATCCACTCCCGCCTGGGCGTTTGACACCAGTAATACCTGTCCATGCCGGAGAGCACCACCGCGGCGGTCTGCGGCTCCACGGTGTCCACCATGTCAGCAAATTCGGCGTAATCGCGGCTGCTGTTACGGCACATGATCAGGTAGCCCTTGAGCCGCAGCGCCTCCGCGCCGGTCGGGACGAGCAGGCGGTCACCGGTGGGCAGCTGCACGTTGGTGGTTTCCACCGGGCTGCGCCGCTCGTATCGCGGGGGGTCGCACTCCTCGACGCCGGTCTCCAGCGCGTCGATGGCGACCGACAGCCGTCCCCGCCACAGCGTGACGGGATGAACGGGGCGGTCCCCCGCGATCGCGCGGGCGATGCCGTTGCGCGACGCCCGGCCGACGGCCGGCTTCTTGGCGCCCGGGTGACCGTTGCTGCCGTTCCTGGCCGCCGGGCTCACGTCGGCCCCCGCCTCGTCGTCGATGTTGACCTGGTGCGGAATCTGCCCGGGGCCGAGCCCCCGGCTCCCGGCGGGGCCTTTCTCAAAGCCGGCGTGGCCCGCCGTGCCGTTGCGGCCGCAGCCGGTGAAGGCCAGCGGGTCGGCCACGCAAATGGCGTCGGGCGCAAGGTGTTTGAGCTTCGCGGCCGACTTGAGCACCATGCGCAGGTCGGCGCTGGGCGCCGCCAGCGCGGAGATGTCGTCGGGGATGACCACCACGTCGCCGAGGTCGACCTCGGGCAGCGGCCTGTCGAAGTCGACCGACGGCAAGATGCGGCGCAGCCAGTCGGGCAGCCACCAGTTCCACTGGGCGAACATCGCCATCAGCGCAGGGACCAGGACGAGCCGCACCACCGTGGCGTCCACCGCGATCGCGACGGCGCACGCCACGCCGATCTCGGCCACCAGCGGCATGCCGGCGAACGCGAAGCCGATGAACACCGCGATCATGATCAGGGCGGCGCTGGTGATCGTGCGGGCGCTGGTGCTCACGCCGTAGGCGACCGCGTCGCGGGTGTTCCCGGAGTGCAGGAAGCGCTCCCGGATGCGGGTGAGCAGGAAGATCTCGTAGTCCATCGACAGCCCGAACGTCATCGCCAGCACCAGCGGCGGGACGGTGCTGTCGATCGAGCTGATCTGGGTGAAACCCAGGCCCCGCAACCAGCCCCACTGGAAGACCATCACCAGGCTGCCGTAGGCGGCGGCGACGGACAGCAGCGTCATCAGGACGCCCTTGAACGCCAAGAACACCGAGTGGATGGAGATCAGCAGCATCACGAAGGCGATCAGCGCCACGAAGAGCAGCACGAACGGCTCGGTTTGCGACACCCGGTCGTCGAAGTCCTTGATCAGCGCGGTCGGGCCGCCGACGTCGACCCGCGCCGTGCCCGGGTCGGGCACCTTGGACAGCTGCACGCGCATCCAGCCGACGGTGTCGCGGGCCTTCATGTCCTCGGGGTCCACCGACAATACCGCCGACAGCAGTGCGCTCCCGTTGTCCTCGGCGAATTGCGGCGGCGACACCGAGACGATGTTGGGGGCCTGCGTCATCTTCTGGCGGATCGCGGCGACCGTCTGGCTGTGCTCGGGTGAGGCGGCGCCGCCGTCGGGAAAGCTGATCAGCACCCGGATCGGCCCCAGCGCGCCGGGCCCGAGCGCCTGCGCCGCCGCGCCGACCCCGGCCCGGATCTCATGCGACGAGTCGAACTGGCGCAGCAGGCTGTTGCCCAGCACCATCGATCCCGCCGGCACGGCCATCAGCAGCAGCACCACCGACGCCGCCACCGCCGACGCCCACGGGCGACGCATCACCCAGCCGATCCAGCGATTCCAGAACCGGGACTGGCTGCCCTCGGGCTGGCGCGACCAGTGGAAGAGGCGCGAGCGCTTGGCGGCCGCCCGGCCGAAGGTCGCCAGCACCGCCGGCGTCAGGGTGGCCGCCGAGAGCATCGCGACCGCGACGGCCAGGATCGCGCCGGTGGCCATCGACTTCAGCGCCGGGGTGTTGATGATGTAGATGCCGGTCAGGGAGGCGACGACGGTCATCCCCGACAGCACCACCGCCAGCCCGGAGGTGGCCATCGCGGCGTCGACGGCCTCGTTCGGCTGGCGGCCGGCGCGCAGTTCCTCGCGGAAGCGCATCAGGATGAACAACGAATAGTCGACGGCGAGCGCGATGCCGAACATCGACACCGTCGACGTCACGAACACCGACATGGTGGTGTACGTCGACAACAGGTAGACCAGGCCCATCGTGACCACGACGGTGCAGGCGCCGAGGGCCAGCGGGATGGTCGCGGCGGCCAGCGAACCGAACACCGCCAGCAGGACGATCAGGATGATCGGCAGGTTCCATTTTTCGGCGGCGGCGATGTCGTGCTTGGTGTTCGCCGCCGCCGCGGCGCTCAGTGCGCCCTGGCCGATCACGTAGAGCCGCACCCGGCCGTTGGCGGTCTGGCCCGACTGGTCGCCCCTGACACCGACCTTCCGTTGCAGCTGCTTGGCGAGGTCGCTGGTGCCGGCGTTGCGCGCGTCCAGCCGCAGCGACACCACGTACGGACGGTCGGGCTGCGGCGGTCGCTGGCCGGGGTTGGGCACCTCGGTGACGCCGGGGAACTCGCCGGCGACCTGCCGCAGCATCGCGACCGCGTCGTTGATGTCGGCGTAGCTGGCGTCCGGTCGCGGGGCCGCGACCAGCGCCAACGACGATGCGCCCTGGTCGTGGTAGAGATCCTCGAGCTGATCGTGCACGGCCAGCGACTGGGACCCGGCCACCTCGAAACCGCCGCCGGTGAGGTTTCCCGACTCCGACATCGCCAGATACACCGCGGGCACCAATGCCAGCAACCAGCCTGTGAAGACCAACCAGCGGTACTTACGCAGGCTGCGACTGACGCGCATCATGAACTGCTGGATTTCGTCACTCCCCGGGCTCTCGCGCAATGCGTGCAGGCGAGAATACCGCAGCAGCCTGTGGATTATGTCGGCTTATCTGGTTCCTGAGCTGCGCAGACACGGACGTTGCCAAGCCGCCACAAAGTCGTCGTGAACCGGTGACCAAGCGGGATGTCGGTCACACGAGGTGGCAGGGCCCTGTCGGGGATGGCAGGATGTCCGATGGCCGCGCGGGGGGAGCGGGGAACCCCGCCGGGAAAAGCCGTTCATGCCAACCGTTTGCGGGGCGTTCAGGACGCCGCGCGCCTCCGCAAACTAAGGAGTGACCCATGCTGACCGTCACCGCGACCGCGCGCCGCAGGCTGCTGGCCGGGCTGATCGCCGCCGCCGCACCCGGCGCCGCTCTCGCAGTTCTGGCCGGGCCGCCCGCGACGGGCGCCAACGACCCGTGCGCGGCCAGCGAGGTCGCCCGCACGATCGGTGCTGTCTCGAAGTCCATGGGGGACTACCTGGACTCGCATCCCGAGACCAACCAGGCGATGACGACGATGTTGCAGCAGCAGGCCGGGCCACAATCCCTCACCGGGCTGAAGTCCTATTTGGAGGCCAACCCCAAGGTCGCCGGCGACATGACGTCGCTCGCGCAGCCATTGACCAACATCTCGACGCAGTGCAAGCTGCCGATCACCATCCCGCAGGCGATGGGCATGATGCAGCAGGCACAGGGCGCGGCCGGCGGGCTGCCGGCGCTGCCCGGCAACCCCGCGGCCGCCCCGCCCGCGGCCGGCACCCCGGGCGGCACGCTGCCCGGCGTCACGATCGGCGGACCGCGACCGAATAACGTCGGCTAGAAAGCCGGCCCAACGCCGGGCTCCGGCTGCCGCTCGGGCGGCGGCAACGGGCCCTGCAGGGCGGCCTCGGTCGTGTCGAAGGCCGGGTCGTGACGCACCACGGGCAACGGACCGGTGATGGGGTCGTCGCCGTCGGAGTCGCCGCCGTTCTCGGTGCGGAACACGAAGAAGAACACCACCCAGCCGACGGCGGAGATGAGCAGCCAGCTGATCAGCCGGTAGATGAGCATCGCGGAGATGGCGTTCGGCAACGACATCCCGCTGGACACCAGGCCGGGCACGAGCACCGCCTCGACGACCAGCAGGCCGCCCGGCATCAGCGGAATGGTGCCGACCGCGCGGGCCGCCGCGTACGCGACCGTCAGCCCGGCCACCGACGCGTGGTCGCCGGCGGCGTAGGCGGCGAAGCCGAGGCAGGCCACGTCCGCGATCCAGTTGAACATCGACCAGCTGAAGGCCACGCCGAGGTCGCGGCGGCCCAGGCTCACCGATTCGAGCTGCGTGAGCGTCTCGCGCCACCGGTCCAGGCCGGTGTCGGCCGGCTTGCCCCGGACGGAGTTGAACCACGACAACACCCGGCTGCCGATGCCCTCGATCAGCTCCGGCCGCGACGCCACCGCCTGGGCCAGCAGCAGCAGCGCGACGAAGCCACCCAGCGTGAACAGCAGCGTGAACGGGTTGTTCTTGGCGCCCAGGAACAACGCGCCACCCAGGCCGAGCAGCGCCAGCCCTACCGCCTGCAGCACGCCGGACATCACCAACTGCCACGAGGCCACCACGGTCGAGGCGCCCCAGATCCGCTGCTGGCGCAGCAGGAACGTCGCCGACAGCACGGGGCCGCCGGGCAGCGTGGTGCTCAGCGAGTTGGCCGCATAGAACGCGGCCTCCGACCGCCATTGCTTGACGTGCACGCCGGCCGATCCCAGCAGGGTGCGCTGGATCTGCGCGAAGCTGTGCATCGACGCCACCGACGCCAGCACCGAGGCGATCAGCCACCACCAGTTGGCCTCGTACAGGCTCATCCAGGCCTTGGCCAGCTGATTCCAGCCGAGCGAAATCTCGACAGCAAGCACGACCGCGACGATGGCCAGGATGACCCAGCGCACCCACCAGTATCTGCCGCGCGGGGGAGCTTCACGCGTCAGTTCGAGCTTGCGGGCGGGTGCGTGGTGCGGCACGTGCTTTAGGGTAACCGCGCAGGTGGCGCGGCCCGCCGGGCGCGGCTCCGACTGTGTCAGGGTCGTTCCGGGGTCGTAACCGGATCGTGCCGGGCGGGAGGATTTCCGGGGGGATGCGGGCGCCGACCGGCTGCGGCGGCGCCCGCTAGGCTGGCCCGATGCCGGCAAACCTCGACCACGCCTCGGAGGCTGCGTCAGTCGAACCCCTGGTCCGTAAGGCCGCGGCGTGGGCCTGGCGTTTGCTCGTCATCCTGGCCGCGGTCGTCGCCCTGCTGTGGGTGGTGAAGAAGCTCGAAGTCATCGTTGTCCCGGTGTTGCTGGCGCTCATGATCAGCGCTTTGCTGGTTCCGGCGGTTGACTGGATCGACAAGAGGGGCCTGGCCCGCGGCGCCGCGGTGGCGCTGGTCCTGCTGGGCGGATTCGCCGTCTTCGGCGGCATCCTGGCGTTCGTCATCGTGCAATTCGTCTACGGCCTGCCCGACCTGACCGACCAGATCACCCACAGCATCGACTCCACCCGCCGGTGGCTGATCGAGGGTCCGCTGCATCTGCGGGGCGAACAGATCTCCAACGCGGGCAACGCCGCGACCCAGGCGCTGCGCAACAACCAGTCGAAGCTGACCAGCGGCGCGCTGGCCACCGCGGCCACCATCACCGAGCTGGTCACCGCCGCCGTGTTGGCCCTGTTCACACTGATCTTCTTCCTCTACGGCGGGCGCAACATCTGGCAGTACGTCACCAAGATCTTCCCGGTCGGCGTCCGGGACAGGGTGCGCGAGGCGGGCAACGCCGGCTACGGATCGCTGATCGGCTACGTGCGGGCCACCTTCCTGGTCGCCCTGACCGATGCGGCCGGCGTCGGGACGGGGTTGGCGATCATGGGCATCCCGCTGGCGCTGCCGCTGGCCTCGCTGGTGTTCCTGGGCGCCTTCATCCCCCTGGTGGGTGCGGTGATCGCCGGCTTCCTGGCCGTGGTGGTGGCCCTGCTGGCGAAGGGCGCGGTCTACGCGCTGATCACCCTCGGTTTGCTGGTCGCGGTCAACCAGCTCGAAGCGCATTTGCTGCAGCCGCTGGTGATGGGCCGGGCGGTGTCGATCCATCCGCTGGCGGTGGTGCTGGCCATCTCCACCGGTGGCGTGCTCGCCGGGATCGTCGGCGCCCTGCTGGCCGTTCCGACGGTCGCGTTCCTCAACAATGCGATCCAGGTGTTGCTCGCCCCGAATCCGGCCGCCGAGGCCGAAAAGCAGGCCGAGGGTGACGAGGCGGGCGTGGTCGTGCAGGCGGAACCCGACGAGCCGGGAGACGGGCCCTGAGCCCTTACAGCCGTCCCTCGCGCCGCAGCAGGTCCTGGGCGCTGACCCCCGCGCCGCCCCCGCCGCCCCGGCGACGCGGACGCGAATCGTCGCCACTGTCGCCATTGTCGCTCTGGCCGCCGTGCTCGTTGTGGCCGCGCGCGTTGAGCTGCTCGGTGGCCGCGTCGGAATCGGTGGCGCCGGACCGCATGACCGGGAGGGCGGCGGTGGGGTCGGCCGGGTCGCCGCTGTTGTCCCCGGAGTGGCTGGTGGGGACGGGGATCGCCCGGGTCTGACCGCTGGACGGGGGCGCAGGCGGCCGGGGCGCCGCCGGCCCGGTGCCGGTCGGCGCCGCGAGACGCGCCGTCTTGGCGTCGGCCGGTTGGGCCGGCCTGGCCTGCATCCGGGTGGTGTCGGCGCGGGACGGCTCGCCGGCCGGGGGTTCCTGAGCCGGCCTCGGCTCCGGGGGGCCCACCCGCGACGGCTCCAGCGCGCCCGGGTGCGTGGGGTCGTGCGGCGCGCGCGGCGTCGCGGCGACCAGGCTGGCGGCCGCGACCGGGGGCCTGGCTGGGCGCCCGTTGAGCGTGGGGCGCTTGCGCTCGTCGGGCAGGTCGATCTCGCCCAGCCCGAGCCGGTTCTGCAGGCGCCGGGCCCAGCGCGGCGCCCACCAGCAGTCGTCGCCGAGCAGCTTCATCACCGAAGGCACCAGGAACATCCGGACCACGGTCGCGTCCAGCAGCAGCGCGGCCATCAGGCCGAAGGCCAGGTATTTCATCAGCACCAGGTCGGAGAACACGAACGACGCTGCGACCACGGCGAGGACCAGCGCGGCGGCCGTGATCAGGCGGCCGGTGGTCGCGGTGCCGATCCGGATGGCCTCGGCGGTGGACATGCCGCGCTCGCGCGCCTCGACCATGCGGGAGACCAGGAACACCTCGTAGTCGGTGGCCAGGCCGAAACCCACCGCGACGACCAGCGCGATCAGCACCACCATCAGCGGTGTCGGGGTGAAGTTCAGCCACGTGGAGAAGTGCCCGTCGACGAAGATCCACGTCAGGATCCCCAGGGTGGATCCCAGCGTCAGCGCGCTCATCACCACCGCCTTGATCGGCAGCACGAACGAGCCGAACGCCAGGAACATCAACACGGTTGTGGCGCCGAGCAACAGGACCAGCATCAGCGGCGCCTTGTCGAACAGGCTGTGAATGCTGTCCTGCTCGAGCGCCGGCGTGCCGCCCACCAGCAGGGTGAGGCCCTTCGGCGGCGGTATGGCGCGCAGTTCGCTGATCTTCTTGGCGGCGTCACCGCGATTGGACAACCCGTTCTGGATGACCCGTATCGAGTCGTCTTTGGGCTGTGACGTCCCGTTCGGGCCGTTGACGCAGGGATTGCCGGCGATCGTGGGGCACGGCCGCTCCTGCCACGTCTTGTCGGTGAACCCGGTGATCGGCGCGAGCTTGTTGCGGATGTCCGCGACCTGCTGGTCGGTGACCTTGCTGCCGTTGTTGCTCTTGATGACCATCGTCAACTGCTCGGTCCGGTACCCGGGGAACAGCTTGTCGAAGTGCTCCTGCGCCAGCCGGACGGAGTTGTTCGGCGGCAGGTACTTCTCGCTCATGCCGCCGAAGGACAGGTTGCCCAGCGGGATCACCAGCAGGATCATCGCGACGGCGATGGGGATGGCGAACATCAGCGGGCGCTTCATCACGAAGTTGACCAGCTTGCCCCAGAACCCGGCCTCGACCTCCTCGCGGGTCTTGGTCTTCTGCAGCCGGTCGGCGAGCCAGTTCAGGTAGGCGCGCGACACCTTCCAGTTGCGCAGGAACGGGACGCGGAAAGCCGTCCGCACGCCCAGCGCGTCGACGTGCCGGCCGAGGATGCCCAGGCAGGCCGGGAGCAGCGTGATCGACAGGATCGCCGCAAGCCCCACCGCGGCGAAGATCGCATAGGTCAGCGAATGGACGAAGCCCTGCGGCAGCGCGAGCAGGCTGGCGCTGGACGCGATGATCAGCACCGCCGAGAAGGTGACGGTCCGGCCCGCCGTCATGACGGTTCTTCGCACGGCGGCCTCGGTGTCGTAGCCCTCGGCGATCTCCTCGCGGAACCGGCTCACCACGAAAAGCCCGTAGTCGATCGCGATACCCAGGCCGATCAGCGAGACCACCGGCTGGGCGAAATAGTGCACCGGCCCGAACATCGCGATGAACCGCAGGATGCCCAGCGCGCCCGCGATGCTCAGCCCGCCCACCATCACCGGCAGGCCGGCGGCGATCGCCCCGCCGAACACCAGGAACAGCACCACCGTCACCGCCGGCAGCGCCAGCACCTCCATGCGGCGCTGGTCGGTGGCGATGGTGCCGGTCAGGGCGTTGGCGATCGGCTCGAGGCCGGCGAGCTGGACGGTGCCGCCGTCGAGCTTCTGCAGGTCGGGCGCGATCGTCTTGTAGTTGTTGAGGATCGTGTCGTCGTCGTCGCCCTTGAGCGGGATGGACACGAAGGTGTGCTTCTTGTCCTCGGTGGCCATCCCCTTGATCAGCGGGGGCGCGTCGGCGGGGTTGGCCACCGCGAGCCAGCCCGCCCACCCGACGACCTGGTTCGGGTGGTCGTTCTTGAACTTGTTCAGCTCGTCGACGATCTTCTGGTGCCACGCCGGGTCGTCCACGGTCTTGCCGTCGGGCGCCGTGAAGGTGGCGACGATGTGGCTCGTGCGATCGCGGCCGTACGTCTGGTCGCCCAGCACCGAGGCTTTGACGGATTGGCTGCCGTCGTCGTAGAAGCCGCTCTGCGTGACGTGCTTGCCCAGGCTCATGCCGAAGACGCCGCCGCCGAGGCACAGGGCCACCATGACCCCGATCACGATGTACCGATAGCGGTACACGGTTCGACCCCACCAGGCGAACACGTAAGCTCCTTACTGGATCGCTAGCGACCCGCGCTGTGCTTCTTTCGGTTTTTTGACGCCAGTCTCACACACGCGTGGTCAACAGGGCGGACAGCGGCCGGAACGGCTGCAGCCACGCCCCCTGATCAGGCAGCGAATCCAGGCCGATCCGTGGCAACGGTTCCCGGAAAACACCGTTGATGTCTTCCAGGTCGACGAAGTCCAAGGTATCCGACGCTAGCGCCCAACTCGCGTGTTCACGAAATCCGATCACCTGCACGGCCACCCCGGCCCGCGCGATGTCCTCCAGGGGCTGGCGGAACGCCTGGCCGTCGGCGGAGGCCACCACCAGCGCCGCGAGCCCCTCCCGGTGCCGCTGCGCGATGTGGGCCAGCATGTCGCGGTCCACGTCGCTGTCCTCGTCGATCTTCGGCTTGGCGAACACGGCGAACCCCACGTTACGCAGCGCGTCCACCCACGGCCGCACGACTTCGGCGCTGCCCGGCGCGATGTTGGTGAAGACGGTCGCCTCGGGTTCGATGACCACGCCGGGCCGCCCCGAGCTGACCTCCGCGGTGCGCGCCAGCAGCCAGCGGCCGAGGGCGTCGAAACGCGGACGTTCCAGGGCCGTCGGGCGCCGGCCGAGGATGGAGCCCAGGCCCATGTCGAGGTTGGGCGCGTCCCAGACCAGCAGGACGCGGCCTGCCGGCGGTTCGAAGCTGCTCAGGCCCTCGGCGGACAGCACCGCCGGTGCGTCCAGCGGTGCCTCTTCCGGGGCCGCTGTGGTTTCTTCCGTCAGGCTCATGTCACTGCCTCTTTCAGCCTTGTGCAGCCTTTATCCAGACGAATTCGTTCACGACGCTGCCCGCTTCTTGGGCCTTGGTCTCGTACTTGGTGGTGGGCCGGGCGACCGAGATCGGCAACGCGGCGCCCGGGTCGGCACGCCGCAGCCGCGGTTCGGCGTCGCCGACCTCGGAGATCTGCTCGGCGTAGCCCTGGTGGTCGGTCGCGGCGTGCAGGACACCACCGGGGAGTAGCCGGTCGGCGATCAGGCCAATCGTGCCCGGTTGCAGAAACCGGCGTTTGTGGTGCCGGGCCTTGGGCCAGGGATCGGGAAAGAAGACCCGCACCCCGGTCAGTGAGCCCGGCTCGATCAGGCGGTCCAGCACGTCGATCGCGTTGCCGCGGATCAGCCGGATGTTGTCGACGCGCTCGCGGTCGATCGCGCTCAGCAGCTGCGCCAGCCCGCGGCGGTAGATCTCCACCGCGATCACGTCGATGTGGGGCTCGTCCTTGGCCATCGCCAGGGTGGATATGCCGCTGCCGCAACCGATTTCGAGCACCACCGGTGCGCGGCGGCCGAACCACGCCTCGGTGTTCAGCGGCTCCGTGCGCCGGGGAGCGCCCTCCGCGGGGGTGCCGACCGAGATGCCCAGTTCCGGCCAGAGCCGCTCCCACGTCTCGCGCTGGGCCCCGGAAAGCGCCGAACGCCGCGAGCGGAAGCTCGTGGCCGGGAGGTGGCGCTGATCGGGGCGGTCCCGATCGGGCGGCCCCGGGACCGCCCCCACTCCTGTCTCCAGGCCAGCCTCCGATCCCACCGGCGCGTCGGGACACGTCCCGACCCCGGGTTGCGCATGCATTTGTCCATGGTGGCCCATGAACCTCCGATGTAGCCGCCCCTGATCCAGATTGATACCCAACAGTTGCCTTCGACTGGTAACAGCCCGGTGGCTCGCATCTGGGTGACGTAGATGCCACCATTCGGTGAGGTTGAATCGGACAGGAAATGACGAGACAAGGGCACGGAATTTTCGTCGACGAGCTGCGGGCCTTTGCCGACGGCCACGCCGACCCGCGCGTGACGGTGGTCGCGAGGCGATGCGCCGCGCCGCTGCGCGTGGCCGTCGGCGGGCGCCGCGGGGTGGGCCGCCGCACGGTGGCTCGCGCCCTCGCCCTCGCCGGGCTCGCGGTGACCACGGGGGTGACCGACGCCGCCGACCTGGACGTCTATGTCACCGCCGAGGTGATCAAACCCGAGGACACCGGGGCGATCGCCGCCGCCGCGCGCCCGGTCCTGGCGGTCCTGAACAAGGCCGACCTGACCGGCTCGCTGTCCGGTCGGGCCGGCGCGGGGCCGATGGCGGCGGCGCGTTCGCGTTGCACCGAGCTGTCCGCGCGCGCGGGGGCGCCGATGGAGCCGATGAGCGGGCTGCTCGCGGTGGCCGCGGCGCGGGACCTGGACGGCGCCCTGTGGGCGGCGCTGCGGGCGCTGGCCGCCGATCCGGGCGGCGCCACCTGTCTCGACGGCTCGTTCGCCGGGTTCCTGGCCGCCGACAACCCGGTGCCGACCGCGCTGCGGGTGCGCCTGCTGGACGCGCTGGACGTGTTCGGCGTCGCGCTCGGGATCGCCGCGGCCCGGCGGGGCAGGACGCCGGCGCAGTTCCGCGCGTTGTTGCGCCGCGTCAGCGGCGTCGACGCCGTCCTGGGCAGGGTCTCGGTGCTCGGGGCCGAGGTGCGTTACCGGCGGGTGCTCCGGGCCGTCGCCGAGCTGGAGGCCCTCGCCGTGGTTGACGAAGGCATCCACGGCTTCCTGTGCAGTGACGACACCGTGGTCGCGCGCATGGCCGCCGCCGTCGAGCTGGCCGAGGCGGCGGGGCTGGAGCGCGCGACGCCCGAAGAACCGGTCGCGCACCTGCCGCGCGCCGTGCGCTGGCAGCGCTACGGCCTGGGCCCGGTGAGCGAGCTGCACCGCGCCTGCGGCGCGGACATCGCCCGGGGATCGCTGCGGCTGTGGTCGCGCGACGGCGGGCCGCTGCCCCGGGAGTCCTGTTGAACGGCGAGGACCCGGTGGACCGGGTGGACGCGCTGGTGGCGACGATCGGTCCCCGGCTGGACGCGCCCGCCATCAACCGCCGCGACGTGGTGTTGGTGACGGGCCCGTGGCTGGCCGGCGTCACCGCGGTGCTCGCCGCGCTGCGCGAACGGCTGCCACAACACAAGTTCGTCGAGTCCACGGATCTGGGGCCCGGGGACGCGCCGACCGCGGTGATTTTCGTGGTGTCCGCGGCCGCGCCGCTGAGCCCGTCCGACTGCGCGCTGCTGGACGCCGCCGCCGACCACACCGACGTCGTCGTCGGCGTGGTGTCCAAGATCGACGTCCACCGCAATTGGCGCGACGTGATGGCCGCCGACCGCGACGCCCTGGCCGCGCACGCGCCCCGGTACGGCCGGGTGCCGTGGGTGGGCGCCGCCGCCCTGCCCGACCTCGGCGACCCGGACGTCGACGACCTGGTGCAGACCGTCGCAGCGGAACTCGACGACGCCGACATCCCGCGGCGAAACCGGTTACGCGCGTGGGAATCCCGGCTGCAGACGGTCACGCGGCGGTTCGACCGGGACGCCGAGGGGGCGGGCCGGCGCGCCCGGGTCGATGCGCTGCGCGAGGAGCGCAGCGCGGCCCTGCGGCAGCGGCGGCAGTCCAGGACCGAGCGCACCATCACCCTGCGCGGCCAGATTCAGCAGGCCCGGGTCCAGTTGTCCTACTTCGCGCGCAACCGTTGTTCGTCGGTGCGAGGCGAGTTGCAGGAGGACGCCGCCGGCTTGTCCCGGGGGAGGATGGCCGGCTTCGAGGCCTACACGCGCGGGCGGGTCGACGAGGTGGTGGCCGAGGTGAGCGAGGGAACCACCACCCAGCTCGCCGACGTCGCGCAGGTGCTGGGCGTGCCGGTGGCGCTGCCGGACGTGGAGAAGCTGCCGACGATCGACGTGCCGCCCCCGCCGCTGAAATCCCGGCGGCAGGAGACGTGGCTGTTGATGCTGCTGGGCGCCGCGTTCGGGCTCGGCGTGGCGCTCACGCTCAGCCGACTGGTGGGCGGGCTGACCTCCCGGCTGAGCCCCGCGCTGGCGGTGGCCGGGGCCGCGGCGTGCGTCGCGATCGGGGTGGCGGTGACGTTCGTGGTCATCCACATCCGCGGCCTGCTGCGCGACCGGGCGTTGCTGGACCGCTGGACGGGCGAGGTGACGGCGTCGCTGCAGTCGGCGGTCGAGGAACTGGTCGCCACCCGCGTGCTGGTCGCCGAGTCCCTGCTGAGCACCGCGCTGGTCGCCCGGGACGAGGCCGAGAACGCGCATGTGGCCGAGCAGGTCAGCGCGATCGACAGCGAACTGCGCGAGCATGCCATTGCGGCGGCGCGGGCCGCCGCGGCGCGTGACCGGGAGATGCCCACCGTGCAGGCCGCGCTGGACGCCGTGCGTGCAGAACTGGGCGAACTGGGTACACCCCAACCCGAGGGCGAAAACGATGGACCAGCTTCGAGGAGCGAGAATGGCGATTCCGGGTGACGTTCGGCCCTGTTTCTGAATCGTTGTTGTGAGAAGGCTTATACCTGCCCGAGACCTCCCCGACAAGGCGATCACGATAACCTGTAGTTAACGCCACCATGTAAACAGTTGTGTGGGCGAACGCATACGCAAGCGGAAGATGCCGGTTAGCAGGCAGAAGAATTCAGGAGAGTTCGATGACTTCAGCGACCATTCCCGGTCTGGACAGCGCACCCACCAACCATCCCGGCCTGTTGGCCTGGGTGCAGGAGGTTGCCGAGCTCACGCAGCCCGACCGGGTGGTGTTCGCTGACGGCTCCGACGAAGAGTGGAAGCGGCTGACGGACCAGCTCGTCGAGGCGGGCACCTTCAAGCGGCTGAACCACAAGGAGTACCCGAACTCCTTCCTGGCGCTGTCCGACCCGTCGGACGTGGCGCGGGTGGAATCGCGGACCTTCATCTGCTCCGAGCGCGAGATCGACGCCGGACCGACCAACAACTGGATGGACCCCGCCGAGATGCGGTCCACCCTGAACGACCTGTACCGCGGCTGCATGCGCGGCCGCACCATGTACGTGGTGCCGTTCTGCATGGGCCCGCTGGGCGCCGAGGACCCCAAGCTCGGCGTCGAGATCACGGACTCCGAGTACGTCGTCGTCTCGATGAAGGTGATGACCCGGATGGGCAAGGCCGCGCTGGAGAAGATCGGCGACGACGGGTTCTTCGTCAAGGCGTTGCACTCGGTGGGCGCCCCGCTGGAGCCGGGCCAGCAGGACGTGCCGTGGCCCTGCAACGACACCAAATACATCACCCACTTCCCGGAGACCCGCGAGATCATGAGCTACGGCTCCGGCTACGGCGGCAACGCCCTGCTGGGCAAGAAGTGCTACTCGCTGCGCATCGCGTCGGCGATGGCCCACGACGAGGGCTGGCTCGCCGAGCACATGCTGATCCTCAAGCTGATCTCCCCGGAGAACAAGGCCTACTACTTCGCCGCGGCGTTCCCGTCGGCGTGCGGCAAGACCAACCTCGCCATGCTGCAGCCGACAATCCCGGGCTGGCGCGCCGAGACGCTGGGTGACGACATCGCCTGGATGCGGTTCGGCAAGGACGGCCGGCTGTACGCGGTCAACCCCGAGTTCGGTTTCTTCGGGGTGGCGCCGGGCACCAACTGGAAGTCCAACCCCAACGCCATGCGCACGATCGCCGCGGGCAACACCGTGTTCACCAACGTCGCGCTCACCGATGACGACGAGGTGTGGTGGGAAGGCCTGGAGGGCGAGCCGGATCACCTGATCGACTGGAAGGGTCACGACTGGTACATCCGCGAGACGGAAACCAAAGCCGCGCACCCGAATTCGCGGTACTGCACGCCGATGTCGCAGTGCCCGATCCTGGCGCCGGAGTGGGACGACCCGCAGGGCGTGCCGATTTCGGGCATCCTGTTCGGCGCCCGCCGCAAGACCACGGTGCCGCTGGTGACGCAGGCGCGCGACTGGCAGCACGGCGTGTTCATGGGCGCCACCATGGGCAGCGAGCAGACGGCCGCCGCCGAGGGCAAGGTCGGCACCGTGCGCCGCGACCCGATGGCCATGCTGCCGTTCCTGGGCTACCACGTCGGCGACTACTTCCAGCACTGGCTGGACCTGGGCAAGAACTCCGACGAGTCCAAGCTGCCGAAGGTGTTCTTCGTCAACTGGTTCCGCCGCGGCGACGAGGGTCAATTCCTCTGGCCGGGCTTCGGCGAGAACAGCCGGGTGCTGAAGTGGATCGTCGACCGCATCGAGCACCGGGCCGGCGGCAAGGAGACGCCGATCGGCATCGTGCCGACCGCCGAGGACCTGGACCTCGACGGCCTCGACGTGGACGACGCCGACGTCGAGCGGGCGTTGCTGGTCAACGCCGACGAGTGGCGGCAGGAATTGCCGCTGATCGAGGAGTGGTTCGAGTTCGTCGGCGAGAAGCTGCCCACCGGGGTCAAGGACGAGTTCGAGGCCCTCAAGCAGCGGCTGGCCGAGTCGAGCTAAGCCCCGCGAGCAGACGCAAAAGCCCCCATTCCGTCGCGGAATTGGGGGCTTTTACGTCTGCTCGGCAGACGGTATCGCCTGCCGCCGCAGCGATTTCGGCAGGTACACCGCTCCCGCGCCGGCGCCCGCCGCAGCGTCGCCCGGGTTGGAGATCGCGCAGCGCCTCAGTGACAGGCAGCCGCAGCCGATGCACGAATCGAGGTTGTCGCGCAGCGCGATCAGCCCGGCGATCTGGTCGTCGAGGCGCGTACGCCACGTTCGGGACAACCGGGCCCAGTCGGCCCGGGTGGGGGTGCGGCCGTCGGGGAGTTCGGCGAGCGCCGAGGCGATCTCGTCTAGGCTCAGGCCGACGTTTCGGGCGGCCTTGATGAAGGCCAGCCGGCGCAGCATCTGGCGTTCGAATCGGCGCTGACCGCCCGAGGTCCGGGTGGCCGTGATCAGGCCCTGGCCCTCGTAGAACCGGATCGCCGAGGCGGCGAAGCCGCTGCGGCGCGCGATCTCGCTGACGGTGAACAGATCCCGCTTGTCCATCTGACCCTCTTCGGAATTGCGGACTTGACTTAAAGTTTACTTCAACTATCAGTATGGCCGTATGACTCAAACTCATGTCGCCATCGTCACCGGCGCGTCCCGCGGGTTCGGCAAGGCGGTGAGCGCCGCGCTGCTCGACCGCGGGTGGGCCGTCGTCGCCGACGCGCGCCGCGCCGTCGACCTCAAAGCCGCTGCCGCCGAACTGAATTCGGACCGATTCATCCCGTTGCCGGGCGACGTCACCGACGCGTCGCACCGCGAAGTCCTGGTCGCCGCCGCGACCGGTGCCGGACCGCTTGGGCTGCTGGTGAACAACGCCAGCCGGCTGGGGCCCAGCCCGCAGCCGGCGCTCGCCGACTACTCGCCCGACGAGTTGCGGGCCGTGTACGAGGCGAACGTGTTCGCGCCGCTGGCCCTGATCCAGGCGGCGCTGCCCGCGCTCGCCGCCAACGCCGGGACCGTCATCAACGTCACGTCCGATGCGGCGGTCGAGCCATACCCGGGCTGGGGTGGGTACGGCTCGTCGAAGGCCGCGCTGGATCACCTGTCGGCCATCCTGGGTGCCGAGGTGCCGGTGGCGGTGTACGCCTTCGATCCGGGCGACATGCGGACCGAAATGCACCAGGCCGCGTTTCCCGGGGAGGACATCTCCGATCGCGCCGAGCCGGAAGCGAAAGTCCCGGCGTTGCTGCGCCTGCTGGACGCCCGGCCGCCCGCGGGCCGCTACCGCGCCGCCGATTCGGCGTTGTCCGGGGCGAGCTCATGACCGCGGCCATCGAGCCGCCGGAAGCGCGCGGCGTGGCCCGCGACGCCGTCAAGCTGCTGGTGGCCCGCCCCGGCCGGGTCACCCACGCGCGCTTCGCCGACCTCGGCGATCACCTGCAGCCGGGCGACCTGCTCGTGGTGAACAACTCGGCCACCCTGCCCGCGGCGGTCGACGGGCGCCGCGCCGGGCAGCCGATCGCCGTGCACTTCTCGACGGCGCGCGCCGAAAAGGCCTGGGTGGTGGAACTGCGGCCCGCGGCCGACGCGGCCGGCCACCTCACCGACGTCCGGCCCGGTGAACGCATCGACCTGCCCGGCGGCGCCGCGCTCGTCATCGGTTCGTCCTACCCCGAGCCCGAGGTCGACGGCGCGCGGTTGTGGGTGGCGCGGGTGATCCTGGAGGGGGAGGTGGGCTCGTACCTCGCCCGGCACGGCCGGGCGATCCGCTATGCGTACGTGCCGCGGCAATGGCCGTTGCGTTATTACCAGACCGTGTTCGCCCGCCACCCCGGCAGCGCCGAAATGCCCAGCGCGGCAAGGCCGTTCAGCACCGAACTGGTCACCGCTCTGGTCTCTGCCGGCATCGGGGTCGCACCGGTCACGCTGCACGCCGGCGTGTCGTCGGCCGAGGCCGGCGAGCCACCGACCCCCGAGCTGTTCGAGGTGCCGGCGCCCACCGCGCGGATGGTCAACTCGGTGCGTGCGGGCGGCGGCAGGGTGATCGCCGTCGGCACCACGGCCACCCGCGCGCTGGAGTCGGCCGCGACGGCCGACGCAGTGGTGCGGCCGGCCGTCGGCTGGACCGATCTCGTGCTCGGCCGCAACCGCCCCGCGCGGGTGGTCGACGGCCTGATCACCGGCTGGCACGACGCCGGCGCCTCGCACCTGTTGCTGCTGGAGGCCGTCGCCGGCCCGGACCTGGTCGCCCTGGCCTACCGGGAGGCCGCCGCCCACGGGTACCTGTGGCACGAGTTCGGCGACAGTGCCCTGCTCCTGCGGGACAGATAGGCCGAGCAGACACAAAAGCCCCCACACCTACGGCGTGTCGGGGGCTTTTGTGTCTGCTCGGCAGGTTGCGCGCGCCTCGACCCGCCACTTAACACCCGTCAACTTCGGCGGCGGTACAGTCCTCGCATGCAGATTCGCCCCCACGTCGGCGCCGGCAAACCCGCCGTCATCCTGTACCCGTCCGGCACGGTCGTCACCTTCGACGACCTGGAGGCGCGCGCCAATCGGCTGGCGCACCGATTCCGCCAGGCCGGGCTGCGCGAGGGGGACACCGTCGCGATCCTGATGGAGAACAACGAGCACATCCACGCGGTGATGTGGGCGGCCCGCCGCAGCGGCCTGTACTACGTGCCGATCAACACCCACCTCACCGCGGCCGAGGCCGCCTACATCGTCGACAACAGCAACGCCAAGGCCATCATCGGGTCGGCGGCGCTGCGCGACACCCTGGCGCAGCTGCGCGAACATCTGCCCAACGGCTTGCCGGAGCTGCTGATGATCGCCGACGGCGACCTGCCCGGCTGGGAGCGCTACCCGGAATGCGTTGCGCGCCAGCCCGATACGCCCATCGACGACGAGCTCGAGGGTGACCTGCTGCAGTATTCGTCGGGCACCACCGGCCGGCCCAAGGGGATCAAACGCGAACTGCCGCACGTCCCGCCCGCCGAGGCGCCCGGCATGATGTCGGCGCTGGTCGAGTTCTGGATGACGCCCGACTCGATCTACCTGAGCCCGGCCCCGCTGTACCACACGGCGCCGTCGGTGTGGTCGATGAGCGCGCAGGCCGGCGGCATCACGACGGTCGTGCTGGAGAAGTTCGACCCCGAGGGCACGCTGGACGCCATCCAGCGGCATCGGGTCACGCACGGCCAGTTCGTGCCGGCCATGTTCACCCGGATGCTGAAACTGCCCGCCGCCGTGCGAGATTCGTACGACCTGTCCAGCCTGCGGCGGGTGATGCACGCCGCCGCGCCGTGCCCGGTCGAGATCAAGAAGCAGATGATCGACTGGTGGGGACCGATCATCGACGAGTACTACGCGTCCTCCGAGGCCATCGGGTCGACGCTGATCAGCGCCGAGGAGTGGCTGGCGCACCCGGGTTCGGTGGGCAAGCCGATGGCATGCCAGATCCACATCCTCTCCGAGGACGGCACCGAGCTGCCGCCCGGCCAGCCGGGCGAGATCTACTTCGAGGGCGGGTATTCCTTCGAGTACCTCAACGACCCGACGAAAACCGCCGCCTCGCGCGACAGGCACGGGTGGGCCACCGTCGGCGACATCGGCTACCTCGACGACGAGGGCTACCTGTACCTGACGGATCGCCGCCACCACATGATCATCTCCGGCGGCGTGAACATCTACCCGCAGGAGACCGAGAACCTTCTGGTCACGCACCCGAAGGTGTTGGACGCGGCGGTGTTCGGCGTTCCCGACGACGAGATGGGACAGCGGGTGGTGGCGGCCGTGCAGACCGTCGACCCCGCCGACGCCACCGATCGGTTCGCCGACGAGCTGACCGCGTGGCTGCGAGACCGCTTGGCGCACTACAAATGCCCGCGGTCGATCGCCTTCGAGGAGCAGCTGCCGCGCACCGACACCGGGAAGCTCTACAAGAACGGGCTGATCGAGAAGTATTCGGTGTGACCCATGCTGCGGGTCGTCGACGTCGGTAGCGAGGGCGATGCGGACGCCGCTGCACCGCCCGGCGTGATCGTCGCCGTCGGCTCGGCCGCCGATATCGCGGCCGGCGAATCGTGGCTGCAGCAAGCGACTTTCACCCTGACCGAGGATCCCTGTGCCGATCGCCGGGCGGTCACCGTCGAGTCGGTGGCCGAAACCCTGGCCGAGCTGACGAGCCGCTGCCAGCGATGGCCGCACGCCAGCGCCGTGTGCGACGACGTGCTGCGCGCGGTCGACCCGGCGGCCCCGGCGCTGGCCGGGGTGGTGACCGAGTCGCTGGCCTACTCGACCCTGCAGGCCGGCCCGGAGTTCGCCCGCTGGCTACACGAACGCGGCCCGGCCGGCGCGCCCGGCCTCGTCGACCCGGTGCTGACCCGCCGCGACGGCGACACGCTGCGCATCACCTTCAACCGCCCGCAGCGGCACAACGCGTTCTCCACCGACGCGCGGGCCGCGCTGCTCGAGGCGCTGACCGTCGCGCTGCTGGACCCGTCGTTGACCGGGATCGTGTTGAGCGGCAACGGCCCGTCGTTTTGCAGCGGGGGAGACCTCGCGGAATTCGGGACCTTCGCCGACCCGGCGAGCGCGCACCTGGCCCGCACCCGGCACAGCCCCGCCCTGGCGCTCGAAGCGCTGACCGCCCGCCTCGGCCGGGCCTGCCGGGCCGAGGTGCACGGCCGGGTGGTGGGCAGCGGTTTGGAGATGGCGGCGTTCTGCGGATGGGTTGAGGCGCACGAGGATTCGCTGTTCGGGCTGCCAGAATTGGGCCTCGGCCTGATCCCCGGTGCCGGCGGAACCGTCAGCGTCACCCGCCGGATCGGGCGGTGGCGCACGGCGTATCTGGTGCTGTCCGGGCGCACGATCGATGCCGGTACCGCGCGCGGGTGGGGGCTGGTGGACGCGACTTTCGCCGGCGCCCAAGGGCGTTAGAAGCCGGAGAACGTCGTGGTGGTCGTGGACGGGATGGACGAGACCACCGCCGCGATGAACGCGAACCACAGAATGACCCCGATGACGGACGCCGCCACACCCACCACCGCGCCGATGATGGCCCACTTCTTGGCGTTTTCGGCCGAGGCCTGTGCCTCGGCATACCGTCCCTGCGCCCACAGCCCGGAGACCTTCGTGGAGTACACCAGCGAGACGATCCCGAACGGGAGGCAGCAGAAGACCGTGACCAGGATGGCCCAGACGAGGTAGTTGTCCGGCTCGCGCTGCCCCGGCCAGCCCGGCTGCGGGGCCGGGTAACCGGGCGGCGGCTGGCCCTGCCAATACGGTTGCGGTTGGCCCTGCCATTCCGGGGAACCTTCGTACGGCCCAGGGGGATAACTCATGGCAGCCGCCTCCCTCTGGCTTTGCCGGTGCGAGAAGTCCCGCAAATATACAGCAGGCGCCGAGCGCGATCCGGGAGATTCGCCTCAGATCCCGCCCCGGGCGACCAGTTGGGCGGCGATCACGTTGCGCTGGATCTCGTTGGTGCCTTCGCCGACGATCATCAGTGGCGCGTCGCGGAAGTAGCGCTCGACGTCGTATTCGGTGGAATAGCCGTAGCCGCCGTGGATGCGGACGGCGTTCAGCGCGATCTCCATCGCGGCCTCGGAGGCGAACAGCTTGGCCATCCCGGCCTCCATGTCGCAGCGTTCGCCGCTGTCGTAGCGCTCGGCGGCGAAGCGCGTGAGCTGACGGGCCGCGGTGAGCTTGGTCGCCATGTCGGCCAGGTAATTACCGACCGACTGGTGTTTCCAGATCGGCCGCCCGAAGCTCTCCCGCTGCTGGGCGTAGGCCAGCGCGTCCTCGAGCGCGGCCGTCGCCACCCCCAGCGCCCGCGCGGCCACCTGGATGCGACCCGTCTCCAGCCCCTTCATCATCTGCGCGAAGCCCTCGCCCGGCCGGCCGCCCAGGACCGCGGCCTGGGGCGCGCGGAAGTCGTCGAACGACAGCTCACACGACTCGACGCCCTTGTAGCCGAGCTTGGGCAGGTCCCGCGACACCGTCAGCCCGGGCCCGTGCTGCACGAGCACGATCGAGATGCCCTGGTGCCGCGGCGTGGCGTCGGGGTCGGTCTTGCACAGCAGCGCGATCAGGCCGGAGCGGCGGGCGTTGCTGATCCAGGTCTTGGCACCGTTGATCCGCAACCCGCCTGAGCCGTCTGGCAGCGCCGTCGTCGTCATGTTCTGCAGGTCCGAACCGCCGCCCGGCTCGGTCAGCGCCATCGTGGCGCGAAGGTCGCCGGTGGCCATCGGCGGGAGGTACGCGCGCTTCTGCTCCTCGGTGCCGAACAGCGTCAGCAGCTTGGCCACCACGGTGTGCCCGCCCATCGCGCCGGCCAGGCTCATCCAGCCCCGTGCCAGCTCCTCGGTGACGCGCACATAACACGGCATCGACACCGGCGACCCGCCGTACTCCTCCGGAATGGCCAGGCCGTAGATGCCGATCCGCTTCATCTGCTCGATCCACGCCTCGGGGTAGGCGTTGGCGTGCTCGACCTCGCGGACGCCGGGTTTGACGTCGCGGTCGACGAACGCCCGCACCGTGGCGACCAGCATGTCCTCTTCGTCGTTCAGCTCTGTTCTCACGTGTGCCATATTGGCCCGGTGACTTATGCGCGTGTGCGGGAGGGCGGCCCGTACTTCGACGATCTCTCGGTGGGCCAGGTCTTCGACTGGGCGCCGGCGATGACGCTGTCCTCGGGACTGGCCGCCGCCCACCAGGCGATCCTGGGGGATCGGCTGCGACTGGCGCTGGACGCGGTGCTGTGCACCGCGGTGACGGGCGAGCCGGGGCCGCTGGCCCACCCGGGGCTGGTCTGCGACGTGGCGATCGGGCAGTCGACGCTGGTGACCCAGCGGGTGAAAGCCAATTTGTTCTATCGGGGGCTGACCTTTCACCGCTTCCCGGTCGTCGGCGACACCATCTACACGCGCACCGAAGTCGTTGGGCTGCGGGCGAATTCGCCCAAGCCGGGCCGGGCGCCGACGGGGCTGGCCGCGCTGCGGATGATCACCATCGACCAGGCCGACCGGCTGGTCCTCGACTTCTACCGGTGCGCCATGCTGCCGGCCGGCCCGGACTTCGATCCCGAGCGCGCCCCCGCCGACGATCTGTCGGCCGTCGGCGCCGGTGTTCCCGGCCCGGCCCACGATCCGACGGCGCATTGGGACGCCGAGGTGTTCCGCACCAAGGTGCCGGGCCCGCATTTGCCCGCCGGCCTGGCGGGCGCGGTGCTGCGCAGCACCGGTGACGTGGTCAGCGGCGCAACGGAACTCGCCAGGCTTACCCTCAATATCGCCGCCACACACCACGATTCGCGCGTCGGCGGGCAACGGCTGGTGTACGGCGGGCACACCATCGGGCTGGCGCTGGCCCAGGCCAGCAGGTTGCTGCCCAACCTGGTGACGGTGTTGGGCTGGGAGTCCTGCGACCACACCGGTCCGGTGCACGAGGGCGACACCCTGTACAGCGAACTGCACGTCGAGACCGCCCGGCCGACCGAGCGCGGGGCGGTGCTGGGGCTGCGGTCGCTGGTCTACGCGGTGGGCGATCCCGACCGCCCGGTGTTGGACTGGCGATACAGCGCGCTGCATTTCTAGTTCGCCCCACGCGCACAATGGGATGGTGACGACGTCGACCGGGTGGGGCAGCAGCGGGCTGGCCTACCTGACGGGCATGCCGGACGGGCCGCCCGACTTCTCCCGCGCCAACGTGCTGGCCCGCGCCGAGGACGTGGCCGCGGCCGTCGGCCGCCGGTTGGGCATCGCCGTCGACGCGGCGGCCCTGCTGGCCGGGCGCGCCGCGCTGCTCGGGCTGACCCGCGCGGGCCGGGTGTCGGCCGGCGGCGCCACCCGGTTGCTCGCCGCGGCCGACGGGTGGTGTGCGATCACGCTGGCGCGCCCCGACGACGTCGCCGCCGTGCCCGCGCTGCTGGCGGTTGACGAGGCGCCCGCCGATCCGTGGCCGGCGCTGCGGCGCTGGGCCGCAACGCATCCGGCGGGCGCGATCGTCGAGCGTGCGCGCCTGCTCGACCTCCCGGTCGCCTGCCTCGGCGAGGCCGCGCCCGGCCCGCCGCGGATGAGCCGGATCGGTGCCCCGGCAACGCCGCGCGAGCCGGCCGGCCTGCTGGTGGCCGACCTGTCTTCGATGTGGGCCGGCCCGCTGTGCGGGCGGCTGCTGGCGCGTGGCGGGGCCACCGTCGTCAAGGTGGAAAGCCCGCGCCGCCCCGACGGCACCCGAGCGGGCAGCCGCGCCTTCTACGACTGGATGAACGCCGAAAAGCTGTCCTACTGCGTGGATTTCGACGCCCAGACCGACGAGCTGCACGAGCTGCTCGCGGTGGCCGACGTCGTGATCGAGGGCTCGCGCCCCGCGGCGCTCGCGCGGCGCGGGCTGGGACCGGACCACGTGGCGCCGCGCGCGGGCCGAATCTGGTTGCGGATCACCGGATATGACGATCCCAGGCCGGCGTTCGGGGACGACGCCGCGGTGGGTGGCGGCCTGGTGGGCACCGCCCGCCCGGGTTTCCAAGGGCCGGTGTTCTGCGGCGACGCCATCGCCGATCCGCTGACGGGCCTGGAGGCGACGCTGGCGGTCGCCGAATCGCTGGGCCGCGGCGGCGGCGAGCTGATCCACGCGTCGATGGCCGCAGTGGCCGCGAGCTACGCTGCGCTGCCCACCGCCGCATCGGAAGCGCCGCACCCGGCCCCGCCGCCGCGGGCGCCCGCGACCCTCGGTCGGGCGGCCGGGCTCGGCGCCGACAACGAGGCTGTCCGCCGGTTGGTCGCCGAAAGGCGTTGCCTGTCATGCTGATTCACCGGGGCACCCTGCTGGACGGCAGAACCGTCGACATCCGGGTCGGCGCGCAGATCGAGGAGATGGGCGAGGGCCTCGCGGCGCGCAAGGGCGAGGGCGTGCTCTACGCCGGCGGCGGAACCGTGCTGCCCGGCCTGCACGACCACCACGTGCACGTGCGGTCGGCGGCGTCGGCGCTGGACTCCTTCCTGGTCGGGCCACCCGGAGTCACCACCAAAGAGCAACTGACGCAGCTGCTCTCGAACGCCACCCCCGGGCCCGACGGATGGATCCGCGCCGTCGGCTACCACGAGTCGGTCGCCGGGGAGCTGGACCGGGCGGCCCTGGATGCGCTCGTGCGCGACGTCCCCGTGCGCATCCAGCACCGCAGCGGGGCGCTGTGGATGCTCAACTCCGAGGCGCTGGGCCGGGTCGGCCTGCCCGAACACCCCGACGGCCGGCTGCGCAGCGCCGACCGCGGCTGGTCGGACGCGCTGGCGCAGCGCGAAACCGACCTTGCCGAACTTTCCCGCCGCATCACCGCGACCGGCGTCACCGGCGTCACCGACGCCACCCCCGACCTCGCCGCCGACGACATGGTCGCGCTGCTGGTGTCGCACCGGCGCGGTGAGTTCCGGCCCCGTCCGAGCTTCCTGTCCCCGGGTAAGAAGATCCTGCAGGACGACCGCCTCGACCTGGACGCCCTGACGGCCTGGGTCGCCGCACAGCACGGCGACGACCGGCCGGTCGCCGTGCACTGCGTGACCGCCGCCCAATTGGTGGTCACCATCGCGGCCCTGCGGGCGGCCGGCAGCCACCCGCGGGACCGCATCGAACACGCCGCCGTCGTGCCCGACGAGAACTTGGCGGATCTCGCCGAACTCGGGGTCACCGTGGTGACCCAGCCCAACTTCGTCGCCGAGCGCGGCGACCACTACCTCGCCGACGTCCCCGCCGCCGAGCACCCTCAGCTGTGGCGGGTCGCCTCCCTGCTGGACGCGCGGGTGCCGGTGGCGCTGTCGACCGACATGCCGTTCGGTCACGGCGACCCGTGGACGGCGATGCGCGCCGCGGTGTACCGCACCACGCCCGGCGGCGCCGTCCTCAACCCGAATGAATGTGTCTCGGCGCTAACGGCTTTGACGATGTTTCTGGGCCGGCCGGATCAGCCGGGGCGGGCGCGGACCGTGGACACCGGGCAGGCGGGCGACCTGTGCGTGCTGACCGAGCCGCCGGCCACGGTGCTGGCCGAGCTGGACGCCGGCATGGTGGCGGCCACCGTCATCGGCGGGGAGCTCGTGTACTTCGCGATGTGACCCGCGCTCAGGCGGCCTGGCCGAGCGCGGCGCGCAGGCTGTCGCACTGGCTGTCGAAAAAGCGCCGCGACACCGCGGCTTTGCGGGCCACCGCGTCGAAGCCGTGGAAGGCGCCCGGCACCACCTCGACGTGGCACGGCACGCCCGCGTCGATCAGGCGCCGGGCGTAAGCCAGGTCCTCGTCGTGGAACAGGTCGTGCGTCCCGACGCCGATCCACGCCGGCGGCAGTCCGCTCAGGTCTTCGCGGCGCGCCGGCACCGCGACCCGCGGGTCGGCGCCGCCCAGATAGGCCTGCCAGCCGAAGTGGTTGCTGCGCGTGCTCCACAGCCGATGGTGCGGGCTCGCCGCGGCGGCCGAGCTCCGGTCGTCCAGCATCGGGTACACCAACAGCTGCAATACCGGACTGACCTCGCCGCGGTCCCTCGCCAGCAGCGCCAGCGCCGCCGCCAGGCCGCCCCCGGCGCTGCCGCCGGCGATCGCCACCCGGTTGCGGTCCACCGCCGGCAGGTCGGCCAGCCAGGTGAGCGCCGAATAGCAGTCCTCCAGCGGCGCGGGATACGGATGTTCGGGCGCCAGGCGGTATTCCACCGACGCGACGGTCATGCCCAACCTCGAGCTGAACCGCCGGCACAGCCAGTCGTCCTGCTGGGCGGTGCCCATCACGTATCCGCCGCCGTGGATCCATACCAGCCCCGGGGTCGGCGCGGCCACCCCGACCGGGCGGAAGAGCCGGACACCGGCCCCCGACGCCAGGGTGATCACCTCGACGTCGGACGCGCCGGGTTTGCCCCGGCGCCCCGTCACGGCGCTCAGGGACCGCAGCACCGGCAGGGTGCGGGGCCCGATCAGGTGCCGCGGGACGATGCGGGCGAACAGGCGCAGGTCGGGGTGAACGTCGTTGTGTTGAGCGTCGCTGTCGTGAACGTCATCGTTCGGCACCGATCCAGTATCCATCCGGGCTTGTTCCGGCACCGAATAACTCCCGTGAACCGCTGGGTTAGCCAAGCGAAGATCGGGGTAGGAATCCCGTTGATCGAAATGCCGGCGCACCCCGTGTCCATCAGCGTGCCGGCGAAGCGGGTTCGCGTACACACCCCCCACCGGGGCAGAGGCGCGTCCGGGCCGCCCGGCCGTGCACGATGCGAGAGGCATGACATGCTGGGGCATCTCTACGATCGGGCGCTCGGTGGCGAGAGGTGTTGGGTCCGGCACGAGGACGGCGAGGTTCGCCCGCTGCCGGCGCACCGCTGGCTGGGCGACCGATGCCCGGACAACGTGCCGCGCGACGCCGTCGACGACGTGTTCGACGAAGCCGTGACGCAGATGTGCGCCGGCCCGACGATCGAGCTGGGTTGCGGGCCCGGCCGGTTGGTTGCCAGGCTGATCCGCCGCGGGGTGCCCGCCCTGGGCATCGACCGGTCCGCCACCGCGATCCGCCTGGCCGGGCGCGGCGGCGCGCCCGCGATACTCGGCGATGTTTTCGAGCCGCTGCCCGGAACGGGTCGCTGGCAGACGGTTCTGCTGGTCGACGGCAACGTCGGCCTCGGCGGCGATCCGCGCCGGATCCTGGCCCGCGCCGCCGAGCTGCTGGGTCGCGGCGGGCGGTGCATCGCCGAGTTCGAGACCGAGGCCATCGGCATCCGTCCGCGCTGGGTGCGGCTGGAGACGGCCGGTGACGTCGGGCCCTGGTTCCGGTGGGCGTCGGTCGGCGTGGACAGCGCCGCCACCCTGGCCGCACAGGTGGGGCTGACGCTGACCGGCGTCCGGCTGATCGGCGGGCGGGTCGTCGCGAGCCTGGCCGCCCTGTGAGCGACTACGGGTACCCCGCCCGGCTGTGGCGTGCGCTCGACGGGCACCCCCCGCCGGGCGTGCGGCGGCTGAACCGCTTGCCCCTCCAGTTTCGAAGCCCCCTGCGCGGTCCGTGGCTGACCTCGGTGTTCGGGCTGGTGCTGCTCGTCGCGCTGCCGATCGTCATCGTCACGGGGCTGCTGTCCTACATCGCCTACGGACCGCAACTGGGACAGGCCATCCCGTCGGACATCGGCTGGCTGCGGCTGCCGGCCTTCGCCTGGCCGACCCGCCCGTCGTGGTTGTACCGGCTGACCCAGGGCCTGCACGTGGGGCTGGGCCTGGTGATCATCCCGGTCGTGCTGGCAAAGCTGTGGTCGGTGATCCCGAAACTGTTCGTGTGGCCGCCGGCGCGCTCCCTCGCGCAGGTGCTGGAGCGGTTGTCGTTGCTGATGCTGGTCGGTGGCGTGCTGTTCGAGATCGTCACCGGGGTGCTGAACATCCAGTACGACTACATCTTCGGGTTCAGCTTCTACGACGCCCACTATTTCGGGGCCTGGGTCATGATCGCGGGCTTCCTGATGCACATCGCGCTCAAGATTCCGCGCATGCTCACCGGGCTGCGGTCGATGCCGCTGCGAGAGGTGTTGCGCACCAACCGAACCGATACCCGCCCGGAACCGCCCGACCCCGACGGGCTGGTCTCGGCGGATCCGGCGGAGCCGACGATGAGCCGGCGCGGCGCCCTGGCGCTGGTCGGCTCCGGCGCCCTGCTCGTCGCCGTGCTGACGGCCGGCCAGACGCTGGGCGGCGCCTCCCGCCGGGCGGCCCTGCTGCTGCCGCGCGGCCGCGGTGACTTCCCGGTCAACAAGACCGCTTCCGCCGCGGGGATCGCGCCCGAAAGCGTCGGCGCGAGTTGGCGATTGACGCTGCGCGGCGGCCCCTCGGAGGTGGTGCTGGACCGGGCCACGCTGGCCGGCCTGCCCCAACATGGGGCGCGGCTGCCGATCGCCTGTGTCGAGGGATGGTCGACGGTGCAGTCCTGGAGTGGGGTCCGGCTGGCCGAACTGGCCCGGCTGGCCGGGGTGCCCGCGCCCCGCGCGGCCCGCGTCACGTCACTGCAGCGGGGCGGAGCCTTCGGCGCGGCGACGTTGCAGGCCAACCAGATCGGCGATCCGGACGCCGTGCTGGCGCTGCGGGTCAACGGCGCCGACCTGTCGCTGGATCACGGCTATCCGGCCAGGATCGTCGTTCCCGCGCTGCCCGGCGTGCACAATACCAAATGGGTCACCGCCATCGAATTCAAACCGAACTGAAATGTCCGGGCTGTCAACGCGTTTCGCGGCCGCCTACGGCGCGCACCCGCTGCATCTGCTGACCATGCTGTCCGGCTTCGCGCTGCTGGGCTACGTTCTGGCCACCTTCCGGCCGGTGACGCTGTGGAATTCGGGCACCTGGTGGCAGTCGATCGCCGTCTGGCTGGCCGCCGCGGTGATCGCCCACGACCTGCTGCTCTTTCCGCTCTACGCGCTGGCCGACCGGCTGCTGTGGCAGCGCGCCGCCCGGTCGAGCCCTCCAAAAGTCTGCGCGCGCAACCACATTCGGGTCCCCGCCCTCGGCGCCGGGCTGACGCTGCTGATCTTTCTCCCGGGCATCATCCAGCAGGGCGCGCCCACCTACCAGGCGGCCACCGGGCAGACCCAGCAGCCGTTTCTGGGCAGGTGGCTGCTGCTCACCGCGGCGATGTTCGCGGCGAGCGCGCTGTGCTACGCCGCGCGACTCGCCGGGCTGCGTTTTCGGGCCGCCGGCGCCCAGCGCGGCGAACCGCCAAATCGGTCTGAGCAGTAAGCCGGCGCGGCCTGGCTAATCGCGGGCGCAGCCGTTCGCCGGCGCCGAAAGGAAGCTTTACGCAATCGTCAGTTTCGCCGGTCCGCGCGGGGGTACAGTCCGTACATGACTGCGAGGGGACCCCGCATGACACCCTGCGTGAAGTGGTTGCTGCGGGCGGGACCCGCGGACTACATGCTGGCCCTGAGCGATATCGGCGCTTCTCTGCCGGTCGTCGGCAAGCACCTCGAGCCCCTGGGCGGGCTCACGGCGATGGGCATCTGGGGCGCCCGCCACGCACCCGACTACTTCTCGGGGATGAGCATGCGTCGCCCGGCGCCCCGCGACGAGAGCCCCCGGCCGGGCCGCGAGAGCATCCAGGAGGTGTCCGTCGCGGCCCTGCGGGGGATCGTCTCGGCCGCCGACCTCGAACTCGAATGGCCCGTCGCGGAGCGGACGCCACCGATCTGGGACGCGATGCGCCGGCGCCGCTACCTGTACCGTCGCGGCGTCCACTACGGGAACAGCCCCGCGCAGGTGCTCGACGTCTGGCGCCGCAAGGACCTGCCCGCGCAACCCGCACCCGTCCTGATCTTCGTTCCGGGTGGCGCGTGGGTGCACGGCAGGTGCATGGGCCAGGGCTCCGCGCTGATGTCGCGGCTGGCCGAACAGGGGTGGGTCTGCCTGGCGATCGACTACCGCGTCGCGCCGCACCACCGCTGGCCTCGGCACATCACCGACGTCAAGACCGCCATCGCGTGGGCGCGCGCCAACGTCGACAAGTTCGGCGGCGACCGCGATTTCGTTGCGGTGGCGGGCTGTTCGGCCGGCGGCCACCTGTCCGCGCTGGCCGGGCTGGCCCCCGACGACCCCGCGCACCGGGCCGAGCTGCCCGAGGGCGCCGACAGCTCGGTGGATGCGGTGGTCGGGATCTACGGCCGTTACGACTGGGAGGACCGTTCCACTCCCGAACGCGCCCGGTTCGTCGACTTCCTGGAACGCGTGGTGGTCAGGAAGTCGATCGCCCGGCACCCCGAGGTGTTCCGCGACGCCTCACCGATCGCGCGCGTGCATCGAAATGCGCCGCCGTTCTTGGTGATTCACGGCAGCCGGGACAGCATCATCCCGGTCGAGCAGGCCCGCAGCTTCGTCGAGCGGCTGCGCGCCGTCTCGCATTCCATGGTCGGCTACCTGGAGCTGCCCGGCGCCGGTCACGGGTACGACCTCATCGACGGGGAGCGGGCCGGTGCGGCGGCGCACGCCGCATCGCTGTTCCTCAACCACGTCTACCGCACCAAAACACGGATCGGCGCGAAAGAGGTTATCTGAGCTCCCGCCGCTGGGTAATGTCCCCCTATGGGTAAGGGGCACCGGTGAAGAGGCTCAGCGGCTGGGACGCGGTACTGCTGTACAGCGAGACGCCGAACGTGCACATGCACACCATCAAAGCCGCGGTGATCGAACTCGCGCCGGACCGACGCGACTTCGACATCGACGCCTTCCGCCAGGTGATCGGCGGTCGGCTGAACAAGCTCGAGCCGTTCTGCTACCAGCTCGTCGAGGTCCCGTTCAAGTTCCACCATCCGATGTGGCGGGAGAACTGCGAGGTCGACCTCGACTACCACATCCGCCCGTGGCAGCTGCCCGCGCCCGGCGGCCGCCGGGAGTTGGACGAGGCGATCGGGCGGATCGCCAGCACCCCGCTGGACCGCACACGCCCGCTGTGGGAGATGTACTTCATCGAGGGGCTGGCCAACCACCGCATCGCGGTCGTCGGCAAGATCCACCACGCGCTCGCGGACGGGGTCGCCTCGGCGAACCTGATGGCGCGCGGCATGGACCTGCAGCCCGGGCCCGAGGGTCGGCCGTACCACTCGGATCCGGCCCCGACCGCGCGGCAGCTGATGAGTTCGGCCTTCGCCGATCACCTCCGTCACCTCGGGCGCATCCCGCACACGGTCCGCTATACCGCCGAGGGCCTGGGCCGGGTGCGCCGCAGCTCGCGCAAGCTGTCACCGGAACTGACCCGGCCGTTCGAGCCGCCGCCGACCTTCATCAACCACAAGATCACGCCCGAGCGCCGGTTCGCCACCGCCACCCTCGCGCTTGCCGACGTCAAGGAGACCGGCAAGCGGTTGGGGGCGACGATCAACGACATGGTCCTCGCCATGTCGGCCGGCGCGCTGCGCACGTTGCTGCTGCGCTACGACGGCAAGGCCGAACCCCTGCTGGCGTCGGTGCCGATGAGTTTCGACTTCTCGCCCGAGCGGATTTCCGGGAACCGCTTCACCGGGGTGCTGGTGGGCCTGCCGACCGACTCCGACGACCCGCTGGAGCGGGTGCAGTGCAGCCACGAGAACGCGATCGCCGCCAAGGAAAGCAACCAGCTGATGGGGCCGGAGCTGGTCAGCCGGTGGGCGGCCTACATGCCGCCCGCGCCCACCCACGCGTTCTTCCGGTGGGCGTCCGGGCGCGACGGGCACAACAAGATCCTGAACCTGAACATCTCGAATGTGCCCGGCCCGCGCGAGCGGGGCCGGGTCGGCGGCGCGCTGGTCACCGAGATCTACTCCGTCGGCCCGCTGACCGCCGGCAGCGGCCTGAACATCACCGTGTGGAGCTACGTCGACCAGATCAACATCTCGGTGCTGTCCGACGGCGCCACGCTGAAGGACCCGCACGAGGTGACGGAGGCCATGGTCGCCGACTTCATCGAGATACGCAGGGCCGCAGGGCTTTCCGAAGAGCTGACGGTCGTCGAGGCGGCGATGGCGCCGGCCTGAGACCCGCCCCGGAAACCGGGCTCTCGCCTGGTGCCAATGCCATTTCCGCCGACCGCTACCATCGGTCGGATAAGCAGCCACCCCTACCCGAAGGAGCTGTGCGGCACCGTGAGCACCGGCAACGAAGCGGCCACCGATTCCGAACCCGAGGTCCTGGTCGAACAACGGGATCGGATCCTGATCATCACCATCAACCGTCCGAAGGCCAAGAACGCGGTCAACGCCGCGGTGAGCAGGGGCCTGGCCGACGCCGTGGATCGGCTCGACGGCGACACCGGCCTGTCCGTCGGGATCCTGACGGGCGCGGGCGGCTCGTTCTGCGCCGGAATGGATCTCAAGGCGTTCGCGCGGGGCGAGGTGCCCATCGTCGAGGGCCGCGGCATGGGCTTCACCGAGCGGCCGCCCGTCAAGCCGCTCATCGCGGCCGTGGAGGGCTTCGCGCTGGCCGGCGGGACGGAGCTGGCGCTGGCCACCGACCTGATCGTGGCGTCCACCGACGCGGCCTTCGGGATACCCGAGGTCAAGCGGGGCCTGGTGGCCGGTGGCGGCGGCTTGCTACGGCTGCCCCAGCGCATCCCGTCGGCCATCGCGATGGAGCTGGCGCTCACCGGTGACAACCTTTCCGCCGAGCGCGCCCACGAACTGGGCATGGTCAACGTCCTGGCCGAGCCGGGCAAGGCGCTGGACGCCGCGATCGCGCTGGCCGAGAAGATCGCGGCGAACGGCCCGCTGGCGGTCGCGGCCACCAAGCGGATCATCGTCGAGTCCCGCGGCTGGACCCCGGAGTCGATGTGGGCGGAGCAGAACAAGATCCTGGCGCCGGTGTTCGTGTCGAACGACGCGAAAGAGGGTGCGATCGCCTTCGCGGAAAAGCGCCCGCCGCGGTGGACGGGCACGTGATCGGCCGGCCGGACGGGTTACACTGTGACTAATATTTGTAACGTCGTGGGGATCCGGAAAGACCGAGGATGAGCATTTCGCTGCTGCTGGAGATGGCCGCGTCGGGCAACCCCGGGCGCACGGCGCTCGTCGACGGGGACACCCGGCTGACGACGCAGCAGCTCAGCGACCTCGCCGACGGGGGCGCCGGTGTCATCGCGGCGTCCGCGGCCAAGCACGTGGCGTACGTGGGGGTCGGCGGCGCCATGCTGCCGCTGCTGATCTTCGCGAGCGCGCGCGCCGGGGTGGCCTTCACCCCGCTCAATTACCGGCTGTCCGCCGACGGGATCCGGGCGCTGATCGAGCGGCTGCCCGAGCCGCTCGTGGTCGTCGACGCCCGCTACCGGGACATGGTCTCCGACGCGTCGGGCCGGGTGATGGCGTCCGATGAGTTCCTGGCGGCGGCCGGTGCCGCCGAGCCCGCGGCCGAATTTCCCGACCCGGAGTCGGTGGCGGTCGTGCTGTTCACGTCGGGCACGACGTCGCAGCCCAAGGCCGTCGAGCTGTCGCACAACAACCTCACCAGCTACGTCACCGGGACGGTCGAGTTCGAGTCGGCCGCCCCCACCGACGCCGCGCTGATCTGCGTGCCGCCCTACCACATCGCCGGGGTCGGCGCGGCCCTGTCGAACCTGTACGCCGGCCGAAAGATGGTGTATCTGCCCAACTTTGACGCCGACGAATGGGTGCGGCTGATCAACGACGAGCAGGTGACCACCGCGACGGTGGTGCCGACCATGCTCGACCGCATCGTCACCGCGCTGGAGGCCGGCGGTCACCGGCTGCCGTCGTTGCGCAACCTGGCCTACGGCGGCTCGAAGGTGGGCTTGCCGCTGGTGCGCCGGGCGCTCGAACTGCTGCCGCACGTCGGCTTCGTCAACGCCTACGGCCTGACCGAGACCAGCTCGACGATCGCGGTGCTCGGCCCGGACGACCACCGCGAGGCGCACGCCGCGAGGGTTCCGCACGCGGCCAGGCGGTTGGGATCGGTCGGCCGGCCGGTGCCCGGCATCGAGGTGCAGATCCGCGACGAGGACGGCAGGGTGCTCGGGCCCGGCGAAACCGGTGAGCTGTTCGTGCGCGGCGAGCAGGTGTCCGGCCGCTACACCGGGATCGGCTCCGTGCTCGACGAGGACGGCTGGTTCCCGACCCGCGACATCGCCCTGCTCGACGAGGACGGCTACCTGTTCATCGGTGGCCGCAGCGACGACACCATCATCCGCGGCGGGGAGAACATCGCGCCGGCCGAGCTCGAGGAGGTGCTCATCGAGCACTCCCACGTGCACGACGTCGCGGTGGTCGGCGTCGACGACCCGCAGTGGGGCCAGGCGATCGTCGCCGTGGTGGTGCCCGCCGCGGGCATCGACCCCGACCCGGAGGAACTCCGCGAGCACGTGCGCAAGAACTTGCGGGGGTCGCGAACCCCCGACCGGGTGGTGTTCGCCGACGAACTGCCGACCACGCCCACCGGCAAGGTGCTGCGCCGCGAGATAGTCGAACAGCTGGAAGGACTGCACACATGATCAAAAACGGAACCCGCCTCGCCAGCCAGGTGTGTGACACCCAGGTCATCGTGGTCCGAAGCGCCGACAGCCTCGACGACCTGCGCTGCGGCGGCGCGCCGATGGTGCCGATCGGCGGCGAACGGTCCGGCGAGCTCGACCCGAACTTCGCCGACGGCACCGTGATGGGCAAGCGCTACGTCGACGAGACCGGTGCCGAGGTGCTGGTGACCAAGCCGGGCGCCGGCAGCCTGAGCGTCGGTGCGACCGCGCTGCAGCTCAAGGAGGTCAAGCCGCTGCCGGCCAGCGACTGACGGCGCTCAGCGCCCGGCGGGGCGGTGGACTACTGCCCGATCTTGTTGCGAATGACGAATTCCCTCGCCTTGATCAGGAATTCGAGTTGGTCGCCCACCTGGTGCAGCGGGCCGGTGCTGCGGGTCGAGCGGGACAGCACGACGGCGCCCTCGAGCGCGGCGATGGACATGACCGCCAGCGACGCGGCGTCGGCGTCCGCGAAGCCGTCGTTGCCGAACGCCCGCGTCAGTGCGGTACACCAACGGCCGAGGATCGCGCCGGCCTCGGCGGACAGCTTGAGCTCGGCGTCGTCGGAGCCGATCGCCGCGGCGACCACGGCACAGCCGGCGGCGAAGTCGCTCTCGGTCAAAAGACGCTCCCAGAACTCGACGAACTCGCGCAGCAGGGCCTTGGCGCCCCAGCCGGCGGCGTCGTCGATCATGGCGGTGACGGAGTCGCCCGAGTAGCGCAGCGCCTCGGCCAGAATCTGATTGCGTCCGTCGGGGAAGTGGTAGTACACCGAGCCGCGCGGCGCGCCGCTGCGGGCGAGCACCTCATCGATGGTCACCCCGGCGGCCCCGCGCTCGCGCATCACCTCGGCGGCGCTGACCAACATCTTTTTGCGGGTGTCGCAGCGCTTGGTCGGCGTGGACTCCGCCTTCGCGTCGGTGGAAGCCGGCATCATGCAGCGTGCGAATGCCGCGGTACCGGCCAGTGCATGTTACGCGGGCCGAAGCGGAAGGAGCGGCGCTTGAAGTCGGGCATTTCGCGCGTGAACCGGTAGCCGGCGACGTTGAGTTCGATGATCCACATTGTTTTTCTCCCGGCCTGAGCGCGGCCCTAGATTATGCTGAGAAGCATATAAGACATCGGTCAAGTAAGCAAGTTTTACTCCCTAAGTAAGTCCAGCAGCACGGCAAACGTCGTGTGGCCGCCGTCACAATACTTTTTGACGCGAACGTCACTCGGGGCAAATCTATGCTCTGATGCATAATCCCGAGGCGTGAGATGCGTGAGATGCGCAGCGTCACCGCCAGCGTGCGGCCGGCCGCACACCGGGCGCATCCACTGCGCGTCAGCTGTCGGCCGTGTATCCCATCGGCATCAGCACGCTCTTCTGCTGCGTGAAGTGCTCGACGCCCTCGGGCCCGTTCTCCCGGCCGATGCCGGAGTTCTTGTAGCCGCCGAACGGGCAGCACGGGTCGAAGGCGTACCAGTTGATCGCGTAGGTCCCGGTGCGGATCTTTTCCGCGATCTCGATGCCGCGCGGCACGTCGGCGGTCCACACGCTGCCGGCGAGCCCGTACGCCGAGTCGTTGGCGATCTTGATCGCGTCGTCCTCGGTGTCGTAGGGGATGATGCTCAGCACCGGCCCGAAGATCTCCTCCTGGGCGATCGTCATCTTGTTGTCGACGTCGGCGAAAACCGTTGGCTGCACGAAGAACCCGTTGTCCAGGCCCTCGGGGCGGCCGCCGCCGCACACCAGCCGGGCGCCCTCCTCGATGCCCTTGGCGATGTAGCCCTCGACGCGGGCGCGCTGCTTCTCCGAGATCAGCGACCCGATCTGGGCGGCCGGGTCCGACGGCAGGCCCACCGGCAGCGCCTGCATGAAACCGCCTACCGCATCGACGATTTCGTCGTACCTCGAGCGTGGCGCCAGGATGCGGGTCTGGGCCACGCAGGCCTGCCCGGTGTTCATGATCCCGGAGAACACCAGCATCGGGATCGAGGCGGCCAGGTCGACGTCGTCGAGGATGATGGCCGCCGATTTCCCGCCGAGCTCCAAGGTGCACGGCTTGAGCATCTCCGCGGCGCGCCGGCCGATCTCCTTGCCGACGGCCGAGCTGCCGGTGAAGGAGAAGAGGTCGACGTCGGGGTTGGAGGTCAGCGCCTGTCCGGTCTCGATGCCGCCGGGCACCACCGACAGCACGCCGTCCGGCAGCCCGGCCTCGGCGAAGGCCTCCGCCAAAAGGTTTGCGCTCAAAGGTGTTTCGGCGGCCGGCTTGAGCACGACGGTGCAGCCGGCCAGCAGCGCCGGGCCCAGCTTGTTGACCGCCAAGAACAGCGGCACGTTCCACGCCACGATCGCGCCCACCACGCCGACCGGCTCTCGATAGACGATGCTCTGGCCGTAGCCGCCGTTGCGGATCTCTTTCCACTTGACCTGGTCGACCGCCGGGCCGGCGAAGAAGTTCAGCGCGCCGATCGAGCTCATCCAGTGCATCGTTTCGATGCCGGTCGGCGGCTGACCCGTCTCGCCCGCAAGGATCTGGGTGAACTGGTCCTTGCGCTCCTCCATCAACTTCAGCGCGTTGGCGATGACGGCCGCGCGCTCCTTCGGCGGCGTGGTGGGCCAGGGCCCGTTGTCGAACGCGGCGCGCGCCGCCGCGACGGCGGCGTCGACGTCGGCCGCCGCGGCCAGGGGCGTCTTGCCGACGTACTCGCCGGTGGCCGGGCAGTGCACCTCGATGACTTCGGAGGTCGACGGTTCCGCCCACTTGCCGCCGATGAAAAGTTTGTCGTATTCGGTCTTGACGTCGGGCATCTGCGCCGCTCCTCCTCATTGCTCCGCGCTGCATCGTCGCCGGCGCGCATGGCGCCACCCTACCGAAGCCGACGCAAAACGAGAACACGTTTCATTACCGGGGTGCGAGCACCAGCACGAGATTGCTCACCAGGAACTCGCGCAGCCCCGGCGCGGACGTCAGCCACCACGCCCATCGCGGGTGGTAGCGGGGAAATGCCGCGATGAGCGCGCCCGTGTTCGCCGCCCAGTCCAGGCCGTCGGCCGCCGACACCGCGAACAACGACGACCCGTAGTTGTTTTTGGCCGGACGACCGTGCCTGCGGGCGTAGCGCTCGGCGGCGCGGTCGCCGCCGAGGTAGTGGCTCAGGCCCATCTCGTGGCCGCCGAACGGGCCGAGCCACACGGTGTAGGAGAGCACCGCGAGCCCGCCCGGCCTGGTCACCCGCAGCATCTCGCCGCCGAGCTGCCAGGGGCGCGGCACGTGCTCGGCCACGTTGGACGACAGGCAGATGTCCACGGAGTCGTCGGCGAACGGCAGCGCCATCCCCGAAGCCCGGACGAACGCGCCCGGCCCGCGCGCCAAAGCCGGCCCCGCCGCGTGCATCTCGCTCGGATCGGGTTCCACGCCGAGGTAGCGGACACCGGCCCCGGCGAAGGCCGCCGCGAAATACCCCGGGCCGCCGCCGACGTCGAGCAGCGTGCGGCCCGCCGGCGGTTCGCCGTGGCGGCCCCGCCACAGGTCGCCGACCATCGCGGCGGTGTCGGCGGCCAGCGCCGCATAAAAGCGCGCCGGGTCGGACCGCTCGTGGCGGAACTCCGACAGCAGCCGCAGCGACCGGCGAAGCGTCGCCCGCCGCGCGAAGAGGTCGGTCACTCCCACCCAGGGCTCCCCACGACCCGCCGGTCGCGTTGGCCACACACACCACACGAGTCTCTGTGCCCGGAGACAGGTCGCTGTGAGGTGGACACGAACAACATCCTTCCAGCCAGGCGCGGATGTGACGGATGGGGCAACGCCGGGCGTGACCGCGGCGCGCATCGTCACCGGGCTACGCTGGCCGGTAATGTCTGCTCTCCGCTCCGTCCTGCTGCTGTGCTGGCGCGACACCGGGCACCCGCAGGGCGGCGGCAGCGAAGCGTATCTGCAGCGGGTCGGGGCGCAGCTGGCCGCGTCGGGGGTCGCCGTCACGCTCCGCACCGCCCGCTATCCGGGCGCGGCCCGGCGCGAAGTGGTCGACGGGGTGCGGATCGACCGCGCCGGGGGCCGGTACTCGGTATACGTGTGGGCGCTGCTGGCCATGGGCCTGGCGCGGCTCGGTCTGGGGCCGCTGCGCCGCGCGCGTCCCGACGTCGTCGTCGACACCCAGAACGGACTGCCGTTCCTCGCCCGGCTGGTGTACGGCCGCCGGGTCGCGGTGCTGGTGCATCACTGCCATCGCGAGCAGTGGCCGGTGGCGGGGCCCCTGCTCGGCCGGATCGGCTGGTTCGTCGAGTCGTGGCTGTCGCCGCGGCTGAACCGGCGCAACCAGTACGTGACGGTGTCGCTGCCGTCGGCCCGCGATCTGGTGGCGCTGGGTGTGGCCCACGAGCGGATCGCCGTGGTGCGCAACGGCCTCGACGAGGCGCCCCCGCAATCGCTGCCCGGGCCGCGCTCGGCGGCGCCGCGGGTGGCCGTGCTGTCTCGGCTGGTGCCGCACAAGCAGATCGAGGACGCGCTCGAGGCCGTCGCGGCGCTGCGGCCGCGCCTGCCGGGTCTGCATCTCGACATCGTCGGCGACGGCTGGTGGCGGCAGCGGCTCGTCGACCACGCGCAACGGCTCGGCATGACGGGGGCGGTGACCTTCCACGGCCACGTCGACGACCTCACCAAACACCATGTGCTGCAAAGCTCCTGGGTGCACGTGCTGCCGTCGCGCAAGGAGGGTTGGGGGCTGGCGGTCGTCGAGGCGGCCCAGCACGCGGTGCCCACGATCGGCTACCGCTCGTCGGGCGGCCTGGCCGACTCGATCGTCGACGGGGTGACCGGGATGCTGGTGGACAGCCGCGCCGAACTGACGGACCGCCTCGAGCAGCTGCTGTCCGACCCGGTGCTGCGCGACCAACTCGGCGCCAAGGCGCAGGCGCGCAGCGGCGAGTTCTCCTGGACGCAGAGCGCCGAGGCGATGCGTGGCGTGCTCGAAGCCGTTCGGGCCGGCGAGTTCGTCAGCGGCGTCGTCTGACCCGGGAGAGCCCCGCGCCGGCGGCCGAGCCGATCAGCACGGCCAGCCAGGCCAGGTGCGCGATCAGTGCCGCGGTGCGCCGGGCGGGCGGGACGCCGGCGGTGTCGCCGCCGATCCGATACAGCGCGAACTCGTTGTCGCGGTAGACCGGCGTCAGCGCACCGAGGGTGCGCGGGGCCGCGCCCAGGTCGCCGGCGCTGTCCGATTCGACGACGAGCCATCCGATGCCGGCCGGGGCCAGCGCGGCGGGATCGGGCCCCGTCAGGAGCAGGTCCTGCACGGCGCGGGCGCGATTGCCCTCCCCGGGCACGACGACCCCGGAGATGGCCAGGTCCCCGGTGCTCAGCACGTCGGCGCGCAGCCAGCGGGGCAGCGGGTCCAGCACCGGCGCCGGGCCCGACCACGAGAACCGCCGCATGGTGCCGGCGGGCAGCACCGCGACCGTCCGCGGATCCGAGTTGATCGCCGCCGCCACCGCCGCCCACCCGGGCGGGTAGCGCACCGGCGAGACCTTGCCCCACACGCCCCACGCCAGGTCGGGCAACGCCAGGATCAGCGCCAGGCAGCAGACCAGCGCCGCCACCGGGGGTCGCAACCACCGTCGCAGCGTCACCACGGCGCCGGCGCCCGCCAGGGCGTACCCCGGCACCGCGAGCGCCACCCACTTCTGCCCGTCGCGCAGCACACCGAAGCCCGGCGACGCGTCCACCAGCGCCGCCAGCGCGTGCCGGCCCGGGCCGGTCGCCAAGACGGCCGGCAACACCACCGACATCGCCGCCAGCGCCAGCAGCGGCACCGCCGCGCGGCGGCGCGCCGCCACCGGCAACCCGGCCGCCACCACCGCCAGCAGCACCACGGCCGACGACACCGCGAAAAGCGTTGCCCGCGAGGAAGGTACGGCCTCGCCGTTCCAGATGCCGCCGAGGCTGGCCAGGCTGCCGAGGGTGCCCAGGCCGGGCTCGGCCCGCGGCGCGAACGCGGTCACCCCGGGCGCGGCGTCGGGGGCGGATGGCGAACCCGTCGCCGCCGCGGTCAGCCAGGGCGCCGCGACCACCAGCGCGACGCCCGAAGCCACCGCGGCGCACAGCCACCGGGGACGGCCCGCGCCCGGTGCGGCCACGCAGACGAGCGCCACCGCCGCGGCGAGCAACAGGCCGGTCGGGGTGAGCCCGGCGAGCGCGATCCAGAACGCCGGCGCGAACCAGCCCGACCCCGAGTCCCGCAGCCGCAGCATCGCCGCCGCGACCCAGGGCAGGCAGCCGTAGCCCACCAGCAGGCTCCAGTGACCCTGCAGGAGCCGTTCGGCCACATACGGATTCCAGATGGCCAGCGTGGTGGCGACGAACTCGCCCGGCGCGCCGGCGCAGGGCAGCGCCGCGGCGACCAGCCGGGCGGCGCCCCAGCCCGCCAGCCACAACCCCGCCACCAGCAGCGCCTTCACCACGACCCCGCCGTCGACCAGGCGCGAAGCCAGCGCCACCGCGAAGTCCTGGGGCGTCGCGCGCGGCGCCGCCGTCAGCCCCAGGGCGGTGTCGGACAGGTACGACCGCGGCGTCGACACCGCGTCGCGCAGGAGCGGGTACCCGGGCGCCAGGAGCGGGGAGACCACCAGGAGCGCCAGCAACAGCGCGTACCCCGGTCGGGCCCAGCGCGCGGTGAGCGCTTCCAGGGAGCTAGGCCCGTTCGGTCGGCCCGGGGGCTTCGGACGGCCCCGGCTCGGGCGGCCCCGGCTCGGGCGGCTCGTCGGCCTCCAGGGTCGGCGGGTCAGCACCTGGCGACTCCGGATCCGCGGCCGGGCGTTGCGTGGGCAGCTTCTCGGTCTCCGCCTCGGCGCCGGGCACCGGTTTCTCGGGGCCGGTGCGTCCGAAGAACTCCTGATCGGAGCGGTCCAGCCCGGGGTCGGTCAGTGCGCTCTCGGTGCGCAGGCTGAAGGCGGCGAGCACCCCGCCACCGATCAGCGCGATCAGGCCGACCGCGGTGAACGTGATCGGCAGCACCCGCGACCACAGCGCCAGCCGGTCCCGCTCATCGCGCGCGGCGTTGACCTGCGCCTCGATGGTGTCCTCGTTCGAGGTGACCTTGTAATCGGCGAGCGTCAGCTCCGGCTTGAGCGGATCGCGGGCGAAGTAGTGGTTGGCGTGCTCGGTCTCCTTGACGATGGTGCCGGAGACCGGGTCCACCCAAAAGGTCCGCTGCGCCGCGTAGTAACGGGTCATGGTGATCTGCTCGTTCGGGTCGCCGCCCTGCACGCCCCACATCGCGGCGGAAGCGGTGAACTTGGAGTCCGTCGTCTGGTCGGCGTACAGCGTCGGGTACGCCACCGGGGCCACCAGCTTGCCGTCGGCGTTGTAGCCGACGTTCTGGGTGAACTTGTAGGTGGTCAGCCCGTTGACGTCTTCCTGGTTGTCGTAGTTGACGTCGAACGGCTTCTGCGCGATCGGGTCGAAGTAGGGGTACGTCTTCTTCTCGGTGTGGAACGGGAACCGGTAGGACAACCCGTCGTGGCGGAGCGGCATCGCGGTGGGCGGGCTCTCGTCATTGACGGTGCGCGGCTTCTGCACGGAGCCGCCGGGGTGGGTGTCGTCGGAGACGGCCATCGCCGTCTTGCGGTTGAGCGTGACGGTGTCGACGATCGCGAGCAGCAGGCCGCTGTCTTTCTGCTTGTCGGTGCGCCGGACCGAGGTGCCGACCTGCAGCGTGACGACGTCGGCGTTGGCCGGGTTTTCAACGCTGACCTGCTGCTGGGACACCAGCGGCACGTTCTGGTTGACGACGAGGTGGTCGCTGGACAGCGAGGCGGCGTCCAGCGCGGTTCCGTTGCCGTCGCTGATCAGCGTGGCGTCGATGTCAAGCGGGATCTTGGTGATCCTGCTGCTGGTGTACGTCGACAGCAGCAGCGCCGCGATCAGCAGGGCGGCCCCGAGCCCGATGATCGCGCATGCGGCGTATCGCAACATGACTGGTCGGTTCACGTTGCTGCGCCCTCCTTGTGGTCCCCAAACCCGTTCGACCCTAACAGCAGAATTTAAGGCCCCGGCTTACCAACCCTGCAGCCCCGCGCCGAATACCCGATTCGCCGGCCACCACACGACAGGCACACTTGTGATCGTGACCGATGGCCAGCGGGTGGGTGGGATCCGCAGCTTCCTGCCCGCCGTGGAGGGGATGCGCGCGTGCGCGGCGATGGGCGTCGTCGTCACGCACGTCGCCTTCCAGACGGGCCACTCCACCGGCGTCGCCGGCCGGCTGTTCGGGCGCTTCGACCTGGCGGTGGCGGTGTTCTTCGCGCTGTCGGGGTTCCTGCTGTGGCGCGGGCACGCCGCCGCGGCACGGGGATTGGCGCCGCGTCCGCGTACCGGGCATTACCTGCGCTCGCGGGCCGTCCGCATCATGCCGGCCTATGTGGCGGCGGTCGTGGTGATCCTGACCCTGCTGCCCGATTCGGATCACGCCAGCCCGACGGTGTGGTTGGCCAACCTCACGCTCACCCAGATCTATGTGCCGCTCACCCTGACCGGTGGCCTGACACAGATGTGGAGCCTTTCCGTCGAGGTCAGCTTCTACCTGGCGTTGCCGGTGCTGGCGTTGCTGGCCCGTCGCCTGCCGGCGGCGGCCCGGGTGCCGGCGATCGCGGCGCTGGCCGCCCTCAGCCTCGCCTGGGCCTGGGTGCCGCTCGACAGCGGGACGTGGAACAACCCGCTGGACTGGCCGCCGGCGTTCTTCTCGTGGTTCGCCGCGGGCATGCTGCTGGCGGAATGGGTGCACAGCGGAATCGGACTGCCGCACCGCCTGGCGCGACATCGCGTGCTGATGGCCGCGATCGCGGTGGCCGCCTACCTGGTCGCGGCCTCCCCGCTGGCGGGCCCGGCGGGCCTGGCGGTCGGCAGCGCCGCGCAGTTCGCGGTCAAGACGGCGATGGGCGCGCTGGTGGCCTTCGCGCTCGTCGCCCCGCTGGTGCTGGACCGGCCGGACACCCCGCACCGGGTGCTGGGGAGCACGACGATGGTGACGTTGGGGCGCTGGTCGTACGGCCTGTTCATCTGGCACCTGGCGGCGCTGGACATGGTGTTCCCGGTGCTGGGCATCTTCGCCTTCACCGGCCGGATGCCCTCGGTGCTGGCGCTGACGCTGGTCTTCGGCTGGGCGATCGCCGCCGTCAGCTACGGCCTGGTCGAGTCGCCCTGCCGGGAGGCGCTGCGCCGCTGGGAGAAGCGCGGCACCGACACCAGCCAGGTCACAGACGCTGAGGCGGACGCAATCGCGCCATGACGTCCTCGCGCACCGCCGATCGCCGCGCCTTGCCGGCGTCGTCCCGCAGCGGGGTGTCGACGAACTCGACGGTGTGCGGGACCTTGTATGACGAGATCCGTTCGCGCAGAAAGCTTTTCACGCCTTCGGCGTCCAGCGTGGAGCCCTCGGCCGCGTGCACCAGGGCGTAGGGCACCTGGCCCAGGTCGCCGGCGTTCGGGTCGGGTACGCCGACGACGAGGCAGGACAGCACCTCCGGGTGCGCCGACAGCGCGTTCTCGATCTCGGCGGGGTAGACGTTGCGGCCGCCGACGGTGAACATGTCGACCCGGCGGTCCGACAGGTACAGGAACCCGTCGGAGTCGAAGTAGCCGAGGTCGCCCAGCGAGTCCCAGCCGTCGCGGCTCTTCGCCTCCACGCCGATGTAGCGGTACGTCGGCGCGCTGCCGGGCGATGGGCGCATGTAGATCTCGCCCACCACCCCGGGCGGGCAGGGATTGCCGCCGTCATCGAGCACCTTCATCTCCCCGGCGACCACCACCCCGACCGAGCCGCGGTGGCTCAGCCACTGATCACCGGAGATGAAGGTCAGCGCCTGTAATTCGGTGCCGCCGTAGAGCTCCCAGACCACCTCGGGGCCGAGCAGCTCGATCCACGCCTCCTTGATGGCCGGCGGGCACGGCGCGCCCATGTGCCAGAACCGCCGCAGCGACGACAGGTCGTACGAATCGGGGTCCGCGTGGTAGACGGGCAGCGAGCGCTGCATGATCGTCGGCACCGTCGTCAGGAACGTGACGCGGTGGTCGGTGATCAGCCGCAGGAACCGGTGCGGGTCGAACCGGCTCATCACCACCAGGTGGTGGCGCATCAGCAGCGCCAGCGTCGCGGTGGTGAAACCGGTGTTGTGCGACAACGGGATCGGCACCAGCGTCGTGTCGCCCTCCTGCGCGCCCAGCGGGTAGCCGATGGCGGCCGGGATGCGGCTGTCGCCGCCGGACTCGATGAGCTTGGGCCGACCGGTGCTGCCACCCGAGCCCATCGCCTTCCACACCGGCGAGACCGCCTCGGGCAACCCGGCGTCGGACAGCGCCGGGTCTGGCGTGAAACCCGCTGGGACGCTTGGTATTCCGGCGTACTCGCGGCCCACCAGCAACGCGGGGGGACGCAACTCCAGCAGCCCCCGCAACTCCGCGTCCGGCAACCGCGCCGACAGCGGCTGGGGCACCGCGCCCAGCTTCCAGCACGCCACCGCCGCCTGGATCCACTCGACGGAGTTGGGCAGCACCATGGTCACGTAGTCGCCGACGCCGACGCCGCGGTCGGCGTACGCGCGGGCCAGCCGGTTCGTGGAGCGGTCGAGTTCGGCGCGGGTGAGGGTCACGCGATCGCAGGTGACCGCCGGCTCGTCGGGGGCGAGGGCGGCCAGCGCCGAAATCTGTGAACCGATGGGTGCAACCGGTTCACTCATAAGCGCCCTGCCGCTCGAAGATGCGCCGCGGGTTGTCGACCAGCATGGTGTGCAGCTGCTCGTCGGTGACCCCGCGCTCCTTGAGGGCGGGGATCACGTCGTTGTGGATGTGCAGGTAATGCCAGTTCGGCATCACCTGCGGCACCAGCTCCTCGGGCAGCGCGTCGAAGTAGCAGTTGGCGTCGTGCGAGAGCACCATCTTGTCGGCGTGCCCGCGCTCGCACATCTGCGCCACGATGTTCACCCGGTCCTCGAATGGCGCGATCGCATCGATGCCGAACCGGTCCATCCCGAGGTAGGAGCCGGCGGCGATGAGCTCCTCGAGGTAGCCGACGTCGGTGGTGTCGCCGGAGTGGCCGATGACCACCCGGCTCAGGTCGACGCCCTCGGATTCGAAGATGCGTTGCTGCTCGAGCCCGCGCCGCAGCCCGGCGTGGGTGTGCGTGGAGATCGGCACCCCGGTGCGCTTGTGCGCTTGCGCGACCGCGCGCAGCACCCGCTCCACGCCGGGGGTGACGCCGGGCTCGTCGGTGGCGCACTTGAGGATCCCGGCCTTGACGCCCGTGTCGGCGATGCCTTCCTCGATGTCGCGGACGAACATGTCGGTCATGATCTCCGGACCGCCCAGTTGCCCGCCCGGGCCGAGGTAGTGGAAGTAGAACGGCACGTCGTTGTAGGTGTAAAGCCCGGTCGCCACAACGATATTCAGCTCGGTGGCGGCGGCGACCCGCGCGATGCGCGGAATGTAGCGGCCCAGCCCGATCACGGTGAGGTCGACGATGGTGTCCACCCCGCGCGACTTCAGCTCGTTGAGCCGGTCGATGGCGTCGGCCACCCGCTGTTCCTCGTCGCCCCACGCTTCGGGATAGTTCTGCGCGATCTCGGTGGTCATGATGAACACGTGCTCGTGCATCAGCGTCACGCCGAGATCGGCGGTATCGATGGGGCCGCGGGCGGTATTGAGTTCTGACACGTGATCGACTCTAGGTCGACTCGGTGCCCGACCGACAGAGGTGTTTTGTCCGGTGCGTTCCCGCGGCGGCGCCGGTGCAGTACGGTCACCGCATGTTGCTCAACCCCAATCACTTGCAACGCCGCTACCCGGACCGCCGCTCCGGGGAGATCATGGCCGCGACGGTGGACTTCTTCGAGTCCCGCGGCAAGGCGCGGTTGAAGTCCGACGACCACAACCGCGTCTGGTACTCCGACTTCCTCGACCACATCGGGCGCGAGCGCATCTTCGCCTCCCTGCTGACGCCGGCGGAATACGGCGCGGACGATTGCCGCTGGGACACCTACCGGCTCAGCGAGTTCGCCGAGATCGTCGGCTTCTACGGCCTGAGCTACTGGTATCCGTTCCAGGTCACCGCGCTGGGCCTGGGCCCGATCTGGATGAGCGGCAACGAGGACGCCAAGCGCAAGGCCGCGGCCCAGCTGGAGGCCGGCGAGGTGTTCGCCTTCGGGCTGTCGGAGCAGACGCACGGCGCCGACGTCTACCAGACCGACATGATCCTGACGCCCAGCGAGCACGGCTGGGTCGCCAATGGCGAGAAGTACTACATCGGCAACGCCAACGTGGCGCGGATGGTCTCCACCTTCGGCAAGATCGCCGGCACTTCAGGTGGGGAAGACGAATACGTCTTCTTCGCCGCCGACTCCCAGCACGACCGTTACGAGCTGATCAAGAACGTGGTCAACTCGCAGAACTTCGTCGCCAACTACGCGCTGCGCGACTACCCCGTCACCGAGGCCGACATCCTGCACCGCGGTCCCGACGCCTTCCACGCCGCCCTCAACACCGTCAACGTCTGCAAGTACAACCTGGGCTGGGGCGCGGTCGGCATGTGCACCCACGCCATGTACGAGGCGGTCACCCACGCGGCCAACCGCTACCTCTACGGGACCGTGGTCACCGACTTCTCGCACGTGCGGCGGCTGCTCACCGACGCCTACGTGCGCCTGATCGCGATGAAACTGGTCGCCACCCGCGCCTGCGACTACATGCGCAGCGCCTCGGCCGCCGACCGCCGCTACCTGCTCTACAGCCCGCTGACCAAGGCCAAGATCACCAGCGAGGGCGAGCGGGTCATCACCGCGTTGTGGGATGTGATCGCCGCCAAGGGAGTTGAGAAGGACACCTTCTTCGAGGCCGTCACCCGCGAGATCGGGCTGCTGCCGCGGCTGGAGGGCACCGTCCACATCAACATCGGGCTGCTCGGCAAGTTCATGCCCAACTTCCTGTTCGCCCCCGACGCCGAACTGCCCGTCATCGCGCGCCGCGACGACGCCGCCGACGACACGTTCCTGTTCGCCCAGGGGCCCACCGGGGGGCTGGGCAAGGTGCGGTTCTCCGACTGGCGCGCGCCGTTCGACAGCTTCGCCCGCCTGCCCAACGTCGCGCTGTTGCGCGAGCAGGTCGATGTGCTCACCGAGATGCTGGCCAGCGCCACCCCGGATGCCGTGCAGCAGAAGGACATTGACTTCGCCTTTGCCGTCGGCCAGCTGTTCGCGACCGTGCCGTATGCGCAGCTCATACTCGAGGAGGCCCCGCTGTCCGGGGTGGACGACGCCCTGATCGACGCGATCTTCGCCGTGTTGGTGCGGGACTTCAACGCCTACGCCGTCGAACTGAGCGACAAGCCCGCGACGACGGACGAACAGGCCCGGCTGGCGATGCGGATGATCCGGCGCCCCGCCCACGACCCCGCGCGCTACGACCAGATCTGGAAGGAACACGTGCTCCCGATCAACGGCGCGTACGCCATGCGGCCCTGACACCGCTTGACTGTGACGTGGCTCACCGTAGAATGACCGGTGGTCATCGACGCTAGGAGGCCGCATTGCCGACGGTGACATGGGCGCGCGTCGACCCCGCTCGACGCGCGGCGATCATCGAGGCCGCGGAGGCCGAGTTCGGGGCGCACGGTTTCTCCGGGGGCAGCCTCAACGTCATCGCCCGCCGGGCCGGCGTCGCCAAGGGCAGCCTGTTCCAGTACTTCGCCGACAAGCGGGACCTGTACGCGTTCATCGCGGACATGGGCAGCCAGCGGGTGCGGGCGTACATGGAGGACCTGATCGTCAGGCTCGACCCGAGCCGCCCGTTCTTCGAGCACCTCACCGACCTGCTCGACGGCTGGGTGGCCTACTACGCCGAGCACCCGCACGAACGAGCGCTGCACGCCGCGGCGACGCTCGAGGTGGACACCGAGGCGCGCGTCAGCGTGCGCAACGTGATCCACCGGCACTACCTGGAGGTGTTGCGGCCGCTGGTCCATGCCGCCAAGACCCGCGGGGACCTGCAGGCGGACGCCGACACCGACGTGCTGCTCTCGCTGTTGCTGCTGATCTTTCCGCACCTTGCGCTGGCCCCCTACATGCGCGGCCTGGACCCGATACTCGGGCTCGACGAGCCCACGCCGGAGCAGCCGGCGCTGGCGGTGCGCCGGATCGTCGCCGTCTTGGCGGCCGCGTTCTCGGCGCACGCCGTCAGCCCGAGGCCGGCACTATTTGAGGAGATCACATGACACGTTCACGCTCGGGCTCGCTCGCCCAGGGCGGGCTCAACTGGGACAGCCTGCCGCTCAAGCTCTTCGCCGGCGGCAACGCGAAATTCTGGGATCCCGCCGACATCGACTTCTCCCGGGACCGCGCGGACTGGGAAAAGCTCACCGACGTCGAGCGCCACTTCGCCACCCGGCTGTGCGCCGAGTTCATCGCCGGCGAGGAGGCGGTGACCGAGGACATCCAGCCGTTCGTGGCGGCCATGCGGGCCGAGGGCCGGCTCGGCGACGAGATGTACCTGACGCAGTTCGCGTTCGAGGAGGCCAAGCACACGCAGGTGTTCCGGATGTGGCTGGACGCGGTCGGCATCACCGACGACCTGCACGGCTTCCTCGAGCCCCTGGTCGCATACCGGCAGATCTTCTACCAGGAGCTGCCGGACTGCCTGGGCGCGCTGTCGACCGACCCGTCGCCGGCCGCGCAGGTGCGGGCTGCGGTGACCTACAACCACATCGTCGAGGGCATGCTGGCGCTGACGGGCTACTACATCTGGCACAAGATCTGCGTGGACCGCAACATCCTGCCGGGCATGCAGGAGCTGATCCGGCGCATCAGCGACGACGAGCGGCGCCACATGGCGTGGGGCACCTTCACCTGCCGCCGCCACGTCGCCGCCGACGACGCCAACTGGGGCGTGTTCGAAACCCGCATGAACGAGCTTCTCCCCATGGCACTGGAGGCCGTCCAGCAGAGCTTCGCCCTGTACGACCCGATGCCGTTCGGGATCACCGAGGACGAGCTGATGCAGTACAGCGCCGACAAGGGGATGCGGCGGTTCGGCACCATCTCCAGCGCCCGCGGCCGGCCGGTCGGCGAGATCGACCTCGACTACTCGCCGCTGGCGCTCGAGGACACCTTCGCCGACGAGGACGAGAAGGCGCTGGCCGGCGCGTCGGCCTAGACCCTCGGTTGACCCTCGCCGAACGTGGGCGCCACGTACGAAACGTCGTCGCGATAAGTCCCTGGACCCCATGTTCGGCGGCCCGGCTACTCCACCTTGCTGCCGCCGGCGGCGTCGCCGGTCTCGGACGAACCCACCCACACGGTCTTGGCGTTGCAGAACTCGCGGATCCCGAGGCCCGCGAGTTCGCGGCCGTAGCCGGACCGCTTGACGCCGCCGAACGGCAGCTCGGGGTAGGACACCGTCATCCCGTTGATGAACACCTGGCCGGCCTCGATGTCGTCGATGAAGCGCTGCTGCTCGGCCTCGTCGCGGGTCCAGGCGTTGGAGCCCAGGCCGAAGGTGGTGGCGTTGGCGATCTCGATCGCCTCGTCGATGTCGGCGGCCCGATAGATCGAGGCCACCGGCCCGAACACCTCCTCGGTGTACAGCGCCATGTCCTTGGTGATGTCGGTGACGACCGTCGGCGCATAAAACCAGCCCGGCCGGTCCAAAGGCTTGCCGCCGCAGCGGATCACCGCGCCGGCCGCGGCCGCGTCGTCGACCTGCTTGGCCACGTCGTCGCGGCCCGACTCGGTGGCCAGCGGTCCGACGTCGGTGTCGGGGTCGGTCGGGTCGCCGACCTTCAAGGCCTGCGTCCGCTCGACGAACTTCTCGACGAATTCGTCGTAGATGTCGGCGTGTGCGATGAACCGCTTGGCGGCGATGCAGGACTGGCCGTTGTTCTGCACGCGGGCGGTGACGGCCGTCTTGACCGCCTCGTCCAGGTCGGCCGACGGCATCACGATGAACGGGTCGCTGCCGCCGAGCTCGAGCACCGAGGGCTTGATCTCGTCACCGGCGATCGCGCCGACCGACTGCCCGGCCGGTTCGCTGCCGGTGAGGGTGACCGCCGCGACGCGGGGATCGCGCAGGATCTTCTCCACCGCGCCCGACGGCACGAGCAGCGTCTGGAAGCAGCCGTCGGGGAAGCCGCCGCGGGCGATCACGTCGGCCAGGTACAGCGCGCACTGCGGCACGTTGGACGCGTGCTTGAGGATGCCGACGTTGCCGGCCATCAGCGCCGGTGCGGCGAACCGGACGGCCTGCCACAGCGGGAAGTTCCACGGCATCACGGCCAGCACCACGCCCAGCGGCTGCCAGCGGGTGTAGGCCTGCTTGGCGCCCACCTTTCCCGCGTCGGCCGCCTCGTCGGCGAGCAGCTGCTCGGCGTTTTCGGCGTAGTAGCGAAAGCCCTTGGCGCACTTCAGCACTTCGGCCTTGGCCGATTTCAGGGTCTTGCCCATCTCGAGGGTCATCATGGCGGCGGTGTCGTCGGCCTCTTTTTCCAGGAGGTCGGCCGTGGCGGTTGCCCACTTTGCGCGCTGGGCGAAGGTGGTGTTGTGGCGGTAGTCCCGGAACCGGGCGTACGCGCGGGCGATGGCCGCGTCGACTTCGTCGTCGGTTGCCGGGCTGAAGGTTTTGACTGTCTCGCCGGTGGCCGGGTTGATCGTGGCGATGGGCACGCTGACGTCCTTCGTGTGGTTGGGTTTATAGAAGCGTCCCCTACCAGCCTGCCACTTCCGCGACTCTTATGGCTCGGCCGCGGGTAGGAAGGCTGCGGGCACGCTCGTCCGACCACCCGACCCTGGACCGATCCTCTTCGAAGAGGCACCATGACCGACAGCGACGTCAGCGACTTCAATCGACGCAACATCGAGGAGTTTCGCGCCAACCACGGCCGGGTCGGCGGACAGTTCGAGGGCGCCCCTGTCCTGTTGCTGCACACCATCGGCGCGCGCAGCGGCGAGGAACGGGTGAGCCCGATGATGTACCTGCGCGACGGGGACCGCTACCTGGTCTTCGCCTCCGCGGCGGGAGCCGACCGCAACCCCGCCTGGTACTGGAACCTGGTCGCCCACCCCGACGCCAGCATCGAGGTGGGTGACGAGCACCTCGACGTGCACGCCGTCGAACTCGAGGGCGCCGAACGCGACGAGAAATACGCCGAACAAGCCAAGCGGTACCCCGGGTTCGCGGAATACGAACGCAAGACGAGCCGCACGATCCCGGTTCTCGCGCTGTTGCCGGCCGGGCCGCACCGCGACTGACGCCGCACCGTCGCCGCTAGGGTGGCGAGGAGGGAGGTGCCGGATGAGCAAAGCGGCCGAACTGATGGTCAAGTGCCTCGAGAACGAGGGCGTCTCGGTCGTCTTCGGGCTGCCCGGCGAGGAGAACATCCGCTTCGTGCAGGCGCTGGCCGCATCACACATCCGGTACGTGCTCACGCGGCACGAGCAGGGCGCGGCCTTCATGGCCGAGATGTACGGGCGCGTCACCGGACGCGCGGCGGTGGTGTCGGCCACCCTGGGCCCCGGCGCGATCAACATGCAGCTCGGCGTCGCCGACGCCACCACCAACAGCACGCCGATGGTCGCCATCTCCGCGCAGGTGGGCCAGGACCGGGAATACAAGGAGTCGCACCAATACGTCGACCTGGTGTCGATGTTTGCGCCGATCACCCGGTGGGCCGCGGGTGTCCCCACCGCGCGGGCCATCCCGGAGATGGTCCGCAAGGCGTTCAAGGTCGCCGAGACCGAACGCCCGGCCGCTGTCTATCTCGCGGTGCCCGAGCACATCGACGCCGACGAGACCGACTACGACCTGAAGCCGTTGCCGCGCAACGTCGTTCGCCCCGACGCGCCGGCCCCGCGGCAGGTGGAGCGCGCCGTCGAGATACTGCGCAAGGCGCAGCGCCCGGTGGTGCTGGCCGGGCACGGCGCCGCGCGCGCCGACGCCACCAAGGCCCTGGTCCGGTTCTCCGAGGAGTTCGGCATCCAGGTGGCCAACACCTTCCACGGCAAGGGCGTGATGCCCGACGACCATCCCAACAGCATCGGCACCCTGGGGTTCATGCGGCACGACTACGTGAACTTCGGCTTCGACAACGCCGACGCCGTCATCGCCGTGGGCTACGAACTGCAGGAGTTCGACCCGGTCCGGATCAACCCGCAGGCCGACAAGAGGATCATCCACGTTCACCGCTTCCCCGCCGAGGTCGACGCGCACTACTCGGTCGACGTCGGGATCATCGGGGACATCAGCGATTCCCTCAATGCGCTCACCGACGCACTCGCCGGGCACACCTTCACCCACGCCGCCGACGTGCCCGGGTCGGGCCTGCTCGCCGAGGAATTCGCTCGGGGACAACAGGATTCTCGCTACCCGCTGGCACCCGCGCGGGTGGTCGCCGACACCCGCGAGGCGCTGGGCCGCAGCGACGTCGTGCTGGTCGACACCGGCGCCACCAAGATGTGGATGGCCCGGCTCTACCCGACCTACGAGCGCAACACCTGCCTGATCTCAAACGGCTTGTCCACCATGGCATTTGCCCTGCCCGGGGCGCTCGGCGTCAAGCTGGCGCGGCCCGACGCCAAGGTGCTGGCCGTCGTCGGCGACGGCGCATTCCTGATGAATTCCCAGGAGATCGAGACCGCCGTCCGGGAGCGGATTCCCCTCGTGGTGCTGATCTGGGAGGACGGCGGCTACGGCCTCATCGAATGGAAGATGGACCTCGAACTCGGCGAGCACTACTACGTGAAATTCGGCAACCCCGACATCGTGACCTACGCGGAAAGCTTCGGCGCCAAGGGCTATCGGATCAACAGCGCCGAGGAGCTGTTGCCGACGCTGCGGGCCGCCCTCGACGACGACGGGGTGTCGCTGATCTGCTGTCCGGTCGACTACTCGGAGAACCTGCGGCTGACCGACCGGCTCGGCGAGCTGGACGAGACGCTGTAACCGTTTCTGTAGCAAGTCGATTGTGGCCCGAAGGATGGCATCCGCCACTTCAGGTGCTTAACATCAATTCATTGCTGAACGCGGGGGCAGCTCGGTCGCACGGGCAACCGGAGGTGTCCCATGGCGTTCACGGTCGCGGCGCCGCAACTGGTCGAAGACGCGGCAGCAAGTCTGGCGGGTATCGGCTCGACGATGAACGCGGCGCACGCGGCCGCGGCGGCACCCATCACGGGGGTGTTGGCGGCCGCGGCCGACGAGGTGTCTACCGCGGTGGCGTCGCTGTTTTCCGAGCAGGGCATGGCGTTTCAGGCGTTGAGCGCGCGGGCGGCGGCGTTTCATGGCCAGTTCGTGCAGACCCTGAATGCGGGCGCCGCCACGTATGCGGCCAGCGAAGCGGCCGGCGTCGGGCAGCTTCTGCTCAACGCGGTCAACGCACCCTTCGTGGCGCTGACCGGGCGCCCGCTGGTAGGCAACGGGGTCAACGGCACGACCACCACCCAGGGAGTGGGCACGCCGGGGGGACCCGGGGGGTGGCTGATCGGCAATGGCGGTAGCGGCGGCGACAGCCTCGCAACCGGGGTGCGCGGCGGCCCGGGCGGGCCGGCCGGGCTGATCGGCGCCGGCGCCGCCGGCGGGCTGGGCGGTTGGTTCGCGCCCGGCGGGGTCGGCGGCGCCGGGGGGTTGCTGTACGGGAATGGCGGCCCGGGCGGCATCGGCGGAGCCTTCGCCGTCGGCGGTACGGGCGGCAGCGCGCTGTTGTTCGGCACGGGCGGACCCGGAGGGCTGGGCGGCGAACTCGGGGGCACCGGCGGAACCGGCGGCGCCGGCGGGTTGTTCGTCGGCAACGGCGGACCGGGTGGCACCGGCGGCGTCTCGGGTGGCGCCGGGGGAGTCCCCGGAGGCGAGGGCGGCGCCGGCGGCCTCGGCGGCCTGTTGGGCACGAGCGGGAACGCCGGCGGCACCGGCGGCCCGCCCAGCGTCACCTTGTCCTATGAGAAGCTGCCCTACAACTCGCCGACCGTCATCGTCCCCCGCGAAATCGTGGACATCTCCATGGGTGGCGGACCGAGCGTTCCGGTGATCGTCGACACCGGCTCACTGGGCATCCTGGTTCCGCCGCAAGACGTCAATCTGTCGATCCTCGGCCCGCCCACCGCGACGGGACTCACCACGGCCCACTACGGCTTCGCCGACAACTATGACGTGTTCACCTACAACACGTACATGGCGCCGGTGGATTACGGCAACGGAATCGTCACCGCGCCAACCACCATCGGCGTGATGACCTCCGGGACGCAATATACGAACGGCGTTCCGGCCCCCATCGACCTCACCTATGCGACACCGAAGATGGGTGTTGGGGTGAACACGGGTGTTGTGGTGGGCACCAGCCCCGTGCAGGCGCTGCCGGGAACGCTCAATCAGGGTGTGCTCCTGAACAATCCGGGGAACGCTCTGCAGTTCGGAGCCAACCCGCTGACCCTCCCGGCGACTCCGTACGCCACGGTTCCCGGAGCGCCGGTTTCCGGCAACCTCTACATATCGATCACGGATGGCGCGACTACCGGCGCCACGGTGAACCCGTCGGTCGGGTACATCGACAGCGGTGGTATCTACGGGGTCGTCCCCTCGACCGCGATGCCCGGCAACACTCCGGTCGGCACCACCCACGTGCCAGTCGGAGATGTCATCTCGGTCTACGTTGGCGACCCCACCAGCGGTGGCACTCTGCTGTACCAGGTGGTCAGCAACGGCGGCATAGGCATTGTCAGCAGTGGGTTCAATTCCGGCATCTTTCCCTTCTCGGGTTACCCCGACGTGGGAACGGGCCTCACCGCCGGCCCCGCCCCTGGCACCCCGGCCCCCGACGGGATACCGATCTACCTCTCGTACAGCACCACCGGTGGGACCTTGTACTTCGATCCCGTTACCTGAGCCCGGCATCGCCGCGTCGGTCGCGTGGGTTCAACGGTTGCGCGGTGCTGTCTCAGCCGGCAGGGCCAGCGGCCGCACGTATGGACCGATGAGCGTGCGATGCCACCAGGCGCGCTCCCGCCGCAACTCCCGCCACGTCGTGAACCGGTATTCATACAGCCGCGCGCGCACGTAGGTGGGCGGCGAATCCGGAAAGGGATTGTGCCGCAACAGGCGCAGCGTCGGGCGGTCGTTGCGCAGCAGCCGCTGCAGCAGGGGCACCAGCCACGGCCCCGCATACCCCGGCGAGATGGCGGCGAACCACATCAGCCAGTCGAGGCGCAGGTGATACGGCGCCCATTGCCGGGGCGGCCGGCGCAGAGCCCCGGGCTTGCCCTTGAATTCGTACTCTCGCCACGCGGTGTGGGCGGTGATCTGGTTGTCGTCGGTGCCCTCGATCACCACCTCGCGCCGGACGCGGCCGATGCTACCGAACGCTCCATAGGTGTTCACCAGGTGAAAAGGGTTGAACGACATGTTCATTCGCTGGCGGGAGGAGAGCATGTTGCGCACCGGCCAGTACGTCAGGAACAGCACCGTGACGGCGAACACGATCACCAGGCCGGCGAACCACAGGGGTGGCGCCGGCCAGGCGGGATGCGCGGGCACGGGAAACAGCATCCCGAAAGCCGAGTCGTCGATCGCGCTGAACGCCAGCAGGATCGTCACCCAGTTGAGCCAGGCGAAGTTGCCCGACGCCACCAGCCACAGCTGGGTGATCACCACGATCACGGCGGCCACGTCGGCCACCGGCTGCGGCGCGAACAATCCGAACGGCACGATCAGTTGGGCGAAATGGTTGCCCGCCACCTCGATTCGGTGCAGCGGCCTCGGCAGGTGATGGAAGAACCAGCTCAGCGGCCCCGGCATGGGCTGGGTCTCGTGGTGGTAGTACAGGCAGGTCAGGTCGCGCCAGCACGGGTCGCCGCGCAGCTTGATCAGTCCCGCGCCGAACTCGACCCGGAACAACAGCAACCGCGCCAGCCACAGCGTCAGCACCGGGGGCGCGACCCGGTCGTTGCCGAGGAAGACCATCAGGAATCCCGCCTCCAGCAGCAACGACTCCCAGCCGAACCCGTACCACGTCTGCCCGACATTGACGATCGACAGGTACAGCACCCACAGCGCGAGCCACGCCAGCATCGCGGCCCACAGCGGCGCGCGGTCGGCCGCGCCGGCCACGATGGCCGCCGACAGCGCCGCACCCAGCCACGCCACGCCCGCGAACAGCCGATCCGAATAGCGCAGATGAAAAAGGCTCGGCGCCCGCCAAAACGACTGCCTGGCCAAAAACCGTGGGATGGGCAGCATTCCGTGTTCGCCCAGGAGAGCCCGGAACTGACGTGCGGCCGCGACGAAGGCGATCAGGTAGATCGCCGCGACCCCGCGCTCCACGACGAGCCTGCCCAGCCAGTATTCGGGCGCCGAAAACCATCCCATGGCCGTCACGTATAGCCAGTCAACCAGCCGGAAAACGCCTAGCCAACAGCCGAAAGTCACTCCTTGCGGGGCCGCGGCTCCCGGGCCGGCACGGTCACCGCCGAAGCGGCGAGCACGGCAAGCGAAGTCAGCGCCAGCAGTTGCACGCCCGCGGAATGTCCGGCGTAACCGTCGACGGAGTGCCAGGGATGCCGGGACAGCACCGCCCCGGCCAGGATCAGCCCGCCGGCGCTGAGCGCGACGGTCACCGCCTGGAGCCGGCGCGGCCGATCGCGCAGCGCATACCGCAGGCCCAGCGCGGCGCCGACCGCGACGACCCCGGCCGCGCCGGCGATCACCGCCCCGGCCGCCAGCACGGCGACCGCGGCCCAGCGGCCCGACGGCCAGGGCCGCGCGGGTTCCTCGTCGCCGCGGCCCCGGCGGGTGCGCCACAACGCCAGCGCGGCCAGCAAGGGCAGCAACGCCAGACCGACCGCCAGGCCGGCCCGGTACAGCGAGTTGGCGGCGAAGGTCAGTGTGATGGTGCCGGGGTCGCCCGCCGGGACCACCCAGCCCTGCTGCCAGCCGTTGACGGCGACGGGTGTCAGGCGGGCGCCGGTGCTGGTGCGCGCCACCCACCCGGGGTTGATGGATTCCGGGATCACCAGCACCCGGGACGTGGTTGATGCCGGGGCGCGCACCTCGCGGCGGCTCGGGCCCCAGGTGCCGGTGGGGGCACCGGTGAGCGGGGCGTCGGGCATGTCGGCGGCGGCCGGGGTGGACAGCCGGGCCCCGTCCACGACGAACTGGGCGCCCGGGCTGATCAGCAGCTCCTGTTGGCCGGCCGGCAGCGCGACCGGATCCCGGTCGCAGGGCAGCGCCGCCACCGGTTCGCCGTCCAGCAGTGCGCCCGCGGTGGTGCGGATCGAGGTGTGCACGAACCGGCCCGCGACGGCGATAACCGGCCCCTGGTCGCAGCCGACGGTGATCTCGCGAGACCGGTTGCGCGTGGCGTCGGCGGGCGCGATGGGATTGCCGTCGGCGCCGAGCACCGCCACATCCGCCAGCCCCGGCGGCTTGAGCTGATCGAAGCCCAGCGCGTTGCGGTCGATGACGTCTTCCCAGTCGAGCAGGCTGATGCTGACGGTGTCGGTCACCCGGGGTTGCAGCGAAAGGGTTTGCGGCCCATCCGTTTTCAGTTGCCGGACCTGCGGGCCGTCGCCGAGGTTGACGGCCAGCACCGTCGGGTGCGCCGGCAGCGCCGACCGGCTGGGCGTCACGCGGAGGCCGGCGACCTCGGTGGGCCGCGGCAACGTGACGGTCAGCGTCGGCGGCGACCGGTGTTGCACCACCCGCTGCGGCGCGGTCCACGCGGTGGCCGGGTCGCCATCGGTGGCCGCGAACGCCGAGCCGAGAACGTCCACCACATCGGAATCGCCTTGGGCCCGAGTCGTTTTCGGCTCCGCGATCAGGTCGGCCAGCTTGGGTCCCTGCCGTGGTCGTACCCACACCGTCGGTGTCACCGCCACCGGGGCGGCCACGGTCAGGGTCCGGCTGAAATTGACCTGCTCTTCCGGCGCCAGCGCCATCGAGGCCGCGCAGCGCACGCCGTCGGGCGCCTGGGCGCAGCCGGGTCTGCCCAGCAGCTCCGAGCCCAGGTCCCAGGCCGCGATCGCCGAGCCCGGCGGCGGGCCGGGCACGCGCACCGTGTGCCGCAGGTCGACGGGGTGGGCGAAGCCGGACGCGTCGTACTGGGTGACCGACAGGTCGGTGATGCCGAACTGCACGCCGGGCGAGCCGTCGTCGGTGCCGGCGGCCGTGACCCGCACCCACGGGGTCTCGCCGTAGGGCAGCGCGACCGCGAGCGGCTTGCCGGGCTCGTCGAACCGCAGCGTCGTGCTGCCGTTGGCGGTCTCGACCAGGATGCGGCGGACCTGGGCGCCGACGGCGGTCGCGCTGGGCGTGAGCGTGATCGCGCCATTGCTCACCGGGTGGTCGAAGTCCACCTGCAGCCACTGCCCGACGGCGGACTGCAGCGCGTTGGACACCCACGCGGTTCCCGAGTCGCCGTCGATCGCGGCGGGCGGGGAGGCCGCGGGCGCGACGTCGGGCATCGCGGTGGAATCCGACGACGAACTCGACACGGTGATGCGGCCGCCGTTCCAGGCGCCGAACACCGGGTCGACGCCGGGGACGGGGTAGTCGGGGACGCGGTTGAAGGTGTGCCGCGCGTCGCCGGGCGCCCGGATCGCCGAGGAATGCTGGTCGACGCGGCCGTAGTCGGTCTCGCGGGCCACCGGGGTGTCGGTGACGGTGACGACGGGCGCGGCCAGCCCGGCGCCGCGCGCGTCGCCCGTCATCAGCACCGGACCCAGCGGCGGTTCGCCCAGCAGCCGTCGCCGCTCGTCGAGACGCAGCAGCACCTCGGGCCCGCCGTCGACCCGGGCCAGCCGGTCGGTGTCGACGAGGTACGGCGCGCCCGGATCCCCGGGCCCGCCATTTGACGAGGCGACCCGATAGATCTCCACCGCCGGGTAGCGGGGGCGCAGCCCGCTGTCGGCGACGAAACCCGCCACCGTGCCGGGGCCCACCGGCGCGCCGAACTGCGCCACCTTCTGCAACCGCGGCGAGCCCTCGATGGCGCGGTGCACCAGGATCGGGCGCGCCGAGCGCGACGTGTCGGGGTCCAGGTCGTTTCGCAGCACGACGTACGAAATGCCTTGCCGGGCCAGGGTATCCGCGAGGCCGGCCGAGGGCCGCCCGGCGGCGAACAGGCGTTGGACGGAATCCAGCGCCCGGATGGTCTGCGGCGGGGTCAACGGGATGGAGTCACGCACCCCCCACGGGCTGCTGCCGAGCACCTGCAGCGGCTCGTCGTGGCTGGTGCCCCAGACCTGGGTGGCGAACGGCGATCCCGGGACCACCAGCACCCGCCCGGGGACCGGCGTCCCGGTGTTGTGCCGGTCGAGCCAGTCGGCGGTGTCCTGCCAATAGCGGGGTATCGCGCTGAAGGTGCCGGGCGGGGTCAGCCGCCCGGTCCACGCCAGCGAGGTGCTGACCGCCAGGGCGGTCAGGACGACGATCGCGACGGCCACCCGCCGGTCGCGCTCGGGGTGGGCGAAGGCGCGCAGCCACACCGGGACGGACACCCGGCCCGGCAGCGGCACCCGGCCCAGCAGCTGCGCGATGCCCAGCGCCAGCGGGATGCGCACCACCGAGCCCAGCTTGTGCACGTTGCGCAGCGGCGCGCCGGCGGCGTCCAGGAACGCCTGGACCCCGTGGGCGAACGGCGACCCCAGCCCGCCGCTGTAGCCGGCGGCCATCAACACCACGCCCACCAGCAGGATCGTCACCAGCCGGCCCCGCGCCGGCATCGCGGGGCTCGCCAGCCCGGCCAGCCCGGCCGCGGCGACCAGGCAGGTGGCCAGGACGGCTGCCGACCCGGTGACGAGCGGGGCGCCTGCGGTGGCGGTGGGGGCGACGTACGGCGTCCAGCTGTCGGTGCCGCGCAGGATCTCGGTGAGCGACGACCATTGCGTCGTCACGCCGGAGGATTCGATGAAATCCAGGAACGGCGGGCTGACATGGCGCAGGCACACCAGCGCCACGATCCACCACAGCATGGCCAGGCACAGGGCCAACGCCCACCACGCGGTGTAGCGCCACCACAGCCGGTTCGGCCGGTGGCACGCCCACCAGATCGCCGCGGGCAGGCACCCGGTCAGCGTGGCGATGGCGTTGACCGCGCCCATCAGAGCGACGGCCAGCCCGGCCTGCGCGGCCAGCGCGCGCACCGTCCGGTCGGTCGAGCCCCGGAGGGCCAGGATCGTCGGCAACAACACCCACGGCGCCAGCATCATCGGCAACGTCTCCGACGAGATCGAGCCGAGCGTGGTGAGCACCCGCGGCGACAGCGCGAACGCCGCCGCGCCGATCACCCGCGACGCCGGGCTGCCGATCCCGAGCGTCTCGGCCACCCGCAACAGCCCCCAGAACCCGACGGTCAGCAGCAACGCCCACCACAGCCGCTGGGTCACCCACCCCGGCACGCCGAGCAGGTGGCCGGCGAGGAAGAAGGTGCCGTGCGGAAACAGGTAGCCATAGGCCTGGTTCTGCGACTGGCCGAAGGGGAGCTCGCTGTTCCACAGGTTGGTCGCGCGGGCGAGGAAGCGCAGCGGGTTGGCGGTGAGGTCGAGCTTGGTGTCGGGGGAGACCTGCCCGGGCGACTGCGCGAACGTCAGCGCCAGCGCGACGGCGCCGACCAGCAGCAACCAGCGGCGCGAGGCAGCCGGTGGGGCGGGGGCCGGTGCGGCGATCCGCGCTCGCGACCCGGGGCTAGCTACGGTTGCCGTACTCGACCCGGTTGAGCACTGACGACTGCGGATCGCCCCCGGGGAGTGGCGGCTTCGTGTCCTGCTGCACCATCAACGTGATCCCGAAGATCGCGGCCGCGCCCAGCAACAGACCCACCACCACGCTCGCGGCGGCGGGCGCGATGATCCGGTTCAACATGGCTCCTCTGGGTGGCGTCCGACCTAGGGCCAACCTAGCAGAACCGCCGCGGCCGGCCGGGCCGCCGAGTCACGGCCACGGGACGCAGTGACCATGCCAGCAGCGAGAGCCGTAGTCCACCAGATACGGCCCAGCGGGGTTCCGCACGGCCGGCGCGGTCGGTGCCGGCGCCGTCTTGTGGTCCCCGACGGCGAGCGTGACGCCGACGGTCGCCGCGGCGCCGATCATCAGCCCCGCCGCGATGCTGGCCGCGGCAGCCAACGAGAACCCCGCCATCGCCGGCTCCTCCCTGCCAGGCAAATGCTCTGGCCAACGTACCGCTGATGCCCCCTGGCGGGCGGGACGAAACGCCCGCCGTGACAACATGTCCCGATGGCTTTCCCCCGGATCCTGGCCGTGCTCGCCGTCGCGGCAGCGCTGGTTGCCGGCTGTGGCCACCACGCCGCACGGACGCCCAGCGCCTCGACCGGCAAGCCGGCGGCGTCCCCCGCGCCGCCGGTCTGCGCCGACCCGACCGCCGTCCCGGCCGCCCTGTCGACCCGCGACAAGCTGGCGCAGCTGCTGATGGTCGGGGTGAAAGACGCCGACCGCCAGCGGCAACGGGCCGGCGCTGCGCACGATGTCGGCCAGCGGGCCCTTGAAGAGGGACAGGTCCGTCCAGCCGCCGACGAAGATGCCGCCGACGTGGTAGCGGGTGACCACCGCGCGGGCGTCGTCGGCGTCTTTCACCCCGACCATCAGCAGCTGCGCCAGCTTGTCGCGGGTCGACAGGGCGGCCGGGACGGCGGTCG